>CADBSR010000063.1 GCA_902797385.1 uncultured Lachnospiraceae bacterium
GAGGGGCAGCCTGTATTCCTCTTCCGGTTTTCCGTGGAAGATATACCGGATACGGTTTTCGTAAATATCATGCGTCCAGCGTTCAAAAGCCGCCCGGGCGGTCGGGCTGAAGGACAATAGCAGTATGCCACTGATCAAAAGGACGGCTGCAAACATAGCGACGACTTTTCCTGCTTTCCCGAGCGCCGCAAGGACGCGGCTGCAGCGGAAGCGCCGCTGCATACGGCGGTCCAACACATGCAGAGCGGATGCGTTGCTGTCTGCCGTTTCCTGAAAGCTTTCTGTCGATAACGCTTCCCTCTGCGCCGTTTCCGCAGCTTCATCCCGCATGACCTTTTCTGTCAAAGCCCGTAGGAACTGTTCTTCAAATTTCTTGTTCTTCATTTTTCGCTCCCCCTATTAAGAGCCTCTTCAGTGTTCGTCTGGCCCGCGAAAGGATCTGCTGAACGGCTCCGGCTGTTTTTCCATACTGTTTTCCAATTTCTTTCGTCGAGAATCCGTACTTATAGAAGAGCCAGAGCATCTCTGCTGTTTCTGTATCCAACTGATCGACTGCGTTGTAAAGCGTTTCGTACTGTTCTCCCTGCTCCTGCCAGGCCTTCGTTACGGCTTCCTCCTCGGTCCGTGCGGAAACTGCTTCTTCGGTAAAATCCGTCAGCACTTCCCGCTGCCGTTTTTTCAGCATATTCAGACAGACGTTCCGCAGAACGACCCGGCAGAGTCTTTCGCTCTCGGGACTGTCCGGCCGGTCCACCATATCCATATGGTCCCGGATCCTAAGCAGCGCATCCTCCACCGCATCCTCACAGTCGGCATCGGCCGGCAGAAAGCGGTGCGCAAGCCGCAGCAGCGCCTCCCGGTAGTGGAGATACAGGATTTCAAACTTTGCATCGTCCCGATGCTTCGCTTTCATAGAGAGCATTTCCTTTCTTTCAGCCCTCTCTGTTATATTAACAATCGGAGGGGGCAAATCCTGACAGGAATTCCGAATTCTTTTTATTTTATTATATACTGTCCGGTCCGGATCGGCAACTTATTTCAATAAGACAGGGGACGGTTCTCTGTCTTGAGCACCAAAACGCGGGATAATGAATAACAATCCGTTACAAACTGAGCAACTTGGGTTCGGGTTTCGTTCCCGGAATTAAGCTTTGAGCCATGCACAGCTCGGCCGCGCTCCGCGCGCTCTCGCTGTCGGCATTCGCCGGGTATACCGCGCTACAGCTTTGAGCCATGCACAGCTCGACCGCGCTCCGCGCGCTCTCGCTGTCGGCATTCGCCGTATGCCAAATCAAAAGAGACGCCTCCGGAATGCAAGCATTCCGGAGACGCCTCTTCCGCTTTGTCGCATGGCTCAAAGCTTATTCATATTCCACCGTGGCGGGGGGCTTGGGAGTGTAGTCTACAAGGACACGTGAGATGGCCGGGACTTCTGTGGTGATGCGCCGGACCATGCGGTCGATGAGTTCGTTCGGCAGGTGGACCGGAGAGACCTCGACGACGTCAACGGTGCTGATGGCGCGGATAATGCAGAGCCAGCTGAAGGTGCGCTTGCCGTCGCGGATGCCGGTGGATTTGAAATCCGGGACTACGCAGAAATACTGCCAAGGCCGCTCCGGCAGCGTCTCGATCTCCTCACGGACAATGGCGTCTGCCTCACGCAGTGCTTCCAGACGGTCACGGGTGATGGCACCGGGACAGCGAACGCCCAGGCCCGGGCCCGGGAAAGGCTGGCGATAAACCATGCCGTCCGGCAGGCCCAGTTCCTTGCCGACCATACGGACCTCATCCTTGTACAAAAGCTTGACCGGCTCAACAAGTTCAAAATTCAAATCTTCAGGCAGGCCGCCGACATTGTGATGTGCCTTGACACCGGCGACTGATTCCAGAATATCCGGATAGATGGTTCCCTGGGCCAGGAATTTGATATTTTCCAGCTTGCGGGCTTCTTCCGCGAAAACGTCGATGAACTCTTTGCCGATGATCTTGCGCTTGGTTTCAGGGTCGGAAACGCCGGCCAGCTTGTCCAGGAAGCGGTCGGTGGCATCGACATAGATCAGATTGGCGCCGAGCTCCTCGCCGAAGACTTTAATGACCTGCTCCGGCTCCCCTTTACGCAGCAAACCGTGATTCACATGGACACAGGTCAGCTGTTTGCCGATGGCTTTGATCAGTAAAGCTGCCACGACAGAGGAGTCTACGCCGCCGGAAAGCGCCAGCAGGACTTTACTGCTGCCGATCTGTTTCCGCAGTTCTTTTACTTGCTCCGCGATAAAAGCTTGCGCCAGTTCCGGAGTGTTGATTCGGGCCATTTCGGCCGGTCGTACATCTGTTTGCATTCGGGTTCTCCTCCTGTGGATTGTTGAGGTTGCTTCGCCTAGTGTGCTGCTGCCTATGGCGAGAAAGAGCGAAAGAAAAGCGAACGGACGGCGTCAGGAATTTTACCTTGTAATTTCTGACTTTCCGTCCGTTCGTTATTATAGAGTAATCAGCCGAGGCAGTCAACTTTATATTTTACGTTACTGCCATTAAATTTTACATTGCCCTCGATCACATCGCCGGCTTTCGGTGCATGGGAGACCAGCTTGGCAGCCTCTTCCCCCACGACGCCGGGCCAGGAGCCCAGGAACGGAGCCGGCAGCGGGACCAGCTTTTCTTTTGCGGGAGCCGCAGGCTCAGCTTTCGGCGCTGCCGGTGCTGCTTTCGCTGCCGCAGCGGCCTTCTTCGCCTCTTCTTCCGCTTTCTTCTTCGGGAAGCCGGCCTTACGCTCCTTGAAGAAATCCATGGCGACCTGCGGGAACAGGGCGTAGGTCAGAACGTCTTCATCCTGAATGCTGTAGTCCTTGATCTCCTCGCGGAGCTTCGGAAGCTCGTTTTCCAGAAGATCGGCCGGACGGCAGGTGATGGGTTCGACATCGCCGAGCACCTTCTTCTGGACTTCAGGATTGAACGGGCGGACGGTCTTGCCGTACTCGCCGTGCAGCAGCGCTTTGGTTTCCTTGGTGGCGACCTTGTAGCGCTCGCCGAAGAGGACGTTCATGACAGCCTGCGTGCCCACGATCTGGCTGGACGGGGTCACAAGCGGCGGCATGCCAAGGTCGTTACGAACCTTCGGGATCTCGTTCAGCACGTCATAGAACTTGTCTTCCGCGTGCTGATCCTTCAACTGGCTGACCAAGTTGCTGAGCATGCCGCCCGGCACCTGATACTTTAAGGTGTTGATATCTACGCCCAGAACCTTCGGGTTCATGAGCCCGCTGTTTAACGCTTCCTCGCGCAGCGGACGGAAATAGTCGGCAATCTCAAGCAGCAGCTTTTCGTCGAGGCCGGTATCGAAGGGTGTGCCGGCCAGCGTCTTGGCCATCACTTCGGTCGAAGGCTGGCTGGTGCCAAGCGCGAAGGGGCTCATGGCGGTATCCACGATATCGCAGCCCGCTTCGATCGCCTTTAAGTAGCTCATGGAGGCAACGCCGCTTGTATAGTGTGTATGCAGCTGGAGGGGGACGGAAACAACTTCCTTGATGGCTTTGACCAGCTTTTCCGCTTCGTAGGGGATCAGCAGACCGGCCATATCCTTAATGCAGATGGAATCGGCCCCCATATCCTCCATGGACTTGGCCAGATTCACGAAGTATTCCACCGTGTACGGTTCGCCCAGGGTGTAAGAGATGGCTGTCTGCACATGACCGCCGTAGGCCTTGGTGGCCTTCACCGCGGTCTGCATGTTGCGCAGATCGTTCAACGCATCGAAGATACGGATGATATCGATGCCGTTGTCCAACGATTTCTTTACGAAATAATCCACGACATCGTCCGCGTAGTGGCGATAGCCCAGGATGTTCTGGGCGCGGAAGAGCATCTGCAGTTTGGTGTTTTTAAAACCGGCCCGGAGCTTGCGCAGGCGCTCCCACGGATCTTCTCCCAAGAAGCGCAGGGAGGCATCAAA
>CADBSR010000064.1 GCA_902797385.1 uncultured Lachnospiraceae bacterium
CATGCGCGAAACCCTGTATTTCAAGGATGATGATGCCCGGCTCAGCTTTCTGCAGGGCAATTATGTGACGCTTACCAACATGAGCGATCATGATATCGACCGCATCATCCGCTACCGCCTTTCTCCCATCAATATTTCCGTGCACACCATGAATCCTGAACTGCGCTGTCAGATGCTGCATAACCGCTTTGCCGGCGAGGCTCTAAAGAAACTGGACGTGCTCTATGAAAACGGGATCGTCATGAACGGGCAGATCGTTCTGTGTCCCGGCTACAACGACGGGGAGGAGCTGGAATATACCATCTCCGAGCTGTCAAAATACCTTCCTGTCATGGAAAGTGTTTCCGTGGTTCCGGTAGGCCTGACAAAATACCGCGAGAATCTGACACCGCTGCGCCTGCTCACCAAAGAAGAGGCCCGGCATACCATAGAGATCATAGAACGCTGGCAGCAGAAGCTGTTTCCCCAGTACGGCCTGCATTTTATCCATGCCAGCGATGAGATCTATCTGACAGCCGGTCTGCCTTTGCCGGAAGAAGATCGCTACGACGGCTACCTTCAGCTGGAAAACGGTGTCGGTATGATGCGGCTCTACATGGATCAGTTCCGGGAAGAGCTTGCGCATCACCGTCCTTCCCGGAAGAAGCGCGAAGTCTCCATGGCCTGCGGCCTCCTGCCGGCGCCCAGTATGCAGGAACTGCTAAAAGAGTTGACAAGTAAATTCCCCGGGGTTAAAATAAATCTTTACCCGATCATCAACCATTTCTTCGGAGAGTCGATCACCGTCTCCGGCCTTGTAACGGGCCAGGATCTGATCCGGCAGCTGAAAGGGAAGGAATTGGGAGAGACCCTGTACATTCCGGATACCATGCTCCGGGCCGGCGAAGACGTCTTTCTGGACGATATCCATGCCGGTGAAGTGGAGGAATCTTTGGGGGTCACAGTCACAGCGCTGGAATGCAACGGCGCTTCTTTGGTCAAGAGTATTTTACAGTCGGCGGGAAAGCCATCTGCCAAACGACTGTTTCGGGCCTATGAACCGGGAGGAAAAGGATGAGCAAACCCATCGTCGCCATCGTAGGGCGTCCCAACGTGGGCAAATCTACGTTGTTTAACAAAATAGCGGGAGAACGGATCTCCATCGTCGATGACAGACCCGGCGTGACCCGTGACAGGATCTATGCGGAATGCAGCTGGCTGAACCGGGCCTTCACGCTGATCGATACCGGCGGGATCGAGCCGGAGAGTGATGATATCATTCTGAAGCAGATGCGGGAACAGGCCACGATCGCCATGGAAACCGCCGATGTGATCATCTTTCTGACGGATGTAAAGCAGGGACTTGTGGATGCGGATATGCGCGTGGCCGATATGCTGCGCCGCTCGCAGAAGCCGGTCGTTCTTGCTGTGAATAAAGTCGACAATTTTGCCAAATACGGCAATGATATCTACGAGTTTTACAATCTGGGGCTCGGCGATCCGATCCCGATCTCGGCCACAGAAATGCTGGGGCTGGGCGATCTGCTGGATGCCGCCCTGTCCCAGGTGAACCGCACAGCGGAAGAGGATGAGGAAGATAACCGTCCGCGCATCGCCATTATCGGGAAACCCAATGTGGGAAAGAGCAGTATCGTCAACCGCATGGCCGGCAATCAGCGGGTCATCGTTTCCGATATTGCCGGCACCACCCGGGATGCCATTGACACGGTCGTACGCCGTCAGAAAAAAGAGTATGTCCTGATCGATACCGCCGGTCTTCGCCGCAGAAGCAAGATCAAAGAAAGCATTGAGCACTACAGCATCATCCGCGCGGTAAGCGCCGTTGAGCGCGCAAACGTCGTGATCCTGGTGATCGATGCTTCCGAGGGCGTGACCGAGCAGGATGCCAAGATCGCGGGCATCGCTCACGACAACAATAAAGGGATCCTGATCCTGGTCAACAAGTGGGATCTGGTCGAAAAGGACAATACCACCGTCAAAAACTTTACGAAAAAGATCCGGGAGGTCCTGTCCTTCCTCGAATATGCGGATATCCTCTTTGTTTCAGCCGAAACCGGCCAGCGCCTCTCCCAGATCTTCGACAAGGTCGACGAGATCGTGGAGGCCTGCAACCAGCGGGTCGGGACCGGCGTGCTCAACGAGATCATTTCGCAGGCGACGGCCATGCATGAACCGCCTTCCGACAAAGGAAAACGACTGCGGATCTACTACAGCACCCAGGTCGCTGTGGGGCCGCCGACCTTCGTTTTCTTTGTCAATGACAAAAAACTGATGCATTTTTCCTATCAGCGCTACCTGGAGAACCAGATCCGGGAAACCTTCGGATTCCGGGGAACCAGCATCAAGATCATCGTCCGGGAAAGGAGCGAGAAAGAACAATGATCCGTTTGCCCTTGCTTTTGATCGGCTATCTGTTCGGCTGTATTCAAACCAGCTTTTTCTACGGAAAAAAACAGGGACTGGACATCCGGGAACATGGCAGCGGCAATGCCGGAACCACCAATGCCCTGCGGGTCATGGGCCGCAAGGCCGGCGTGATCGTCTTCCTGGGAGATATGGGGAAAATGATCGTGGCCCTGCTTCTGACCGGTCTTTTCTGCCGTTTCTGGGGAGAAGAGTATCGCCTCCTGGTAAAACTCTGGACGGCACTTGGCGTCGTACTGGGGCATGATTTCCCCTACTACATGAACTTCAAGGGAGGAAAGGGCGTTGCCTCAACGGGCGGTCTTATGTTCTTCCTGGATTGGCGCATGACGCTGTTTTCCTTTATCTGCTTCTTTGGCCTGACCCTGGCCACCAAGCTTGTTTCCCTTGCTTCCTGCGTGATGCTGATGGGTGATCTGATCCTCTTTTTCGTTCTCACACTGAACGGAACCATCGATCCCGGCCTCATGCCTGTATGGGAAGCTTTAGGCATCATGACGTTCCTGGTCGTCCTTTCTCTGGTACGTCACCGCGAGAACATCATCCGTCTTTTCAAGGGAGAAGAGAAGCCTATCACGCTGTAAGGACAGAGAAAGCATAGCATGAAAAAAAACGGCAAAAAAAGTATATGGGAGATCATCACAGCGAGCGGCCTCGGCGTTCTCTTTGTTTTTGTGCTGACGGCCTGCTTTCTGCGTGTCCCTGCTTCCGCCAGGATCTCCGTCAATGAGTCGCTTTTGTCCCTGATCCAGGAGCAGGCAAAGGATGAAAACGGAGCCGAAGCCTCCCTCGTACAGGCGGCAGAAAGCTCCCGTAAGAAACGGATACAGGATTCGATTGCCTACAGCCGTTCTGTGGAAGAATCCGTTGCTGCCTCCGTTTCCGAGTCGGCCTCTATAGAAGAATCGATCCAGGAATCCCAGTGGCAGGCAAAAATGAAATCCATCGCGGACTCCTTGATCGCGAAAGCTGAGGAAATGCAGTCTCTGGAGGAAAACAGCCGCGAAGAAGAAGCTTACAAAGAATGGCTTCTTGCTTCCCTGGAAGCCTCCCGCGAGGCATATTTAGAATCTTCTAAAGAAGAATCCCGGAAAGCCGCGGAGGCTGCCACGCGTCCCAATCCTGTCGTGACGCCGTGGACCGGTGAAAACGTCGTATTGTTCGGAGACTCCCGTACCTCAGGCTTTTATCCGAAGATCTATAACTGCTGGCCGGCCCATCTGATCGGACATACGGTTTCCCGCTCCTGGGGCGAAGTCGCCAAGCAGGAACTGCAGGCCCTGATCGCACAGAATCCCGTCAAGGCCATCTTCATGAATGCCGGCGACGATGTGAGTGCGGGGCTCGAAGTGGCCATCAAGAACTATGAGGCAGTGATCCGGAATTTCTCCGCACAGGTGCCGAGCTGTAAGATCTACGTTGTTTACGCGATCCCTGCCACCGCGGCTGCCGTAGAGGCACGCCCCTTCCTCGGATCCCTCCCGGCGTACAATGAACTCTTAAAAGACATGTGCGCACGGAATGGCTGGCAGTTTGTCTATGCGACAGACGGCTTTTCGCCCGACTGGTGCTATGCCAGCGACGGCGTGCATTTTTCAGCCGCCTGGACCAGGCAGTGGTTCAACAATATCCGTAAAGAGGTAGGATTCTGATGGAGGAAACAACGCGTAAAAAAACAGGAGATAAGCTTGTTTATATCCTCCTGATGCTTGTTCTTACGGTCTCTGTGGTCTTTTTTGTAAAATCACGCCTGAAGGAAGCAGTCGGCATCCCCTATGATCTTGCAGCGCTGGAGCAGGAGATCATGGAAAGCGGCCTTCTGGAAGAGGCGCAGCCCGGTTCGGAAGCAACCATCCGCCGCAATTACGACCTGCTTCCTTCCGCTTACGGGGAGGCACTACATATTGCACCGCGTGACTTTATGTCCGTGGAGGAGATCATCATCATTCGTCTGAATGAGAAATCGGATGCCGAGAGTATTCGGAACGCCTTTGTCAGGCGTACAGAAAACCTGAAACTGACTTTTGAAAACTACGGAACGGATCAGTACGATCTGCTCTGTTCCTGTCTGCGTTATGAAAACGATCTGTATCTGGTGTCCGTCACCGGTCATCAGGCATCGCGCCTGATGGAGATCATTCGGACCCGGATCGAGAGGTGAGAGCATGGTATTCAGCAGCAATATCTTTATCTTTTTCTTTTTACCGGCCTGTCTTCTCATCTACTTTCTTGTTCCGGGGATACGGGCCAAGAACGTGGTCCTGCTTCTTTTTTCCCTGGTCTTTTACGCCTGGGGAGAACCGATCTACCTGTTTCTGATCCTCATATCCATATTGCTGAATTATCTGACCGGCCTTTATATGGAGCGGATCCCGTCCTGGCGGAAGGGGATCCTGATTACAGGCATCGTCATGAACCTGGCCCTGCTGGGCTTCTTTAAATACTATTCCTTCCTGTTAGGCATCATCAACAGCCTTTTTGGCCTGTCCTGGACCTCCCGCGAGCTGCCTCTGCCGATCGGGATCTCTTTCTATACCTTCCAGGCCCTGTCCTATGTGATCGATCTGTACCGCGGCAAGATCAGCGTGCAGAAAAATGTCTTTCGCTTCGCCCTGTATATCTCGCTGTTCCCGCAGCTGATCGCAGGCCCCATCGTCCGGTATTCGGAGGTGGAAAAAGCCCTGAGCGACCGGCCTGTCACGCCCGAGCGTCTGGGGACCGGCCTTATGCGCTTTTCCTACGGCTTTGCCAAGAAGATCCTCCTTGCCAACACGCTCGGCGCCATTTATGAAAAAACGCGGTTCCAGCTCGAATCCGTGAGCGTGTTGACGGCCTGGATCGGGATCATTGCCTACGGACTGCAGATATACTTTGACTTCTCCGGCTATTCGGACATGGCGATCGGTCTGGGCTACTGCTTTGGCTTTGAATTCCCCGACAACTTCCGCGCTTCTTATGGTTCCAAGAGCATCACGGAACTCTGGCGCCGCCACCACATGTCGCTCGGCAGCTGGTTCCGCGAATATGTCTATATTCCTCTCGGCGGCAACCGGGTGGGGACCTTCCGCTATATCCTCAACATCCTCATTGTCTGGGGTCTGACGGGTCTCTGGCACGGGGCCGGCTATCATTTCGTTCTCTGGGGCCTGTATTTCGGCGTCTGGATGCTGTTTGAAAAGTATGTTCTTTTTAAGATCAAGCATTTCCCGTCCGTCTTTGCCCACCTGCTGACCCTTTTTGTCTTCTTCTTCGGTTTCGGCATGTTTCAGAGTGCCACCTGGGAGCAAGCAGTGCAGTCTTACCGGAATATGCTTTTCCTTTCCGGAATGCCCGCCTGGGATCAGAGTGCCCTGCGGCTTCTGGTGACAGGGGGACCGATGCTGGTGATCGGCGGCTTCTTTGCCTCGCCGTTTATGCTGCACACCCGTGAAAAACTGATGAAGGATCACTTTACGGTTTCCGCGGTGATCTCTCTGTTCCTGATGGTCCTGTCCATTGCCTTTATGGTGTCGCAGGATTACAACCCCTTCCTGTATTATCGTTTCTAGGAGGAAAAAAAGTATGGATCCTTTGAACAATGATCAGAGCACCGTTGCCTCCGATAGACCGGTAAACCGTTCCCGCTCCCTGAAGAATCAGGAATGGAGCAAGAACTATCATTCCGCGGCCGTTTACGGATTTCTTTTTGTGATTCTCCTTGTCTGTGCCGGCCTGTGGCATGTCCTTACGCCGGACCGCGGCTACAGCGCGCTCGAGAAGCGGACGCTGACTCAGTTCCCGCCGCTTTCTCTTCAGAACGTGGCCAGTGCAGAATGGATGCAGAAGGTCGAAAAATATGCCTCCGACCAGTTCCCGGCCCGGGATGCCATGATGCATTTAAAATCCGATATTTCTCTTCGTCTGGGCGAGACGGAATCCAACGGTGTCTATTATTGCCGCGATGGCAGCCTGATCCAGAAACTTGACCCCTGGACCCCGGAATTGTTGGAAAAGACGACCGATGCCGTTGCTCATTTCACAGAGCGGTATGCTTTTCGCAACCGCATTTTCCTGATGGTTCCGAGCGCAATGGTTCTTTCGCCCGAAGTCCTGCCGTTCTTTGTGGACAATCAGCTGGAAACATCGTATCTATCCGCTTTTCTTTCCCGGCTTCCCGAGACTGTACAGGCGCCGGATCTGCTTCCGCTTTTAAATGAAACAAAACAAAGCGGTGAGAGGGCCTTTTATCTGACCGATCACCACTGGACCACGACCGCCGCCCATCATGTATTTACCAGTCTGGCTTCTTCCTTTGGGTGGAAGGAGAGTGCGATGGATTTTTCTGTCGTCAGCAACCACTTCCTCGGAGCTCTGGTCTCCAAAAGCGGCTATGTTCCTGCCATGTCCGATTCCATTCTGGCGGGATATGACAAGGAGATCAGCGTCCGCATTTCCCGGACAAACGGTGAAATTCAGAGCAGTTTTTACCGTCCGGAAGCGCTCGGGACCTCGGACGAGTATCTCTTTTTCCTGGGTGACAATGAGCCGATGCTCAGCATCACGACCACTGCCGATACGGACGATACCCTGCTGGTCTTTAAGGATTCCTATGCCAACTGCTTTTTGCCTTTTCTGGCTGCCAGCTATAAAAACATCATTGTGATCGACCCCCGGTATTATTCGGAACCCGTTTCTTCCCTGTTTATGACCGGCGGCTATACAGATGTCCTTTTCCTCTACAGTCCGCATACGCTGGCTCACAACGAAGCCCTGTCCATCCTGCTGGAGGATGAAGCACCCGAATAAAAAAATTGCATCGCAAAAAAACAGGTGTTTTGCTTGACTTTATCAATTTACTATGATAAAGTGGTGAAGTGCCATAAAACTGATCCCCGGATGGAGGAAAGCATGCAGATAGAAGATGTTTCCTACGGCCATGTTACCGTACATACGTTATGCGAAGCCTTTCTCGCTTTGCGCGATGAAAAAGAATGTCTTGCTTTTTTGCTGGATATCATGACAGTCCGCGAGATACAGGACCTCATGCAGCGCCTTTGTGTCGCATCCCTTTTGACAGAGGGAAAACCATACACCAGGATCTCCGAGGAAGTCTCGGTTTCCAGCGCCACGATATCTCGTGTCAATCGTGCGCTGACTTATGGCAGCGGCGGGTATCAGGCAGTTTTAAACCGGCTGGATCTCATGAATTAAAAAGACCACAGCCGGTCCGCATTGATCTTCAGGAGCACTATGGAGAGCCCCTTCAAAGACTCTATTACCAGGAAGCCGTATTCCGGCCGGATCGGTCTCTCGATCCTGAAAGCATTTGCAGAATATTAGGAGATTCTTATGATTATTTATCCGGCGATCGATATCATGGACGGACAGGCCGTCCGTCTGAAGCAGGGTGATTATCTGCAGAAAACCGTTTACGAACCGGATCCCCTCCGCCAGGTGCTATCCTTCCGGGAGGCCGGTGCCGTGTGTCTCCACGTTGTGGACCTGGACGGAGCCAAAGAAGGCCGCCCGGTCAATCAGGAGACCGTGATCCGTCTGATCAAGGAAAGCGGTCTGAACGTCGAGATCGGCGGCGGCATCCGGACTGCCGAGGATATCCGGGCCTATGCTGAAGCCGGTGCCTGGCGCATCATTTTAGGCTCGGTCGCGGCCGAAGATCCCGTCCTTCTGGCTGAATCGCTTCGTTTATACGACGAGCGGATCACCGTCGGCGTCGATATCTGGAATGAGCAGGTCCGGATCCGCGGATGGCTGCATGAAGGCGCCATCCCCTTTGAGAGCTATATCTATCAGCTGCAGGCGGCCGGCGTCAAACATATCAACTGCACCGATATCACCCGCGACGGCATGCTGCAGGGCGTAAACCTCCTCCTGTACCGGCGCTTAAAGCTGCGCTTCCCGCACCTGGATCTGATCGCTTCCGGCGGTGTGAGCCGGGAGGAAGATCTGAAGGCGTTAAAAGACATGGGGATCAACGGCGCCATCATCGGGAAAGCTCTCTATGCCGGGACGCTTGATCTGAAAAAAGCCATTCAGATAGCGGGAGAACAGCTCCTATGATCACGAAACGAATCATCCCCTGCCTGGATGTACGGGATGGAAGAGTGGTCTAAGCGGCAATAAAACGCAAGATCCGGAAAAATCATTTGACAGATCCTGATTTCATGATATAATGATCCCGCTGGACTTTGAACCGGCAAACCGGGGGTTGTACTGGTTTCGACGGGGGTTTTGAAGTTCGGGGAGCCATCCGCAGACCGTGGCTGCGTTAAAAAACGGAACTTAAACATAAACGCAAACAACAACTACGCGTTAGCTGCTTAAGCAGCTTGTCGGCCCGGGGCTGCCTGCCCCTCCGGATACCGGCATCATGATCGGCGGGGCACTGACGTGCCTAAGCTTTGCGGCGCGAACAGTATGATGAAGCTACTGAAGTCCTGAGCCCGTCTGCGGGCGCCTGACGGAGGGAATGTCAAACCGCAGACTATGATGGTAGCGCCCGGGAGGGATAGGCTTTCGGACAGGGGTTCGATTCCCCTCAGCTCCATTTACGAGCAAAAGGAACAGGTGTTTCCTAAAAAGGAAGCGCCTGTTCCTTTTTTACCGGCAGCCGGTCCGGTGATGCGTGAAATAATTTTCAAATTGCCGTTTCCCCCCTTTACAAAGCGGCCGTTTTAAGGTATAAAGTCAAGAAATATATACTTTTTTCAGTTCTCAGATCAAAGGAGGATCTCATGGCGATCTTTGTGGAAGAACAAGCAAGAACCTTTAACGAGTATCTGATCATTCCCGGTTATTCTTCGAAAGAATGTATCCCTGCCAACGTTTCATTAAAAACACCGTTGGTACGTTTCAGGAAGGGAGAAGAGCCGGCCCTTCACATGAATATCCCCATGACATCCGCGATCATGCAGTCTGTTTCCGGTGACAGGCTGGCGGTAGCCCTGGCGATGGAAGGCGGTGTTTCGTTTATTTACGGATCCCAGACCATCGAAGCCCAGGCTGCCATGGTGAAGCGAGCCAAGAGCTTTAAGGCGGGCTTCGTTCTGAGCGATTCCAATATCAAACCCAACGATACCCTGGCGGATATCGTAGCCCTGACCCAGAAGACCGGCCATTCCACCATCGCCGTCACCGAAGACGGAACGGCAGAAGGCAGACTCGTTGGTCTGGTAACGAGCCGTGACTACCGTGTCAGCCGCATGGATCCGAAAACACCGGTCTATGAATTCATGACCCCGCTGGAAAAGCTGATCTGCGCGCCGGAAGGCACCTCCCTCGCAGAAGCCAATGATATCATCTGGGAGCACAAATTAAACGCTCTGCCCATCGTTTCCGCCGAAGGAAAGCTCTGCTATATCGTGTTCCGCAAGGACTACGACATGCACAAGCAGAATCCGAACGAACTGCTGGACAACCACAAGCGCTACGTCGTCGGTGCCGGCATCAATACCAGAGATTACGCCGAACGCGTTCCGGCGCTGCTGGAGGCGGGCGCAGACGTCCTCTGCATCGACTCCTCCGAAGGCTTCAGTGAATGGCAGAAACTGACCATCGACTGGATCCGGGACAATTACGGCAACAGCGTCAAAGTCGGCGCCGGCAATGTGGTCGATGCTGACGGCTTCCGTTTCCTGGCGGACTGCGGAGCTGATTTCGTAAAAGTCGGGATCGGCGGTGGGTCCATCTGCATCACCCGTGAGACCAAGGGCATTGGCCGCGGCCAGGCTACGGCAGTCATAGAAGTTTGCAAGGAAAGAGATAAATACTACGAAGAGACCGGCATTTACGTCCCGGTCTGCTCGGACGGCGGTATCGTATACGACCATCATATCACACTGGCGCTGGCCATGGGCGCAGACTTTGTGATGCTCGGCCGGTATTTTGCCCGCTTTGATGAAAGCCCCACAAACCGCGTGAGCATCGGCGGGACCTATTACAAGGAATACTGGGGCGAAGGATCAGCCAGAGCCCGCAACTGGCAGCGCTATGACCTGGGCGGCGAAAAGAAGCTTTCCTTCGAAGAAGGCGTGGACTCCTATGTCCCTTATGCAGGGTCCTTGAAGGACAACGTTCAGATGACCTTAAGCAAGATCCGATCGACCATGTGCAACTGCGGCGCATTAACGATTCCGGAGCTCCAGAAGAAAGCCAAGCTGACGCTGGTATCCTCCGTCAGTATCGTGGAAGGCGGCGCCCATGACGTCCTGCAGAAGGACAATACAGCCGTGGCTGTCAGCAGTCCTCGCTAGGAGAGAAGAGTCGATCCGTCTTTCTTAAACGGTTCCCGAAAGGACAGCTTGTTTCATGTATCCGGAGCAGGCTGTCCTTGTTTATGGAAAGAGAATGGGCATGTTTTGCGAATAGTTAAAGGGTAAAGCGAGTTCACCCCTGAAAGCGTCAAAATCCGTTGTGCCACAACGATATTTCGGCTTTTATACGTTACTTGTGTACAAGGAAGAGGCTCGTTTTTGGCGTTTTTTGCGAATTGTTGGAGCATTTTTACGTCTTAATACAGGAAGGTATGTTTTTATGAATAAGAAAAAGATCCAGAGCAACTGTGATGATTGCATGAATTTTGAATACGATGAAGAATATGACTGCTATGACTGTGTCATGGATCTGGATGAGGATGAAATGCGCCTGTATCTGATCGGGGAATTCCCGTCCTGTCCGTATTACCGGCCCGGAGACGAATATACCATCGTCCACAAACAGATCTGATATAGATATAATCCGAAAAAAGCCCTTGACAAAGAACGAAGAGAGTGATAAATTTGATACACATCTATTCGCAAAAGGCAACTTTAACGAAAAGATGACGGTCAAATTTGATGTTTCTACGAGGTATTCCCTATGAACCTGCAAAGGCTGCTCAGTCTGACCCGAAAGGCCGTGGATGACTATCAGATGATCCAGGCCCATGACCGCATAGCCGTCGGTATTTCCGGCGGTAAAGATTCATTAACGCTGCTTTGCGCGTTAAACGGTCTGAAACGTTTTTATCCTGTGCCTTTTGAAATCGTTCCGCTCTGTGTGGATCTTGGATTTAAAGACGCCGATCCCGCAGCCTTTGACGCGTTGTCACAGTTTTGCAGTGATTTAGGGTGTGAACTGCAGATCGTCCGCTCCCAGATTGCCGAGGTTGTATTTGACATTCGTCAGGAATCCAATCCCTGCTCCCTTTGTGCAAAGCTTCGCAAAGGAGCCTTCAATACCCGCGCCAAGGAACTGGGCTGCAATAAGATCGCCTATGCGCATCACCGCAATGATTTTATTGAAACCCTGTTAATGTCCCTGATCTTTGAAGGCCGCATCAGCTGTTTTTCGCCTGTCAGCTATCTGGACCGCATGGATCTGACCCTCATCCGGCCGCTGATGTACGTCGAGGAACCGGATATCGTCGGATTTGCCCGGGAAAACGGTCTGCCCGTGATGCATAACCCCTGTCCGGCGGACGGCAATACCAGACGCGAAGAAATGAAACAGCTCCTTTCCGAGCTGAACAAGACGTATCACGGCGTAAGCGAACGAATGTTCGGGGCCATTCTTCGGGGCAATTTAAAAGGCTGGCCGTCTGTCAAAGAACCGGATTCCGCGCAGACAGAACCTTGATCCCGCTTCTTAAAGCGCTCTCCAAGGCCTCTAATCGGCCGATAAATCGATTTTAAGCTGTTTTTCGGGTATTTCCCCATCAGGAGGTCAAATCATGGCAAACAGGCCCTATCATGAACAGGTTGATATCAACAATACCGTCAGACTGCGCGCGCTGGTCGCGGAGCTTCCATCCTTTACGAAACTGTTTTTCCGCGGGATCGAACCGAACACTTCGTCCCGGACCCGCATTGCTTATGCGTATGATCTGCACGTCTTTTTTGACTATCTGAAAAACAATCACGCAGCTTTCATGTCCCGGGATATCCTGACGCTGCCGGTCGAATGTCTGGACGATGTCCGGGCGGTTGATCTGGAAGCCTATATTGAATACCTGAAATATTACAGTGACGGGGACGGTCCGGAACGGACGAATCACAGCCGCGGGATCATGCGGAAAATCAGTGCTCTCAAAACGCTTTACAACTATTTTTTCCGCAAGGAAATGATCAAAACCAATCCGGCCGCCCTGATCGCGCTGCCCCGTACGCCGCAGAAGGAAATCATCCGCCTGGATATTGACGAAGTTGCCTCTTTGCTGGATCAGGTGGAAAGCGGGGAAAGGCTGACTGCCAAACAACAGCAGTTCCATGAGAAGACCAAGGTCCGCGATCTGGCCATGCTGACTCTTCTGCTCGGGACCGGCATCCGTGTCTCGGAATGTGTCGGACTGGATATAAAAGACGTTGATTTCCACAACTCTGGCGTCCATGTTCACCGGAAAGGCGGCAAGGAAGCCATTGTTTTCTTCAGCGATGAAGTGGCTGACGCGCTGGAGCTGTATTACAACGAAAGAAAACTCCTGACAGCCCTGCCCGGTCACGAAGAGGCCTTTTTCCTGTCGCTTCAGATGAAACGGATCAACGTCCGGACCGTGGAGAACCTGGTCAAGAAATATGCCCGGACCGTGACGACCCTGAAAAACATTACGCCGCATAAGCTGCGCAGCACCTACGGTACGAATCTGTACCATGAAACAAATGATATCTATCTGGTCGCAGATGTGCTGGGGCACTCCGATATCAATACGACCAAACGGCATTACGCAGCCAATACGGAGGAACGGCTCCGCGCCAGCCGCAACGCTGTCCGTCTGCGGGAAAACTATGAACGACCGGCCGCTCCGGCGGAGGAAGCCGCGGAAGAAAAAGGCGATCTGTCTGCAGATATGCCGTCCGGTCAGGCATCACAAAAGAATACAGAATGAGGTAAAAAATGAGAACGGCGGGGGGACCGTTCTCAAAGGAGAAAGCTTATTGATAGTAAGGGATAATGAGGATCTGGCCCGGAACCAGTCTGTCATCCCGGCGGATCTGGTTGACCTCCTTCAGCGTGTCGACATACGCTTTGATGTCCGCATATTCCGGGGCGTACTTCTTTGCCAGACTCCAGAGACTGTCTCCGGACTCGATCCGGACGGAGGTGTAATACACCTCTTTTTCTTTTTGCCCGGCTGAAGCGGCTATGGTTCCGCTTCCCAGGAGGAAAATGATCAGGAGCCCCGCCGTAAGGATCAGGGCATAGATCACGGCTCGTTTTCTGTTCACTGTTCTTCTTCTGCTTCTGTTTGTATTCATGATGGTTACCTCTTTTTCTGTTAGTGAACATTTGTTCGATGTACCCGTATCATACACCCCGAACAAATGTTTGTCAAGCCTTTTTCCAAAAAAAATCGAACAAATTTTTGCAAACAAATGTTTGCATTTTCTTCCGGGCTGTGATATACTTTCCTAAAATGGATCATTGGGGGAATCTGCCATGAGAAAGAAAGAAGGCTTATCCGTAAAACAGAAAGAGATCCTGGATTTTATCCGTTCTGAAATCCTTGCCAAGGGATATCCGCCCACGGTGCGTGAGATCGGTGAAAAAGTCAAGCTTCGCTCCACCTCTTCCGTCCATGCGCATCTGTCGCATCTGGAAGCCGGCGGGTACATCCGGCGCGACCCCAGCAAGCCCCGCACCATAGAACTCTGCGACAGCGAAGTCTATCCCGAGCGCCGTGAAATGCTGAACATTCCTGTTGTCGGGCAGGTCGCTGCCGGTCAGCCGATCCTTGCGGAGCAGAACATCAGCGCCTATTTCCCCTATCCTGCCGATGAACTGGCCCCGACGCAGGCAAAACTCTTCATGCTGGAAGTCCGCGGTGACAGTATGATCAACATCGGGATCCTAAGCGGTGACCGCCTGATCTGTCAGGAAGTCAACGCGGTCCGCAACGGAGACCTGGCCGTGGTCCTGGTAGAGGATTCCGCCACTGTCAAACGCTTCTATAAGGAGAACGGTCATTTCCGCCTCCAGCCGGAGAACGATACCATGGACCCCATCATTGTTGATGACTGTCAGATCCTGGGCCGCCCTGTCGCCCTGATCCGCAATTTTAGCTGAGATCATCTCCCGCTTTCTTTATATCCTGTTTCTCTCCTGCCTCCAGGGCAGGCGCCTGAAACAGCAAAACAGCCGGTCTGAACACAGACCGGCATTTTTTGCGCTGTACTGGAAGACAAAGACAGGGGACGGTTCTGTGTCTTTTCGAAGACACAGAACTGTCCCCTGTCTTTGACTGTCTTTTAATCTCTTTTCCTGTTTTTATACACCCAGATTCTTCTGGGCATACGCCAGCAGTTCTTCTCGGAAATCCGGATGGGCCACGGAGATCATCGCTTCCGCCCGCTCCCGGACAGAAAGGCCCGAAAGCTTGACGATCCCGTATTCCGTTGCGACATACTGGATCATGGTCCGCGGTGCGGAGACCGTACTGCCGGCCGGGATGAAGGGCACGATATTGGACTTGCGCTCTCCCTCCTTGGTAAGCCGGGAGGAATTGATGCAGATAAAGCCCTTGCCGCCTTCCGAACGGTAGGCACCTTCCAGGAAATCCATCTGGCCGCCGATGCCGGAAAGCTGTCGGGTGCCGGCCGTCTCGCCGTTTTCCTGTCCCAACAGGTCTAACTGCACACCGCCGTTGATGCTGATCACGTTTTTCATCTGCGCGATCCGGTAAGGATTGTGAACATAGTCCAGATCATCCGGATGGAACAGATTCGGTTCCGCATCCAGCCAGTCATAAAGCGCCTGTGAGCCCATGCACAGATTCCAGGTGGAAAGCCCCTTATCAAATTCCTTTCGGGCATTGGTCAGCTTTCCGGCCTGATACAAGGTCATGAATGCATCACTGATCGTTCCGGTATGGCAGCCAAGGTCTTTCAGATCCGACTGGGCCAGAAGGCTGGCGACCGTAAACGGCACGCCGCCCACCCCTAAAGACAGGACCGCCCCGTCCGGGATCTCGGCCGCGACCAGCTCGGCGATCTTCCGGTCGGTCTCGCTGGCGACCTTGTAATTTCTCTGCGGCAGCGGCTCATGCTCGCCTTCCACAATATAATCGGCTTCGCTTACATGGACGCGGTGGGAGCCGTCCACCCCATAGAGGTGCGGATAGTGCTCGTTGATCTCAAAAACAACGGTCCTTGCGTTTTCAAAGATCGTCCGCCAGGCATAATTGGAAATACCGAGGCTGCAGTAGCCGTCCGCATCCGGCGTGGACACCGGAACAAAAGCCACGTCCACCCGAATATGATGCCGGTAAAGATCCGGCAGCGAGCGAAGCATGACCGGCAGGAACTGCACCAGACCTTTGCTCTGCTGCTTTCTTTCATAGTCACCGATGTGCCAGCTGTAATAGTGGAACGACTCCTGCTCGGGGTCGGCTTCAATGACCTCGATGCGGGGACGGATCACCAGACCGCCGCGGATCTTGACGTCATGAACCTTTCCCTTCCGGGCCGCCAGCGCGCGGTCCATCAGCTCCGGAAAGCCGCCGCCGAAACCGTAATCGACCCAGTCGCCGTCCTTAACAGCCAGTTCGGCCGCCTGCTCGGGGGTTACATATTTGGATTGAAATGCCTGAAGCAAGTTGTTGTCCTCCTGATGATTCATTAAACTTCGTTTGGCCCATGGAAAGCAGCCAACGAAATCATAGAAAATGTTTACTCGTTTGTCAAATGAAATGCGAAGCCGCCGAATTCCTGCACCAGATACACAAAGCGGATCTTTCCGCTTTCATCCCGGCGGATGGTATCTTCCTGGAAGGTGATGCCCCGGGCAGCCAGATCGGCCATGGCAGCTTCCACATCGTCCGTCCTGAGAGCAATATGCCCGTGCTTTCCGCGGCGGGAATGCTTCATGACCTCAAAGATGGTGCCGGCGAAAACCGTGTTCGGTTTGTCGCTGTTCGGCTCCACGTTGAACAGGTCACACAGAACGTGCAGCAGGGCGTACGCCTCTTCACTGTTTTCATTGTTGATCCCTACGTGAGCCACGGTGTAACGGGGTCTTTCAGACATGGTCCTTCTCCTTTCATAAAAGGGCCGCTGCAAACGGCACCGGATGACGTTCGCAGCGGCTTGGTTTGGCTTATGATATCAGTTCTGATAGGAATACAGCGGGTTCTGAACGCACAGCTTGGCGCCGGCGACTTCGATCTGCGTGCCGTTGATGTAGCTCGCATTATCCGAAGCCAGGAAGACGATCAGCTTGGCGCAGTCTTCGGGCTTGCCGAAACGCTGCATCGGGATGTCCTTCATCAGAGCCGGTCCGTTTAAGGCAATATTCTTCGCGGAAATCTCCGTTGCGGTCATGCCGGGGACGTAAGCTACGACACGAATCTGATCCTTGGCCAGCTCGGCCGCAAAGGTGCGGGTCAGCGACGATACCGCCGCCTTGCAGGCACTGTACGGAGCGCGGCCGGCGTTCGGGATAACAGCAGAGAGGGAGGACGCGTTCAGGATCACGCCGCCCTTTCCGTCACGGCGCATACGCTCTGCCGCAATCTTGCTGCCGGAAAAAACCGAAACCAGAATGATATCCGTCATGGCCTTAAACTCTGCCACATCGTAGTCCATCAGACTCTTGATATGATTGGAGCCGGCGTTGTTGACCCAGACGTCGATCCGCCCGTAGGCGGCAATGACTTCATCGGCATAGGCTTCCAGGGCGTTATAATCGGTGACGTCCACCGACTTGGTCATTACGTCATAGCCCAGGGCGGCAAATTCAGACTTTGTCTGATCCAGCTTTTCCTGGCGGCGTCCGCAGATCGCCACATGGCAGCCTTCCTTTAAGAATTCCAGTGCGGCTGCCTTGCCGATCCCGGTGCCGGCACCGGTGATCACAACAGTCTTCCCTTTCAGGTTCATTTCCATAGCGTTTCTTCTCTCCTTTCAGAGAATCAAATCAGGCAGCCGCGGCCCGCGCTTTTTCATTCTTGGCACGCGTCAGCTGCAGCAGATACACGGCAACCAGAATCGCCATACCGATGGCGTCTGTCACCAGGCCGGAGGAAACCAGCAGAATGGCGGCCGCCAACAGCGGGATACGCTCATAAATACGAAGGTTCGTTTTGTAGAAGCCGATCATGGCACCGCCCAGGCAGTAGCAGCCGATGCAGCCCGTAATGAAAGCCCAGAGGATCTGATACCACTTGCCCTGCAGCATCATCAGTTCCGGTGAGAAAACAAACAGATACGGGATGAAGAAAGCCAGCAGACCGATCCGGACAGCCGTCCAACCGACCTTGTTCGGGCTGGCACCGGCAATCCCGGCACCGGCATAGGAGGCCAGAGCGACCGGCGGCGTAATGGCAGACAGAGCGGCATAGTACAGCACGAACAGATGCGCGGCAGCTGGCTCAACCTTCAGAGCCGTGATCGCCTTGACGGCAACCGTTGCAGCCACGATATACGCAGCAGAGGTCGGCATGCCCATGCCAAGGACCACGACCGCCAGCATGGTCATGAGCAGGGTCAGGATCAGGACTCCATGGGAAGCCTTAATAATGACATTGGAAAGCTGCAGACCGATACCGGTCAGGTTGACGATACCGACGATGATACCGCAGACAGCCGTTGCAATGGCAACGCTGATGCCCTGCTTGGCACCGTTTTCCAACGCTTTCACCAGGCTCTTCAAATTCAGGCGAGTCGACTTCTTAAAGGACGATACGACGACCAGCACGATAATCGAAATGAAGCAGGCATAGGACGCCGTGAAGTCCATCATTAACAGGGCAATGAGGACGACGACCGGGATGACCAGATGGCCTCTTGACTTGAATTCTTCCTTGATCTTCGGAAGCGTTTCTTTAGCAAAACCTTTCAGGCCGGTCCGCTTGGCTTCCAGGTCAACATTGATCCACAGGGCCACATAATACAGAACGGCGGGAATAATCGCGTAAATAATGATCTGCCGGTAGGAAACACTCAGATACTCAGCCATAATAAAGGCGGCCGAGCCCATGACGGGCGGCATGATCTGTCCGCCGGTCGACGCGACCGACTCCACCGCACCGGCGAAATGGTTCTGATAACCCAGTTTCTTCATCAGCGGGATCGTGAAAGCACCGGTCGTAACCACGTTGGCAGCGGCCGATCCGTTGATCATGCCCAGTAAACCGGAAGCAACGATGGACACCTTGGCGGGACCGCCGTCCTTATCACCGGCGATGGCCAGGGAAACATTCGTAAACAGTTCGCTTAAGCCTGTCTCACTTAGGAAAGCACCGAACAGAACGAACAGGAAGATCGTTGAGCAGGAGGTCCCGAGGGGGATACCGTATATACCTTCTGCCGAAGGGACTAATTGCTTGATGATACGCTGCAAAGTAAAACCGCGGTGCTGAAGGATCCCGGGAAGATACCTGCCGAACAGAGCGTAAACAATGAACACGATCGGCAGGATGGTCATGACCATGCCGATGCTCCGGCGCCCCGCGATCAGTACGAAAACGATGATCACCGCAAAAAGTATGTAGTCAAGCTGGGTCAGAACATTTCCGTTTTCAGCCAGCGGATTGATCCGGGTGTACAGATAAATATTGCATCCGAATGAAATCACGGCGGCAACAACATTCCAGGGAACGAAGTTGATCAGCGTGCCGTCCTTTTTCTTTCCGGTCGGAATGACCAGGAACAAAAGAGCCATAACAAAGCCCAAATGGATGGCTCTGGCCTGTGCGGCCGGAATGGTTCCCCAGGGACTGGCCAGGAACAATTGGAAAACAGAAAGGATAACAGCCATGACTGTAATGACATGTGCCACGATCCCTTTGTTTTCTACCATTACTGATTCGGAATCATATTTTTTCAGGTTTTCTTCAACGTCGATCATCTCGATGTCATCCAGCGCGGAATGATCGTTCGAAGGTTCCTGAGCAGCCTTGGTAAGCTCCGATTCCATTTCTACACGGTTCTTCTCGTTATTCACAATGCAGTACTCCTTTCAGCAATAATAATATTCTGCAGAATAATTGCTGGGCGTTTTGGGTCAGAAAGAGGGAGGAGAAGGGGAGAGCCTTACAGACTCTCCTCTTCTGTCAGACGGCGCTGTAAATTATTTGAGAGCGCCGACTTCTTTGTAGTACTTCTCAGCACCCGGATGAAGCGGTACCGTCATACCGTCGGTGCAGTTCTCCAGCTTGAAGTTGGTCTTTAACACGCCGTGAACAGCCTGAGTCTCTTCCAGGTTCTCATACAGGGTCTTGACCAGCATGTAAACTACATCTTCTTCCAGATCCTTGCGGGCGAACAGATAGTTCGCAACTGCGAAGGTCTTGATGTCTTCGTTCTGGTTGGCATAGGTGCCGGCCGGAATGGTGAACTTGTAGTAAGCCGGGTTCTTGGCGCAGATGGCATCCAGCTGCGCATCCGTGAAGGAAAGCAGATGATACTTGCCGGTGGAGTACAGCTCGGTAACGGAAGCGGCACCGATCGCAGCGATCAGGTTCGCGCCGTCAGCCTGCTTGTTCTTCATCAGCTCAACGGACTGGGACTCGGAAGTGTACTGCATGGAGTTCGAATACTCGATCCCGCAGGCGCTGTACATATCGCGGGTGTTGGTCTCGGTAGCGGATCCGGAAGCACCGGCGCAGAAGCTCTTGCCGGCGAACTGGGTGAAGTCGGTGATGCCGGAATCATTGGCAACCGCAATCTGCATGACGTTCGGGTACATGTAGGTGACAGAAGCAATGTTCACGAACTTCGGCTGATTGCCGTCGCCGTAGGTGCCGTCGATGGCCGTACGGGCAACACCGGCCTGGCCCATGCCGAATTCGGCATCGCCGCTTTCCAGCAGACGCAGGATCTCGAGACCACCGGAGGTGGACTGAGCGGAAGCCTTGAACCAGTTCGGAAGCTTGTTGTTCAGCATGTCAGCAAAACCGTTCATGACCAGGAAATACGTGCCGCCGGAGGTGGCGCCGACCAGCTGGGTCAGATAAGGGCTGCTGGGAGCTTTGGGTACGTTGGAGTTCTGTTCGGTACCGGCAGGCTGATTCTGGGCCGTTGTAGTAGCAGGTTCACCACCGCAGGCAGCCAGGCTCAGGACCATAGCCAGGACCAGGACGAGCGAGACAACTTTTTTCATAGTTTCTTCCTCTTTCTTTTTTGTGGTTTATATTAGACTCCCTCCCCAGGGAGTTTATTAACAAAAGCTGCTATACAGCCATTGTCCGAAGTTAGAACTTCTCTCCTGCCGTTATACCCATTGATCGGCATAATGCCGGGAGATCAGTCTGACCAGGTGGAGCATGGTCTCATTGACCGGCGTCGGGATGCCAAGGCGTCTGCCTTCCGATACGATGAAGCCGTTGATGGTTTCGATCTCGGTCGGGCGTTTGTTGTGGATATCCTGACACATCGACACATAATGATGCTGGTTGTAATAGGTGGCCTGCGCAAAGGCCCGCATTTCGTCGAAATCGATCGGAATGCCGTTGGCCTGTGCCACCTGAACGCATTCCGCACAGATCCGGCTGATCAGAATAAAACCGTCCTGATCGTTGGCATATACATAGTTGGCCAGCTGCGTGATCCCGGCCAGCGCATTGCCGCAGGAATTGAGGCACAGCTTCTTCCAGACGTAAAACTCCGCGGCGGCTCCGGCTGCCGTGCTGTATCCCAGACTTTCAAAGAGGTCTTTGAGCTGCGTGCAGCGCTCATCATC
>CADBSR010000065.1 GCA_902797385.1 uncultured Lachnospiraceae bacterium
GCTGTTCTTTACTTCCGGGACCACCGATCGCTCCAAGGCGGTGGTGCTGACGGAGGAGAGCTTTATGGCGAGCGCCTATAACGGGGGTGCGCTGCTGCCGCTTTCACCGGACGACAGACTGCTCTGCCTGCTGCCTATGGCGCATGTCTTTGGTTTTGTCTGTGGTCTTTTGTGGGGTCTTTCCTGCGGCGCTTCGGTTGCGCTGGGGCGGGGACCGCGTCACTACGCGGACGATTGCGCGTATTTTCAGCCTACGGCACTTTCCGCCGTACCGCTGCTATGGGGCTTCCTGCTAAAATACAAAGCCCTGAATCCGGAGCTGAAGCTGGTGCTGATCGGGGCGGGAGACTGCCCGGCGCCGCTGCTTGCAGCCGCAAAAGCGCTGGGGATCCGCCTGTCCTTCGGCTATGGCCTTACGGAAACCAGCTCTGGCATCGCCTTGAGCCTGGGGGAAGACCCCTACGCCATGACAATCTGCCCGGACGATACGGTGAAGATCGCACAGGACGGAGAGATCCTGCTAAAGGCGCCGACCTGCGTGATGCAGGGGTATTATAAACAACCGGCGGATACGGCGGCGGCCTTTCAGGACGGCTGGCTTTTGAGCGGCGATCTGGGCTTTCTGGATGAAGCCGGCTGCCTGCATATCACCGGACGAAAGAAGGAGATGATCGTTCTGCCGGACGGAACGAAGATCTTCCTGCCGGAATATGAGGCGGCGTTAGGCAACACGCTGGGGACGCAGGAGTTAGCCGTCACGCTGGATGAAAAAAACAGGCTGACACTGGTTCTTGGGAAAAACGAGGGCGGCGATCCGAAGGCGGTCCTGGAGAAGCTAAGACCGGTGCTGGAGCAGCGCCCCCGCGGGCAGCAGATAAACCGGGTGATATTTGACCCGCAGCCGCTGCCGCGTACGGTCACAGGGAAATTAAAACGCTGGGAGATCAAAACAGACTGAGCGGAGGCATCCGCCATTTCGATACAAAGGAACAATTTGAAGGAGACCCACATGATAAGCAGAGAAGAGATCCTGAGCAGAACCAAGGAGATCATTTACGAATCCGCCCCGGAACTGGAGGGTATGGAGTTGACGGAGGACACGGTCATCAACACGGACACCGGCATCGATTCCATGGGATTTACCCTGATCATCTGCCGGCTGGAGGCGGCCTTTGACGTGCGCATCCCGTCCCGTCAGTGGACGAAGCTCTACAGCTTAAAAGACGTGGTGGACGCGATCGAAAAGCGCCTGCCGAAGGCATAAAGGATAACAGCGGTTCTGTAAAAAGAGGCGGGCTATGAGTGTATATGAAAGAAAACTGACACTGCGCTCGAGCGATGTGGATGCCCTGCGGCGGCTTCGCTTATCCACCCTGTTTACTCTGCTGCAGGAGGCGGCCATTGCGCACACCACGGAACTGAGGATGGGCCGCGAAAAGACGCTGGACAAGGGCCTTTTATGGATCGTGACACGCCAGCAGCTGCGCATCCGCCGGCTGCCGCTTTACGATGAGACCGTAACGCTTTCCTCCTGGCCGGGCGAGACCATGCACCTGTATTTCCCGCGCTATTTCCGGCTTCGGGATGCGGCGGGCGAGACCCTGCTTGAAGCGTCCACACTGTGGGCTTTGATGGATGCGGAAAGCCGGCATATCGTATTCCCGGAAGAACATGACATACGGATCGATGCAGACAAAGCGGAGAAGTCCTTTGACATGCCGGCCGCACCGCGCCTTCCGGACTTTGACAGGGAGCAGAGCTTTACGGTCCCCTACAGCTATACCGACTTGAACGGACATATGAACAATGCCCGCTACCCGGATCTGGCGGAGGATCTGATGCCGCCCACCCTGCGCGGGGAGCAGATTCGGGAGATCCTGACCGAATACGGCGGCGAGGCATCCGAAGGGGAAAGCATCCTCTTAAAAACAGCCACGGAGGCGCGTTCCTTTGGTATGGCCGGCTTTTCCGAAGACGGAAAACGCCTGTTCCGCTTGAAACTCTGCTATCAGGACTGATCCCCCTGCGGCAGAAAATATAAAAACACCGGGCTTTTGTCCGATGCCATACTGCGTATGGCACAGGGCGGCGGCCCGGTATTTTAGTGGATATTCAGGCAGACGGCCTGCGATTACGCCTGCTTCGTTTCTGCCAGGAATTTAAAGTATTCGTCATGGTTTTCCTGCAGAAGACGCGGCGTGTCCAGACTGAAAGGACACTTGGAGGCGCACTGATAGCAGTGCAGACAGTTTTCGATCTTGTGCATTTCCTCCTGCCATTCCTCGCTTAACCAGTTGGTCATGGGTGCGCGGCGCAGCATCAGCATGATACGTGCGCAGTTGTTGATCTTGATGCCGACCGGGCAGGGCATGCAGTAGCCGCAGCTGCGGCAGAAATCGCCGGAGAGCTCGCCTCTGTCTTTTTCGATCACCGCCAGCCTTTCGGGCGTCAGCTCGGTGCCGTGGGCGACCACGTCCAGGAACTGCTCCAACTCCCAGTCATGCTGAACGCCCCAGATGGGAACGACAGTGGGCTTGGTCTCCATGAAGGCCGCCGCTGCATAGCCGTCGCGGATCAGTCCGCCCGCCATGCCCTTCATGGCTATAAAGCCCATGCCGGCGGCTTTACATTTTTCTACCAGCTCTTCCTCCTGCGGTCCGGACAGATAACTGTACGGGAACTGCAGGGTCGCATACAGTCCGGAGTCAATGGCTTCGTGGGCCACGCCCAGCCGGTGGTTGGTGATGGAAATAAAGCGGATCTTTCCTTCTTCTTTTGCCTTTAAGGCCTCTTCATATAAGCCGTCCGCTCCGCCCGGCTTGGGGCAGAAGGACGGATTGTGGAACTGGTAGACGTCAATATAATCGGTCTGCAGCATCCGCAGGGAGGTCTCTAAGTCTTTGCGCATTTCCGCTGCCGTTTTAGCCTGGGTCTTGGTGGCAATGTAGACCTTGTCGCGCATGCCTTTAAAGGCGATCCCGACCTTTTCTTCGCTGTCGGTATAGGCGCGGGCTGTGTCAAAATAGTTCATGCCGCCATCGTAAGCGCAGCGGAGCAGGGATACGGCCACTTCGGTGGTATCCCGCTGGATCGGCAGAGCGCCGAACCCGTTTTTTTCAATGATCATGCCGGTGCGGCCGAGTTCTATTTTCTGCATAGAGGATCCTCCTGTTGCTTCAGGTCTTTTTCAGCTTTTTCAGTATATCATAAACACAGAAAAATACAAAGAAAAACAGAAGGAAATAAAAAATGCAGGCCTGTTTCAGGCCTGCATTTCATGATAGACCCGGGCGATCCCTTCGATCAGCTGCGGATGCTCGAAATCCTGCCGGTAGATGATATTGGTGCTGCGTTCCATGCTGAGCCCTTCAATGGAGAGCAGGGAAAGCTTGCCTTTGCGGGCTTCATCCAGACAGGCGCTGCGGGCCAGAACCGAAACACCGAAGTTGCGGCGGATCAGGTCTTTGATGGTTGCGATGGAATCGATCTCGATCACGACATTGAAGTCCCGGATGCTTAAGGAGAGGCTTTCCAGGCTTGCCATAAACAGATTCCGGGTCCCGGAGTCCGGAAGACGCAGGATCAGCCGCTCTTTTTTCAGTTCTTCTATGGTGACGCTCTCGCGGCCGGCTAAAGGGTGCTCCGGCGCGACGGCCAGGATCAGTTTGTCGGTCCCCAGGGTCGTATAGCAGAGATTCGGAGAAGTGACAGGCTGCTCCGCAAAGGCGAAGTCGATCTCATAGTTCTTGAGCATGCTTATGAGGTGATCCGTTGTATTGGTCAGGATCTTTAAGCTCAGATGATCGATCCCGCTCACGAAACGGGCTAACGCTTCAATGATGGAGCTGCTTTCGGCGGTGTGGGTAATGCCGACGGTTAAGGACCGGATCCGGTCCTTCTCATTTTTCAGCTCCTGCAGCAGGTTGTTTTCGATCGCGATCATGCGCTGGGCATATTTTAAGACGATCTCCCCTTCCTTGGTCAGAACAACGCGGCCCTTGCCCCGCTCGAAAAGCTTGGCATCAAACTGCGATTCCAGCTGTTTGATCTGCATGGTGATAGCCGGCTGGGAGACAGAAAGTGCCTCGGCTGCCTTGGTATAGCTGCCAAGCTCATGAATTTTCAGAAGAGACAGGTATTTATTATCGATCATAGGACCTCCTTGGCGCGGATCGGAGCGGAGGACGAAACGATCCCGCTCTTTTTGGCTCTGTGAGTAAGATGCTGTGTATAGGCATTAAATAGCATGACGGAGATGATGCTGCATACCAGATCGGTCAGGGGGGTCGCGATGACGATCCCGTATACAGGAATCAGGTTGCCGAGAACAAACATTAACGGAATATCGAGCAGCCCCTTGCGCAGTACGGCCAAGAGGAACGACCGTCTGCCTTCGCCCAACGCCTGGAAGAAGGAGATGGCCGTGTAGGCCGCGGCCGAAAACGGTCCGCCCAGGCAGAGAATCCGGAGAAAGGCGGTGCCGAAGCCCAGAGAAGCCGATCCGCTGTGAATAAAGAGCGAGATGAGCGGGCGAGCCAGGCACAGGCTGAGTCCCATACAGACGGAGGCTACGGCAACGGCCAGAAGTCTGGCTGCCTTGAAGCAGGCCTTCATGCGCTCCAGACGGCGGGCGGCATAGTTGTAGGCCAGGAGCGGCAACGCCCCCTGGGCGATCCCCCGGACGATGGAATGCGCCAGCATATTGACTTTCTTGGCAACACCGATTCCGGCCTGCGCCTCTACGCCCGAGAGGGACATCAGCTTGTCCAGAACGGCGTAGGAGATGTTTTCACAGAGCGTCATCATGCAGGCGGGGATCCCGGCCGAAAAGATATCCTGAGGAATCTCATGCCGGAACATCCGGGCGGACGGCCTGAAAAACAGGCGGGTTTTGTTTCTGAGCTTCCATAATACCACAGCAAAGTATACAAGCGCAATGAGATTGGAAAGGGCCGTTGCAATGGCAGCCCCGAGCGCTTCCTGCCCGGGGGCCAGGATCCGGAACATAAACAGTGGATCCAGGGCGATATTTAAAACGCCGCCGAGCATGATGCCGGTGCTGGCGAGTGTCGCCTTGCCCTCGGAACGAAGCAGGTGGGAGAGCAGGGTGCTTAAGGAGGCAGCCAGACCGCCGAAGATCACGCAGGCTTTCATATAAGACACCGCATGCCGGTGAACTTCCGGATGCGCGCCGCCCAGAAGATCTACCAAAGGATCCAGGAACAGGAGGCAAAGGAGACAGTACAGAACGGTCCCTGCCGCACAGGCCCAGAAGGCAAAGGCGCTGGCCTCACGTACCCGCTCGGTATCGCCGGCTCCAAGGGCCCGGGATATCACGCTCGCTCCGCCGATCCCGAACAGGTTGGAAATGGCTGAAAGGATCAGGAAGGCAGGCATGGCGACGGTGACGGCACTTAACATGGCGTCGTTTTTTGTCAGACCGACAAAAAAGGTGTCTGCCATATTATAGATGACGAGAATGATCTGTCCCAGCACGGTCGGGAGAGCCAGATGCATGACGGCTTCCCACACACTGCGGTTCTCGAAGATATCTTTTTCTTTCTCGCTGATCATGATGCCCTCCTTTCGGTCCTTGTCCCGGCAAACAATCCGGCCTGTGGGAGAAGCTCTTTTATAACGATTAATAAAACTTATTAATGCATAAGGTAAAAATAAAAAGGATTCAAAAGATCTTCTCCTGCAACTATGATATGCCGGATCACAGGGAAAATCAAATCAAACATTTCTTGGAGCCCATAAATATTGTTTATAAGACACAAGCCTGTCCGGCCGTACGGCGCCCTGCGGCTTTTCTGCTTACGTAAGACGGCGGGTGCTCTCGCGGACGATGAGGTCGGCGTTGCAGCGGATCTCCATTTTGGCGGCGGCCGCCCGCTCCTGAGAGGTGTTGCTCTGCAGGCTCGTGCGCGTTAAGAGCAGATTGAAGGCGGACAGGGCAATGACATCCATGTGCAGATCGATGGTGGTCAGAGAGATCTGCGGCATCTGGGAGTAACGCGAGTTGTCCGAGCCGATCACGGAGAAATCGTCCGGGATCCGGTACCCCATCTCGGAAAGCCGCGCCATGGCCCCGTACGCCATTAAGTCATTGGTACAGATGATGCCGGTGATGCCGCGCTCCAGGATCTGCGGCTGGGAGGCGAGGGAATAGCCGGTCTGAAAGTGAATATCCGGCTCGTCCAGGATATGCCGGCCGCTGTAGACACCGTCCAGGACCAGCAGGTCTTCCCGCTTCATATATTTTTCCACTTCTTCATAGATCCCCCGCAGACGCGTGGCGCTGGAAGAGGTTTCGGAGCGGGAGGAATCGGAGAAGACTGCCAGGTGGCGGTGGCCCAACTCCAGCAGGTGGCGGGCTGCCAGCACGCCGGCTTCGTAGTTGTCGATCTGAACGACGTCACCGTGGATGCGCCGGATCTTATTGCACAGGGCGACCGTCGGGATCAGCGCCTGTGCTTCGTTATAGGCTTCGGCATTGTCCGGCGGATACAGGCAGACGACACCCAGATAGTGGCAGTCGATGGCGGTTTTCAGATAGCGGGCTTCCATCTGGGGATTGTGATAGGTACAGGCGGTAATGATCTCGATCCCCTGCTTTTCCGCCACCTGATTGATATTCTGGATCATAAAAGAGTAGAAGGGATTCGTGATGGCGGTGACCATGACCAGGATGACACCGCGCCGCTCGGAAAGGCCCCGGCCCGAAAAACTGTAGCCGAGCGTTTTCATGGCGGCCTGAACCCGCTCCACTGTCTCTGCCGGAAAGTGGTGGGCCTTCTGATTCAGGATCATGGACACAGCGGTCTGCGAAACACCGGCCAGACGAGCCACATCATTCATGGTAACTTTTTTCTTTTCCATCACCTTTCTCCTGCTGTGTCTGAACTTTTTACAAACGGACGCAGATGCAGTCGATGTCAAACAACGTTCCGCTGTTTATATCATTCAATAAAAAGTAAAAAAAGTCAAGAAAAAATTAGTAATTTATATAAAAATTTATATTAGTAATATTTCCTGCTTTTCAGTGGCTTTCTGCGGCAGGAAAAGCAAAAGCTCTTGGATATTTTTACTTCTGCACCTTGACAAAGGTGGGGCTGTGTATTATAACGGGACTCAGAAAACAAAAAGCAATTTATTAAATTACTAATAATTATGCCTGTCAGGCGAACCGTCATCCGACGGAACGAAAAGGCAGCTGCCAACAAAAGAAAGGATCTTAATCGTATGGCGAAAGTATCGATGATCGGTCTGAAAAAGGTCTATCCGAATACCGAAAAGAAAAAACGCGGTAAAAATCAGAAGACGGAAGAAAAGTCCAATCTGAAGGTGACGGCGGAAGGTGTTCTGGCCGTACAGGATTTCAATCTGGAGATCGCAGACAAGGAATTCATTGTTCTGGTCGGTCCCTCCGGCTGCGGCAAGTCCACCACGCTGCGTATGGTGGCCGGCCTGGAGGAAATCACCGACGGGGAACTTTATATTGACGGCAAGCTGGTCAATGACGTGGAACCCAAGGACCGGGACATTGCCATGGTCTTCCAGAACTACGCCCTGTATCCGCACATGACGGTCTATGACAATATGGCTTTCTCGTTAAAGCTGAAGCATACGCCGAAGGATGAGATCGACCGCAAGGTGAAGGAAGCCGCGGAGATCCTGGGCATCAGTGATCTGCTGGGCCGCAAGCCGAAGGCTCTGTCCGGCGGACAGCGTCAGCGTGTGGCCATCGGCCGTGCCATTGTCCGTCAGCCGAAGGTCTTCCTGATGGATGAACCGCTTTCCAACCTGGATGCCAAGCTCCGCAACCAGATGCGTGCGGAGATCATCAAGCTGCGTCACAGAGTCGATACGACCTTTATCTATGTTACCCATGACCAGACGGAAGCCATGACCCTGGGCGACCGTATCGTCATTATGAAAGACGGAGAGATCATGCAGATCGGAACGCCGCAGGAGGTGTTCCAGCATCCGGCCAACCTCTTCGTAGCTGACTTCATCGGGGCCCCGCGCATGAATATCTTTGACGGCGAACTGGTGAAGAACGCAGCGGGACGCTATGCGGTCCGCCTGGAACAGCTGGAAGTGGAGCTGCCGGAAGAAAAGCAGGAGAGACTGAAGGCCAAAAACGTCAGCCCGTGCAAGGTGCTCCTGGGGGTAAGACCGGATCACCTCAAACTCTCGGACCAGGGCGTCTCCGGAACCGTGGACGTGAGCGAAATGATGGGCAGCGCGATCCATCTGCACTTAAGCCTGGCCGGCAAGGACTGCATCATTGTGGTTCCGACCGGAGACATGACCCAGTCGCAGATCACGGATTTCACGCCGGGCACGTCGCTCAAGGTCAGCTTCTCCGGCTACAACGCGCATATCTTTGATCCGGAAAGCGGTCTGAATCTGGAGTACTGATATTCATTATTACCGTACGGAAGGGAAACATATGTCACGGATTTATCTGATTCGTCACTGTGAAGCGGAAGGAAATGTGTGCCGGCGGACGCAGGCGCATTCCAACGGCCTGGTGACTGAAAAGGGACTGGCACAGTGTGAGGTCCTGCGGGAGCGTTTCGCAGGGGTTCCGCTGGACGGGATCTATTCCAGCGACGTTTACCGCTCGCTGGTCACGGCGGAATATCTGGCCAAAGACCGGGGACTTCCTGTAAGACCCCGGATCTCTTTCCGGGAGATCTGCACCGGCTTCTGGGAAAGCATTGCCTGGGGCAATGTGGCGCATGATTATCCCGAGGAAAATAAAATCTGGAACACGGAGCCCTGGAAGAAGAGCGCGCCCGGCGCGGGTAGCTTTGAGGCCGTGGGAGAAATGATGTGCCACGGACTCCTGGAAGTGGCCCGTGAGGTGGGACCGGAGGGCAGTGCCGCCGTGATCTCACACTCGGTTTCCATCAAATGTGCTCTGTGCCGGATCGAAGGACGGCCGATCGAAGAGGTCTTAAGCCTGGGTCACGGCGACAATACGGCCGTTTCCATTATCGAATGCCGGGACGGCAAACTGTCGGTGTTATCGAAAAATGACGACAGCCATCTGCCGCCGGCCCTGCGCCGCCGCTGGAACGGGATCGCCGGAGACGATATCAACTTATATCTGGGGCCGATGAGCGATGAAAGTGTCCGGAAGGACTATGAAGCGCTGGCTGAGCGCTGCGCCAAGGAGCGCGGGGAAAAAGCGGCTCCGTGGCAGGATCTGATCAACACGCATCCGAATTATATCCGCGTAGCCTATTTAAAGAACAAGCCCGTCGGCTTCTACCGGATCTGCCCGGAGGAAGCGCCTTCGCCTGAGCGCAGCATCGAAACCGTGTATCTGACCGAAGAACTGCGGGGCAAGGGCTACAGCGAACAGCTCCTCGGCGAAATGATCTACTGGCTTCGCTATGAAGATGTCGAACGCCTGTATTTCCCGGAAAAACCGGATGCAGAAGAAGAACGGCTCAGTCACGTTTTCCCGCTGGCAGCCGATGAAAACGGACGAAGCTGCCTGAAACTTTTCACCGAGCCGCTTCTGGCTCCGGTGCTGGTGTAGCGTATGGCCGCAAAACAGATCTATCTGGTCAGACACTGTGAATCCGAGGGCAATGCCGTCTGCCGCACGCAGAGCGAAGTGGACTCTCTTGTGACCCGCAAAGGGGTCCGGCAGTGCGAGGCTTTGCGCGAAAGACTGCACGACGTGGATTTTAAGGAAGTCTGGGCCAGTGATATCTACCGGGCCTGGTTTACCGCCGACATGGTGGCAAAGGATCACGGCCTGCCGCTCCGCTTTTCCTCCCTGCTGCGGGAAGTTCCGCTCGGCGTGTGGGAGGATATGGCGTGGGGGAATATCGCGCTGGAGTTCCCCGAGGCGCACCGGCACTGGCAAAAGACGCCGTGGGATCTGATCCAGCCCGGCAGCGGTGCCTTTCTGGAGAGCGGCGCGCGGCTGCGCTATAAGCTCGAGCAGATCGCCCGCTCGCTGGCTCCGGGGGAAAAGGCCCTCGTTGTCAGCCATTCCTGCGTGATCCGCGGGGCGCTGTGCCTGCTTCTGGGCTTGCCCGGAGAAGAGCTGAAAAAGGTCCCGCACGGAGAAAACACTTCGGTCTCGCTCCTGGAATGGTCGGAGGAAGGCGCACTGACCATCCGCTACCTGCAGGATGACTCCCATCTGACGCCGGAGCTGTGCCGCCAGACGCGGGGCATGAAATCGGAAGACTTCCACCTGGCTGTGTATCCGGCCGAAGAAGAGCGGCAAAAGGATTTAGAGCAGCTTCGTGAGACAGCTGAAGTTCCACCGCTCGGAGAGGCCTTTGCCGTCGGAATCTTAAAAGGGGAGCCGATCGGCTGGATCGGCCTGGCAGCCGGTGATAAGGCCGGCACGGTGGAATCGCTCTGGGTCCGGCCCGAATTAAGGGGAAAAGGCTTCGGAGAACAGCTGCTTGGCTATGCCATCTGGCGCTTCCGGCGCCTCGGCCTGCCGAAGCTGGTCCTGAAGACGGCGGTCCCGGAGGAAAGGCTCTCGTGTCTGGACCGCTTCCTGTTCGAAACGGATGCCGACGGCCAGGCAGCACTGAATTTGGAAATACCCCGGGCGGCGGGCCCGGTGATTGCATAAAGCAGTAGAAGGAGGTAAGTGAATGAGCAGACAAGGAAAAATGACGGAATCACCGCGAATGCTCCATAAAAAGAAAAAATTCTCGATGTATCCGTATATTTTTATTCTGCCGGCTATAGCCCTCATGGGACTGTTCACCATTTATCCGTTTATACGAACGATCGTCTTGTCCTTCGCATTGACCAACAAAATGGGGAACTTCTCTTCGTGGGTCGGTCTTAGAAACTGGACGAGAGTTCTGAAAAAGGAGTCCTTCTGGAGCATCGTCGTCACCTCACTGAAGATGGCCGGTGTGAACCTGGTCCTAACTTTCAGCATCGCGATGATCTTCGCCCTGATGGCCAACAAGAAAGTGCGTTTCTCCAAACTGTACCAGACCATGTACGCTTTGCCGATGGCGATCGCTTCGTCTCCGGCGGCTGCGATCTTCATCTTTATTTACCGCCAGAAGAACGGTCTCCTGAACAACCTGCTGGGAACGGACATCTCCTGGCTCAATGAACCGTCCACGGCTATCTGGGCTGTGTGCGCCGTCACCATCTGGATGCATATCGGCTCCAGTTTCATTTTCCTCCTGGTCGGCTTCCGGAATGTGCCGGAGGATCTTCTGGAAAGTGCCTATCTGGACGGCGCGAATTCCTTCCAGCGGATCCGCAAGATCATCCTGCCGATCGCCTCGCCGCAGATCTTCTTCGTCCTTTTCCTGAGTGTCAACAGCTCGTTCAAGACCTTCGCCCAGATCAAACTGTTAACGGGCGGCGGTCCTGCTGACTCGACCATGAACCTGGTGTATGACATTTATAAAAAAGCGCTGATCGATCAGCGTTTTGAAACAGCCTGCGTGGAAGCGATCTTCCTCTTCCTGATGCTGTTCCTCCTGTCCCGCATCCAGTTCGCATTGGAAGATAAGGTGGTGCATTATCAATGATGAAACCGAAGACCAAGAAAAAAATCAAAGACCGCAGCGCCTTTATCGTCAAGCTTCTGATCGGTATCCTGTTTATGCTTCCGATCATCATCGGCCTGCTGTTCTCGTTCCAGACGGAAACCGATCTGGTATCCTATCCGTTGAAGTTCTTCACGGCGAATCCGACGCTGGAGCATTATATTTCCGCCTTTACCACGATCCCGATCCTTCATTATCTGAAGAATACTCTGATTGTGTGCGTGATCGCCATCACGGCGCAGATCGTCTTTTCCAGCCTGTGCGCCTATGCCTTCGTCTTCTTTGACTTCAAGGGCAAGGAGTTTTTCTGGAACGTGGTGCTGGCCTGCATGATGATCCCCGGCGAGGTGACCATCATCACCAACTACGTCACGATCCAGAACATCGGTCTGGTCAATACGTATCCGGGCCTGTTCATTACCTCCATGATCGGCGGCACCTCCATCTTCATGATGCGGCAGTACTACAAGTCCCTGCCGAAGGATTTCAAGGATGCCGCGACCATCGACGGCTGCGGGGAGCTGGGCTTCCTGTTCCGGGTCGCCACGCCGCTGTCGATCCCGACCATTTCGTCCCTAGCCATTTACCTTTTCGTACACATTTACAATCAGTTCTTCTGGCCGCTGCTGGTCGCCAACGATGACAAGATGCGTACGATCCAGGTCGGGATCTCGTTCCTGGTCACGAGCGATGTTACGGACTACGGCCGGATCCTGGCCGGTGCCATGGTGACCATCCTTCCCTCGGTGCTGATCTATATTTTCGGTCAGGATTACATCATCAAGGGAATGACCTCGGGCGGCGTCAAGGGCTGATCCCGATACCAAGCAATAAAGCGTGAATGCTTTAAATAAAATGAAAAAGGAGAAACAAAAAATGAAGAAAATGCTCGCGTTGCTTCTGGCTGCGGTCATGGTGCTCTCTCTGGTTGCCTGCGGCGGCCAGGAAGGCAGCAAGGAAACCACAGCGAAGACACCGAACACCGATCCGGCTGCTACGACAGTAGCAGAAACCGAACCGCCTCGTCCGGCCGGAACCATTGAGCTGGTATGGTGGACCAACTACGGTGAAAAGAACGTCGCACTGCTGCAGACGACCATTGACAAGTTCAATGAAAGCCAGTCCGACTATCACCTGACCATCGAGTATCAGGGCAATGCCAACGAACTGATGGCCAAGCTGAATGCGACCAACAAAGACGGTCTGCCGGATCTGTTCAACCATGCCGCCCAGCGTATCGGCACCATCATCGATGTCAATTACCTGGCCAAGCTGCAGGACTACATCGACAAGGATCCGGACGGCGCTGCCTGGACCAAGGGCACCTATCAGGCTCTGATCGATGCTTACAGCTATGAGGGCAAGCTGGTTGGCTATCCCAACGGCTATTCCTACGGCGTTGTGTACTACAACAAGGATATGTTTGCCAAGGCCGGCATCAATCCTGCCGACATCCACAACATGAACGACCTGTATGAAGCCGGCAAGAAGCTGGTTGACGGCGGTTTCTGCAAGAAGGCCATCGGCTTCCATCCGAGCGGATACTATGCCAACTGTATGCTGGCTTATGACCCGGTCGACACCTTCGATGCCAAGAACGGTATGGACGGCCGTGTGACCAAGTGCCTGTACATGGACGGCGGCGATGCCCAGAAGGCTGTTACCGCGATCCTGGACTACTACAAGAAGCTGTATGCCGGCGGCTACGGTGTTCCTTACGGCGCCAACTGGAACTCTGAAGTGGTTCCGCTTATTGCCAGCGGCGACTGCGCCATGGGCATGGGCGTTATCTCCCAGGCCAACAACCTGATCAAAAACATTGACGGCAAGTTCAAACTGGGCGTGCTGCAGGTTCCTGCTGCGACCAACGGAACGGAAACGGCCGGCAAGGGCGCTGCCATCGGCGGCACCGGTATCTTCATGGCCAACACCGGCGACTACTGGAAGATGAAGGGTGCTTATGAATTCATCAAGTTCATGGCACAGGGCGAATACACCTCCAACTTCTCCACCGGTACCGGCTACCTGGCCTGCAGCGATGCGGTTTACCAGAGTGATGCTTACCAGACCTATATCAAGGATACCTTCCCGGGCATCCAGGATATCTACGATCACCTGAAAGTGGCCGACGGCTCCGCGGTTATGCCTTTCAACGGCGTAGTCACCGAGATCGAAAACCAGTTCAAGAGCGCGATCGAAAAGATCGCTGCCGATCCTTCCCTGGACGTGATGAGCGTACAGAAGACCCTCTACGAAGAGGTTCAGGATGCGATCGACCTGTATAACGCCTCCAACCCTGTGAAATAAGCCTGATGGGCTTCCTTTCAAGGAATAAGGAGGAAGCGGGAGATGGAGCAATCCATCTCCCGCCTGTTTCAAAAAGTTTGTTTTTCGTGAGGTATAACGGATGAAAAAACAGAACAGACTGTATCCGGTGCTGTTGGGGATCCTCCTGATGCTGGCGCTGACGCTTGCTGCCTGCCAGAAGCAGGTGTCGGAAGAAACGACGGGAAGCACGCCGACAGAAACGACCGAGGCGCCTTCGCAGACGCAGGAAGCCGGCAAAACGGAAAAGAAAGACTTCTTCGATAAAGTCTTCGATACCTCGGAGGATGCAGGACGCCTGACCGTCCGGTATCTGTATACTTCCACCGCCTTTATGATGAACGGGGAGCGCGTCCAGTGCGGAGACGCCGTGGTTTATAAGTCCCCGGAAGGCAAGATCATGATGGTCGACTGCGGCAATCCGGCCGGATTTGACGAATTCGATCCGCAGTTGCAGGCGATGGGAATTGAAAAGATCGATATCTTCGTGATGTCACATCCGCACGCGGACCACATCGGCAGCTTTTTAAAGCTGGCGGAAAAGTATCCCATCGGAACCGTTTATTACAACGGTCATGAATATGCTTCCAACACCTATCAGAACGCAAAAGCCTATGTCCTGGAACATAACATTCCCTTCATTCTGCTGAAGGAAGGCGACAGTTTCAAACTGGGTGAGAGCGTCGAGGTGACTGTATATAACCCTGAAAAGGGACAGACAGATGATGTTTCGGCCTCCTATGCCGATGCCAACAACGGCTCCATTGCCATGCGCGTCGTTTACGGTGACTCCAGCTTCTGGACCGCCGGCGATATCTATGCTCTGGCAGAGGAGCGACTGATCGAAACCTACGGCGATGCGATCCACTGCGATATCGTCAAAATGAACCATCACGGCAATTCCACCTCGAACGGCAAAAAGTTCGTGGAGGGCATGAAGCCGAAGGCGGCGATCGGCCTGTACGAAGTGATCGCGGATAAAACCGTCGCCCTGCGCTACAGCGTCAAAGGCGCGCTGACGTTCTACAACTGCCAGGACGGCGCCATCCGGATCGCGACAAACGGCGACGGCAAATACGATATCCAGACCCAGTGGATCCGGGAGATCGATTACTACGGAAAGCCCTCGGCGGACGGACACTATACGCTGGAATAAGCGGGCTCCGTCCGGAAAGGTCAGCACGAGAGGCTGCCTTGCAAGAGAAAGGGATGTAAGATGAAGGCTGTACTGCGAAGTCTTTTCGGAGAAAATCTGAAAAACCTCTTTTTCCTGAATATGCTGACGGTGCTTGGCTCCCTGCCGGTGGTGACGGCCGGGACGGCGGCGGCGACCATGGATTCGCTCCTCGTCCGGCTGACCGAAGGGGACTTCATCCCCCGGCTGGCGCACGAATACTGGATCACGTACCGCCGTCTGCTTAAAAAGACGGTGCCGGCGACCCTGCTGTGCCTGGTGTATTTTGCGGCCATGCTTTGGTGCATGTCGGTGTCCCACCAGTTAAAAACGGGAGGAACGGGCCTGTATCTCATCTCCTGGTTCTTTGCCGGAGCGGCGGCGCTGATCGCCGTGTGGTGGTTTTTCATCCTGGGCACGGTGAACTTAAGCTTTCAGGATTCTCTCTGGAACGCCCTGTGCTTAAGCTTCGGCCGTTTTCCGCAGTCCCTGGCGGCCGGCCTTATCATCTGGGGCATGCTGTATGCCGCCGTTCTTTTGTACCCAGCCTCCCTCGCGCCGTATTTTGTCCTGTTTCTGGCAGGCGCGCAGGCCATCGGCCTGGCTTTCCTGTGGAAGCCGCTGGAGACGCTGGTGTTAAACCGATATGAACGATTAGATGAAGAGGAAGAAACAACAGAAATATGAAATCCTATATTTTATCGATTGATCAGAGTACCCAGGGCACCAAGGCCATGCTGGTGGATGAAAACGGCGCGTTTTTGCTGCGCCGGGATATTCCGCACCGTCAGCTGGTGAGCCCGGAAGGCTGGGTCGGCCATGACGCCACGGAGATCGCGGGCAATATTTTCCGTGTCTGCGAAAAGGTCCTCCATGACAGCGGGATCGATCCGGCGGCGGTGATCGCGGTGGCGGTGACCAACCAGCGGGAGAGCGTGGCGGTCTGGGACCGGAAAACAGGAAACCCGGTCTGCGAGTCCATCGTCTGGCAGTGCAACCGGGCGGCTGAGCTGTGCGAGCGCCTGGCGGATTCCCGCACGCCGGCCCTGATCCGGGAAAAAACAGGCCTTAATTATTCCCCGTTCTTCTCGGCCCCGAAGGTCGCCTGGATCCTGGAAAACATTCCCGGTGTCCGGGAGCGGGCCGAGCGCGGCGAGCTGTGTCTGGGGACCATGGACAGCTGGACCATCTGGCAGCTGACGGACGGACGCAGCCACTTTACGGACACGTCGAATGCCAACCGTACCATGCTCTACAATATCCAGACCGGAACCTGGGACGAATCCCTGTGCCGCTTTTTCGGCATTCCGGAGAGTATGCTGCCGGATGTTCTGGACTCGGATGCGCTGTTCGGAAAAACGGACCTGCGCGGTCTGCTGCCGCATGAGGTACCGATCCATGCAGCGGTCGGTGACTCCAACGCGATCGTGGTCAGCCACGGCTGCATCCGGCAGGGCGATGCCCTGTGCGGGTACGGGACCGGCAGCGCGGTGATCGTCAATGTCGGCCACAAGCCCATCAACGTCACGAACGGGGCCAATATGACAACGCTTTACAGCAGCCAGGGCAGAGCCGTTTTCGGCATGGAAGGCGTGATCAATTATTCCGGCGCCGTCGTCACCTGGCTGACCAAAAACGCCGGCCTTGCGGAAAATGCAGCGCAGACCTCCGCCATGGCCTTTGCAGCGAATCCCCAGGACAAAACGTACATGGTACCGGCCTTTACCGGGATCGGGGCGCCGCACTGGAAGCCGAACGCCACGGCCGCTTATGTGGGCATGACGCGTCTGACCGGTCAGAACGAACTGGTACGGGCGGCGCTGGAGAGCGTGGCGTATCAGATCGCAGACCTGGTCCTGCCGGCCGGAGAGAGGCTCGGCGTTCCGGCCAGGGAGCTGCGGGTGGCCGGCGGTCCCAGCCGCAACGCGTACCTGATGCAGTTCCAGAGCGATATTCTGGGCTGCCCGGTGGTCGTACCGGAGTATGAAGAGCTCTCGGGCATTGGCAGTGCGTATCTGGCCGGTATGGCGATGGGCTTATTTGATCTGGAGACCGTATTAAAACAACAGAAAACGACCGTGTTTCAGCCGAAAATGTCTGAGGAGGAACGTCAGGAAAGACTGCTCGGCTGGAAGCACGCACTGGACGTCGTTTTTCAATATTAGAACTTTTCCCTTTGGGATGAGAAAGAAGGACTTAAAAAAGAATGTCAAAGAGATTACTCGTTTTATCGGTCGACGCCATGGTGCTGGAAGACGTGGATGCCCTTCGCAGCATGCCGAACTTTCAGAAGTATCTGGCCGGCGGCTGCGAGGTCACAGGCGGGATGCGCACCATCTATCCTTCGGTCACTTATCCGGCTCATATCAGCATCCTGACCGGCTGCTATGCCGGGACACACGGTCTGGTCAGCAATTTCGGCTTTACCACCAGCAACAAGGACGATCACTGGCTGTGGTTTGCTGAGGGCGTTGCCAAAAAGGATATTTTTGCGGCCGCCAAGGAAAAAGGGCTTACGACAGCCTCCGTGTCCTGGCCGGCCACGGCAGGCAATCCGAATGTGGATTATCTGATCGCCGAATACTGGATGCCCTATCCGGGCGATACGCTCCGCTCCAGCTTCAAGCGGGCAGGTTCGAGCGATGAAGTGATCGAGATCATGGAACGGCATACGGATCTTCTGGATCCGGAGTGGCGGTTAGGCGGCAAGAAGCATTTCATGGTCTGGCCGAAAGTGGATGAATGGATCATCACCTGCGCGAGCGATATTATACGCGAGCATAAGCCGGAGGTCTTCTTCGTCCATACCGGTTCCTTCGACACCTTCCGTCACAAAAACGGGGTGTTCGGACCGCATCTGGATGGGATCCGGGCCAATCTGGACCGCTATATCGGCCAGCTCATGGAAGCGCTCGAGGCGGCCGGCGTCCGGGAGGAGACGAACTTCGTTATGGTTTCCGACCACGGACAGCGGGATATCGTCCGTTCCATCAACTTAAACGTCAAGCTGGCGGATGCCGGCCTGATCGATGTGGATGAGAACGGGAAGGTCACGGATTTCAGAGCCTACTGCATGTCCAATGCCATGAGCTCGCTGGTGTATTTAAAGGACAAAAACGATGCGGCCCTGAAGGAAAGAGTGTATAAAGAACTGCAGGCCCTGAAGGACGAAGGCGTTTTCGGGATCGGCCGGATCTATACCGAAGAGGAAGCCAAAGAGGAAGAGGGCTTATACGGCGACTTCAGCTTTGTGATCGAATCGGACGGCTATACGAGCTTCGGAGACCGCGCGGTGCGGCCGCTGGTCCAGAACTTCGATGCGTCGGATTACCGCTTTGGCCGTGCGACCCACGGCTATATGCCGGACTACGGTCCGCAGCCTGTCTTTGTGGGCAAGGGGCCGGATTTAAAGGAAGGTGCCACTAAGGAGCGCGGCCGTCTGATCGACGAAGGCCCGACCTTCGCCGCACTGCTGGGACTTTCTCTGCCGGAAGCGGATGGGAAAGCCATGACGGAATTTTTGAAATAGGGGATAAGGGAGGACAGAAAAATGGCTGTATTTCCTGCAAAGGAAAAAGCAATCGGCATGTACAGAACCATGTACAAGATCCGGAAATATGAGGAAAGCATTTATTATCTCTTCTTGGAAGGGATCATGCCCGGCACCATTCATCAGAGCACGGGGGAAGAAGCCAGCGCCGTTGGCATGCTCTACGATCTGCGGAAGGATGACTGGATGGCCTCCACGCACCGTCCTGCCGGACACGATATTGCCAAGGGAATCTCCGTCAAAGCCATGATGTGCGAAATGTTCGGGGCTGAAGAGGGCTGCTGCGGCGGTCACGGCGGCGCCATGCATACCGGTGATATCTCCGTGGGTGCCATGACGGCGAACGCCATCGTGGGCGGCAATCTGCCGATTGCGGCCGGCGCGGCCCTGGCCTTTAAGATGCAGGGCAAGGACAATGTGGTGGTCTGTTTCTTCGGCGACGGCGCCACCAACGAAGGCTCCTACCATGAAACCATGAACGCGGCGGGGCTGTGGAAGCTGCCGGTCGTGTATGTATGCGAAAACAACCAGTATTCCGCCAATACCTCCATTCATCTGACCTGCTGCAAGGAAAATCCGGCGGCGGACCGGGCGGAATGCTACGGCATCCCCAGTGAGGTCGTGGACGGAAACGACGTGCTGGCAGTCAATGAGGCGGCGACCCGGGCGATCGCCCGTGCCAGAAGAGGCGAAGGCCCGACCATTCTGGAACTCAAGACCTACCGCCATGGCGGACACTCCCGCAACGATGCCTGCGGCTACCGTCCGGATGCCGAGGAAGAAGAGTGGATCGGAAGAAGAGATCCCGTCAAGAACTTCCGCCAGGTGATCCTGGATCACGGCGCCGCGACCGAGGAAGAGCTGGCGGCGCTGGAAGCAGAGGTCGAGGCAGAGATCGACGAAGCGGTCGAATACGCCAAGAATGCGAAACTGCCGGACGATGAATCGGCCCTGAAAAATGTGTTTTGGGAGGAGAAATAAGATGGCCATCATGTCGATAGCGGATGCCTACAAGAGCGCGATCCGCGAAGAAATGCAGAGAGATAAAACCGTATACTGCATCGGTGAGGATGAAGACATTCCCGGCGGCATGGGCGGCGCATTTACCGTAACCAAGGGCCTGGGAGAAGAATTCGGCGCGAACGTCGCCGTACCCGGCAAGGACGGAAAGCTGGAAATAAAAGGCATGGACGATTTCGGAAAGAACCGCGTGATCAATACGCCCATCTCCGAGATCCTGATCGGCGGCGTATGCGTGGGTTCCGCCATGGCCGGTATGAAGCCGGTGGCTGACCTGCAGTACGGCGACTTCCTGTTCTGCATGATGGATCAGCTGGTCAATCAGGCGGCCAAGATGTGCTACATGTCCAACGGACAGGTCCACGTCCCCATGGTCATGCGGGCTCCGTGCGGCGCCACCAACCGCGGCGCGCAGCATGCTCAGTCTCTGGAAAGCTATTTTATCCATGTCCCCGGATTAAAGGTGATCTGCCCCTCCACGGCCTACGATGCCAAGGGCATGATGATCGCGGCGATCCGCGATCCCAATCCGGTCATTGTGTTTGAACATAAGCTGCTCTACGGCGGCAAACGAAAGGAAGCCGGCCAGCTTTCCGCCATGGGCGAGGTCCCGGACGGCGAGTATACGGTTCCTTTCGGCAAGGCAGCCATCCGCCGCGAAGGCAAGGACGTGACCATCGTCGCGAACATGCTGATGTGGTACAAGGCCATGCAGGCGGCCGAGGAGCTGGAAAAGGAAGGCATCAGCGTGGAGATCATCGATCCGCGCAGCCTGGTTCCTTTCGATTACGATACCGTGCTGGCTTCGATCAAGAAGACCGGCAAGCTGATGATCGTCCATGAGGATCATTACAACGGCGGCTGGGGCGCCCAGCTGGCCTCCTATGTGGCCGAGCATGCGATCATGGATCTGGATGCCCCGATCGTGCGTCTGGCGGCGCCGGACACCCCGATCCCCTTCTCTCCGAAGCTGGAAAGATTCGTGGTGCCTTCCGCCGAACGGATCGCGGAAGCGGCGCGGAAACTGGCAAAACTGTAAGGGGGCAGACTATGACAGAAATCAAAATGCCGTCCGCCGGTCAGACGACCGACGATGCGACCGTCATGGCCGTGAAAGTGAAAGTCGGTGATACGGTAAAGCGCGGAGACGTTTTGCTGGAAGCCGAAACGGACAAAGCTGTTCTCCCGGTGGAAAGCTTTGCGGCCGGCACGGTTCTGGCCGTATTGGTCGAAGAAGGCGCTTCGGTTACAGCCGGGACACCGCTCGTGGTGATCGGCAAGGCCGGAGAAAGCTACAATGGCGCCGGCGCCGTGGCACCGGCGGCAGAAAAGAAAGACAGCGAGGCCCCGAAGGCGGCCGAAGCGGTCAAAGAGGAAGCTGCCAAAGAAGACCTGCCCGCGCAGGACGAATACCTGCCCATCATCAAGGGTCAGGCACCCGCTGCTCCCGCCGTGGCGGCAGCGCCCCGCCAGGAAGCGGTCCTTTACAACTTCCCGGCCATGCCGGGTGCCAAGCAGCTGGCAAAGGAAAAAGGCATTGACATCGCGGCTGTGAATGCGGCCAACGGTGAATTTGTCAAGCGCAGCGATGTGGAGTCTTATAAAGCCCCCGCAGCGTCTGCGCCGGCGACTGATATTGATCCGATGGCGTATACCGTGCTTCCGATGAGCCGGATGCGTCAGATCATCGGCAAGAGAATGCTGGAATCCGCGCAGACGATCCCCGTCTGGCAATGCACCGTTTCGGTGGATATGCGCGCCTTAACGGAGCTGCGCGAACTTTACAAAGAACGGAAGGAAGTCAAGCTTTCCTACAACGATCTGATGGCGAAGGCCATTGCCATTGCTTCCCGCAAGTACTCTCTGGTCAACGCACGCTATGAGAACGGAGAGATCCGTGTTCTGAAGCACACGAATGTGGGTCTGGCCGTCGCGCAGGAGGCGGGGCTGATCGTTCCCGTCGCCAAGGCCGTGGATACCATGAGCCTGGAGGAGATCTCCGCGGAATACAAGCGCCTGGTCAAGGCAGCCCGTGAAAACAAGCTGCTGCCGGCCGATATGGGCTGCGGAAGCATCACGATCTCAAACCTCGGCATGTTCGACGTGGATCAGTTCATTGCGATCGTGAATCCGCCGGAAAGCTGCATTTTAGCCGTCGGCAGTATTATCACCGAGGCGGTCTGGAACGGCAGCGGCTTTGAGCCGGTCCCGAAGATGAAGATCACGGGTTCGTTCGACCACCGGATCATTGACGGTGCCTACGGCGCCCAGTTCCTGAAAGAATTAAAGTATCTGATGGAACATCCGGCTATGCTTCTCATGTAAAGGAGGATGGGATGGAACAGTTTGATTTACTGATCATTGGCGGCGGCCCCGGCGGATATTCCACGGGGATCGCGGCTGCGAAGGCGGGCCTGAAGGTCGCGCTGTTTGAAAAGGAACATCTGGGCGGGACCTGCCTGAACGTGGGCTGCGTACCCACCAAATATCTGGTGGATAAGGCCGTGACCATGGAGAAAGTCCGCAGCCTGGTTCAGAAGGAGATCTTCCGCGACGCCGGCTTCTTCAGCTTTAAGAAAATCATGAAGGGCAAGCAGGAAGTCGTCGACAAGCTGGTGGGCGGCGTCAAAATGCTCTTAAAGAGCGCCGGTGCGACGGTGATCAATGGCGAAGCCGTGTTGGAGAAAGACCGGACGGTCCGCTGCGGTGAGACGCAGTATCAGGGGAAAAACGTGATCATTGCGACCGGCAGCGAGCCGGTCATCATCCCGATCCCGGGCCATGAGCTCTGCATCGATTCGACGGCAGTCTTAAATTTGGAACGCCTGCCGGAGAGCATGGTGGTCATGGGCGGCGGCGTGATCGGTCTGGAGTTAGCCTGCGCCTTTGCGGCCTACGGGACCGAGGTCACGATCGTGGAAATGCTGCCGGAACTGATGGGCCGCGAACAGAAGGAAGCCGTCAGATTCTGGCAGAACCAGGTCAAAAAGCTGGGCATTTCGATCAAAACCGGCGCGAAAATGCTGCGCGTGGAAGCGGACGGCGTTTACCGCAAGGCCGTCTACGAATACAAGGGACAGGAAGAAACGGTCCGCTGCGAGCAGGTCCTGATGGCTGTCGGCCGCAAGCCCCGCTTTGACGGGATCAATGCGGAGGCCCTGGGACTTGGCTTAAACGGCCGCTTCCTGGCGGTGGATGAGCACCAGCGGACCAATCTGGACGGTGTTTACGCGATCGGCGACGTGGCAGGCGGGGCCCAGCTGGCTCACGCGGCCTATGCCGAGGGAGAAGCCGCCCTGGCGGATATCCTCGGAAAGCCCTACACCCGCGCGAAATATACCCCGGCCTGCACTTATACCCTTCCCTGCTTTGCTTCGGTCGGCTTAAATACCGAAACGGCCAAGGCTGCCGGATACGAACCGGTGATGGGCAGCTTTAACTATGCGGCCAACGGCATGGGACTGGCGGAAGGCGAAAACGGCTGTGTGTATGTGATCTGCGACAAGAAAACCACAAAGACTCTGGGTGTGACCATCGTCGGGGCCAATGCATCCGAGCTGATCGCTTTTGCCGCCCTGGCGGTTGAAAAGGAACTGACACTGGAAGATTGGGAAGGCCAGATCGTAGCCCATCCGTCCCTGGCGGAAATGGTGCGCGAGGCGGCGCTGGATGCCTTCAAAAAGGCGGTCCATAAAGGATAAAACAAAAGATGACCCGCCTGCCGGGTCAAAGGAGACACTGTGAAAAACATCTTTGATAACATGCTTGAGGGTAAGGTGGCGCTCGTAACCGGCGCCGGCCGTGGAATAGGAGAGCAGTGCGCCCGCCGTCTGGCGGAATGCGGCGCCAGTGTGATCCTGGCGGATTTAAACTTCCCGTCCGTGGAAGAAGTGGCGGCAGATTTGACGGCGCAGGGTGCCCAGGCACGCGCACTCGAATGCAATGTGGCGGATTTTGAGCACCTGGAAGAAAAGGTGGAAGAGGCAAAGGCCTTCTTCGGCCGGATCGATATCCTGGTCAATGTCGCCGGTATTACGGGCTCGACACCGATCACGGAAATCACCCAGGAGAGCTGGGACAGAATGATGAATATTGACTTAAAAGCGATGTTCTTCCTGACCCAGGCGGTCTTCAAGATCATGAAGGAGCAGGGCGGCGGCAAGCTGATCCACCTGTCCTCGCTGGCGGCGCTGCGCGGCGGCCGCAGCTCGGATGCTTCGTATGCGGCGGCGAAGGCCGGTGTGCTGAACTTAAGCAAGTGCTTTGCCCTTTCCGGCGCCCCTTACGGTATTTATTCCAATGCGGTCTGCCCCGGAAATATCCTGACCCCGATGGGCAAGAGCCTTTCCTGGTCGCAGAAAGATCCGAAGACGTATATCCCGATCGGCCGCTACGGCACCGCTGAGGACGTCTCCTATGCCGTTTTGTTCTATGCCAGCCCCATGTCCGACTACGTGACCGGCGATGCCATGAACGTCAACGGCGGACTGTATATGTGATTCCTGCTATGAAAAAAATCTATCTTTCCACATACGGCGTCGCCTTTTCCGACTACGCGCTGATGAAGAAATTTGTGACGGAGTTTCCGGATTTTGACCTGGGGATTGAGTATGCCACAAGCTGGAAAAATCCGGATTTCCACGAGAAGCTGCAGGCAGCGGTGACAGATCTGGCCGGGATCCCGGCCACGATCCATTCTCCCTTCATGGAGATCTGCACGGATCCCGGCAGTGAAGCGGAAGCGCGCATGACGGCCGCCTTTGATAAGGCCTGCGACTATTACGATGCTTTCCGGGCCACTTCCATGGTCTTTCATACCCACGAGGGCGTTTTTGCGGAAAGCGAAAAAGCGGACCGCCGGAAACGGACCCGGGACGTGCTGCTGCACTGGTACGATAAGCTGACGAAGCGCGGGATCCGCATGACGGTGGAAAATGTCGGCTACCCGAAAAAAGGCAATGTATTGTTCGATTACGAAATCTTTGTCCGTCTTTTTGAAGAACTGCCGGAGGGGATCGGTTGCCTCATCGACACCGGGCATGCGTTCTTAAATGCCTGGGACGTTCCGGCGCTGATCGAAGAACTGGGAGAACGGATCCGCGGCTATCATCTGAACAACAATGACGGCTGGGGCGATCTTCACTATCCCTGCTTTGATCCGGAGGGCGTCTGCAAGGCGCCTGAGATGGACCGCCTGCTCCGTGCCATCGCAAAATACAGCCCGAAAGCGGACCTGTGTCTGGAGTACGCGCCGAGCGGCCGTTTTACGCAGGAAAGCTTATATGAGGATATCCGGCGCATCGTCCGCGTGACGGAGGAAGCCGGCGCATGAGGACCTGCGGCTTGGTTCCTGAAACAGGAGGAGAGCGGCTGCCCGGTGATATCCGTGACTACCTGGAAGGTGCTTTGGACCTGATCGAGGAGGACGGCGGGATCTGTCCGCTTCGCTTTACGGCCCGCCAGCGGGAAGTTTACGGAGAAAACAAGGCTTTCGGCATCCGGGCGCAGGCGTCTGCCGGCATTTGTCTGGCTATGCAGACCGATGCGGCTGCCCTGTCTTTTTCCTTTCAGCTGGGGCCGGGCTCGAGCCAGGACTTTTACAGTTTTGATCTCTGGGTGAACGGGGAGCTGAAGGAGAGCATTCCCGGATCTTTACGGGAAAAACCCGAAGGGCAGCTTCGATTCAGCCTGCCGGAAGGCAGCAAACAGGTCCGGCTGTATCTGCCGACTCTGCAGAAAACGGTTTTAAAGGATATCAGGATCGAGGCGGCTTCTTTTGCCCTTCCCCTGCCGCGCCGAAAGAAACTCCTGTGCCTGGGCGATTCGATCACGCAGGGTTATCTGGGTCATGTCTCTTCCGGCTGCTATGCGGCGAGGCTGGGCAGGAAAATGAATGCCGAAGTGATCAATCAGGGCATCGGCGGCTATTTCTTCGATCACAGAACGCTGGATCCGGCGCTGGCACTTACGGCAGATTATGTGATGATCGCCTACGGCACCAACGACTGGGCAAAACGGGATGCCGGTGCCCTGCGGGAAGAAGCATCCCGCTATCTGGATAAAGCAGCGGACTTGTTTTCGGGCGCGCGGGCTGCCGTATTGACGCCGCTGCCCCGCCTGGATCCGGACCCACATCCGGCATGGCCGCTGCAGGCAGCCCGCGAGGAGATCCGCCGTCTGGCGGGTCAGCACGCTGTCTTTTCCGTGATAGACGGCAGGCAGATCCTGCCCGGAGCACCGGACGTGCTTTCCCCGGACGGGATCCATCCAAATGATAAAGGCTTTGCAGCCATGGCAGAGCATCTGTGGCAGCTTCTGCCGCCCGACTGGAAAGAAGCATAAGAAATCAAAAAGAGACTGTTCCGCAGTCTCTTTTTGATTACGATATTTCTGCAGAGCCCTATGGCAGGTCAAAATACAGCGCAGCAAACGGTTCTGCCAATACCTGACGGTGGATGGCCGGATCCTCATATCGCGCCAGAGCGCGGGCGGTCAGATCCCGGTAGCGGCAGGTATCGTCCGGCGCGAAGGGAAGGTGGTAGATGATCTCCTCCTTCGGATCGCCGTGGGCCGCTAAAAAACGAATGCCGCTGGGACGGGTGACCCAGGGGAAATTAAGGAGGGCGAGGCTGATCTTTCTGGAACCGATCAGCTCGGCCAGGGCCTGGGACCCGAGGGCCGCATCGCCGGGAATAAAGAGCACAGCTTCACCCCACAGGATCAGAAAGCTGTAGTGCGCTACGGTTTCATAGCCCCGGCCTTCATGCGGAGTGCGGCGGCAGAGGATCCGCACGCCTTTGATCTCCAGTTCGCAGGCCTCCTCCGCCAGAAGGATCTGGTCTGGCAGCTCCGCCCGCGGAGACGCCACGACAGCCGCCGGATAGCGCTCATGAGCGCCCCGAAGATAGGACGATGAATAATGATCGGGATGATAATGTGAGAAGAGCATGAGATCGGGCGGAGAGACAAGCGCGGGATCCAGCATCCGCTCCCACTGCAGGCGGCTCACGCAGGAAAAGCCGGCTACCGGCACGCGGTGCAGGGCATCGATCCAGAGGCATCGTTCCCCATCGCTTAGGATGACACCGGCATTGGCGCTGAGCTGTACTTTCAAAGTCCCCATAATCTCTCCCTTCAACGCTTGCCAGTATACCCCTTTTTGCCCGGCAAAACAAGAAAAAGCACAAAATCTGTCTGACAGAAAGGAAAAGAGGCAAGTTGGCGGTGCGGCCATCAGAAAGAAAAAACAACGTCCGGGTCTTGACAGGTCGGCGAGGATGTCTTACAATCAGTCTGTCTTCAGGGCGGGGTGAAAGTCCCCACCGGCGGTCAGAGTCCGCGAGCGTTAAGCTGAACCGGTGCAATTCCGGTACCGACAGTACAGTCTGGATGGGAGAAGATGGCTATAGGCCGCTGCTTTTATCTGTGATTTCAGGCACCCGAAGATCCATGGATCCTCGGGCATTTTTTATGGAGAAGGAAATGAAAAACAAGATTTCGACCCGGTATCTGGCCACAACAGCCATGTTTGTGGTGATTGCGTATCTGGCGGTGCTGACAGCCAGATGGATCCCGAATGTGGCGGGCTTTCTGAGCTATGAGCCGAAGGATGCGGTGATCGTGATCGCCGGCTTTATCTTCGGGCCCCTGACTTGCGTGATCGTTTCGATCCTGACTTCGCTTATTGAGCTGCTCAGTGTCAGCGGGACGGGTCTGTACGGCTTCCTGATGAACGTCGTTTCCACCTGCGCCTTTGCCGTGCCGGCGGCCTGGATCTATCCGAAAAACCGCACGCAGAAGGGTGCCATGATGGGCCTGGGACTCGGGGTCGTGACCATGGCAGCCTGTATGGTGCTCTGGAATTACATTATTACGCCTTTTTACATGGGGGTGCCGCGGGAACAGGTGGCCGGCATGCTGGCCAGTGTTTTCCTGCCTTTCAATCTGGTCAAGGGCGGCATCAATGCGGCGCTGGCCATGCTCCTGTACAAACCGGTGGTAACAGCGCTCCGAAAGAGCGGTCTGGTGGAACAGCCGGCAGGCGGCAAAAAAGGCCGCTTCAGCCCGGGCTTTACGCTGTTTGCCCTGGCCGTGCTGGCGACGTTTGTTCTGTGGTTCCTGGTTCTGGCCGGGGCGCTTTAACAAATCGTTATAACGTTGGAACATTTTGTTTAAACAGGGGGGCTTGTGCATAAGCCTCGCCGCTGTAAGGGGACGATCCGTCCCCTTTTTTCTTTTGCAGTGGGATAAAATATTTGAAAAAGGGCTTGACAGGCTGCGTACGGATTGATATCATTATGATATCAAATAAATAGCTACTGCTCTCTTAAAACAGAAAGGAGTCTGTCATGAAAGAAAAAATCCTGCATAAGAGAAAAGACGGCCTCGTGATGGCCGTGGCCTGGATCGTTCTGTATCTGGCGGCAATCGGCGGCTGCATCTATGCCGGCATTCAGATGGATGCGGGGAAAAACGCCCTGCCTTCGCTGATCGTGTGCATCGTCTGGCTCTGCGTCGGCTGGCTGCCCTTCCTGGGCTTAAAGGTCGTGGGACCGCAGGAAGCCATTGTCCTGACGCTGTTCGGCAAGTATATCGGGAGCATCAAGGAACCCGGTTTTTATCAGGTGAATCCCTTCTGCGTGGCGGTCAATCCGGCAGCGGAGACGAAGCTTTCGCAGTCCGGCGACGTGGACAGCGCCAAGCCCAAAACGCTGGTCCTGCCTTCGGCGGAAAATCTGGGTGTGAACCTCGGGAAAGCCGGCAGCAAAAAGATCTCTTTAAAAGCCATGACCTTAAGCAACTCCAGACAGAAGATCAACGACTGCCTGGGCAACCCGGTCGAGATCGGGATCGCGGTCATCTGGCGCGTGGTGGACACGGCCAAGGCAGTTTTCGAGGTGGACAATTATAAAGAATACCTTTCGCTCCAGTGTGACAGCGCCCTGCGCAATATCGTCCGCCTGTATCCCTACGATGTCGCCCCCGGCGTGGATACGACCGGTGACGGGATCGCGGATGAGGGCTCTCTGCGCGGATCCAGCGAGGTCGTGGCGGCCCGCATCCGTGAGGAGATCCAGTCTAAGGTCGGCGCGGCCGGGCTGGAGATCGTGGAAGCCCGTATCACCTATCTGGCCTATGCGCCGGAGATCGCGGCGGTCATGCTGCAGCGCCAGCAGGCGTCGGCGATCATTGACGCGCGGAAGATGATCGTGGACGGGGCCGTCGGGATGGTGGAGATGGCGCTGGAGCGCCTTTCGGAAAATCATACGGTAGAACTCGACGAGGAACGCAAGGCGGCCATGGTTTCCAATCTTCTGGTGGTGCTTTGCGGCAACCGCGATGCGCAGCCGGTGGTCAATTCCGGCAGTCTGTATTGACGGTGCGGCCGGACCGCAGGGCTGCCGTGTTGATGGGATGTGTGCTAAATAAATGGAAAGGGGCGGATCATTGAACGAGAATCAAAAGAAGCAGGTGCCGCTCCGCTTATCTCCGAAACTGTACAATGCGATCGCGGCCTGGGCGGAGGATGATTTCCGCTCGGTGAACGGGCAGATCGAGTATTTGCTGACGGAGTGTGTGAGGCAGCGCAAAAAGAATGGGAAGTATGTGTCCGAGACGCTGGATGAGCCGATCGAACTGGATATTTCGTAAACTTGCAATGCACTAACAGAGACGCTCCTCACCGGGACGAAATCTTTTCTCACTAGTCGCTTTGCTAAATCGTTCGAAAAGTATTGTCCGGTGCGTCGCTGCCAGATGACATGGGGACGCGTCGCTGCCAGATGACATGGGGACGTGTCGCTGCCAGATGACGTAGGCTTGCGTCTCCGGACACAGGAAGAAGAAAGGACTGTATATGTTAAGGATAGAGCATTTAACGAAAAAATACGGCAGCAAGGTTGCGGTGAATGATCTGAGCCTGCATATTGCGCCGGGGGAGATCTATGGCTTCATTGGTCACAATGGGGCGGGCAAGACCACGACGTTAAAGTCGGCGGTCGGGATCCAGAATTTTGATGCGGGCGAGATTTATATTGACGGCATCTCCATTAAAGAAGATCCGCTGGAGGCGAAGCGTCGTCTGGCGTATATTCCGGACAACCCGGATCTGTATACGTACATGAGCGGGATCAAATATCTGAATTTCATCGGGGATGTTTACAAGGTCCCGGCTGCGGTGCGCAAGGAGCGGATCCATGATCTGGCCGAGCGTTTTAAGCTGACGGCCGATCTGGCCCAGCCCATTTCCGCCTATTCCCACGGCATGAAGCAGAAGCTGGCGCTCATCAGTGCTTTTCTGCATGAACCGAAGCTGATCCTGATGGATGAGCCGTTCGTGGGACTGGATCCGACCGCGTCGCATCTGTTAAAGCAGATGATGCGGGAGCTGTGCGATCAGGGCGGGGCGATCTTCTTCTCCACGCATGTCCTGGAGGTCGCGGAAAAGCTCTGCGACAAGGTGGCGATCATCAAGGACGGTCGGCTGATCCGCTCCGGCACCATGGAGGAGGTCAAGGGAGACGATTCTCTGGAGGAGGTCTTCCTGGAACTGGAGGATAAGTGATGTTGGGCACACTGATCAAAAAACAGATTACGGAGCTTTTCCAGGGCTACGTATTTAACCGGAAGACGAATAAGATGCGGTCGAAGGCTTCGGCTGCCGGCATGATCGTCTTTTTCCTGGTGTTGTTTGTGGGCTTTTTGGGCTTCTCCTTCTTTATGATGGCCAGCGGCCTGTGCGGACCGCTCGTGCAGGTGGGCCTGGGCTGGCTGTATTTTGCCTTAATGAGCCTGATCGCGCTGTTTTTGGGGATCATCGGCAGCGTCTTTTCCACGTATTCGAGCCTGTACCTGGCCAAGGACAATGACCTGCTGCTGTCCATGCCCATCCCGCCGAAAACGATCGTGGCATCGCGTGCGTTTGGTGTGCTTCTGATGAGCCTTATGTTCTCCGGGGTCGTCACCGTTCCGGCCGTGGTCGTCTATCTGATCACCATGGGTCTGACGCCGGCCCGGCTCGTGGGCGGGATCGTCTTCATTCTCCTGGTCACGGCGATCGTGCTGGCTTTAAGCTGCCTGCTTGGCTATGGCGTGGCGCGGCTGAGTCTGAAATTAAAGAACAAGAGCTATATCACTACGGCCATTGCGCTTGTTTTCTTTGCGCTGTATTATGTCGTTTATTTCCGGCTGACGGAAGGGCTGCAGTCGTTTATACAGAACGTGGAGCAGAACGCGGAAAAAATCAGCAGCTCGGTCCGCTTTTTGAAGGTCTTTGGCGAGGTGGGCGAAGGCAAATGGCCGGCGGTCCTTGCTTCGGTGGCGCTGGTGGCACTTCTTTGCCTTCTGGTCTGGGCCGTTCTGATCCGAAGCTTCACAAAGATCGCGACCACGAGTGCGGCAAGCGGGAAAGCGGTTTATCGTGAGACGCTTGCCAAGGATCGGACGCTGCGGCAGACGCTGGGAGCCCGGGAGATGACGCACTTTACCTCCAGCAGCGGATATATGCTGAACTGCGGCCTGTCCACCATCATGCTGATTCTGGCCGGCGTTGCTTTGCTCTGGAAAGGCGGCCCGGTCATAACGCTGTTGAACCAGGTCTTCGGGGAGGCGTCGGGCATCGTACTGGTGATGCTGGTGGGCGGTATCAGCCTGATTGCTTTTATGAACGATACCACCGTGCCTTCCGTCTCTTTGGAGGGACGGTCGCTTTGGATCGTTCGATCCCTGCCGGTCGAGACCCTGGATGTTTTGAAAGCGAAACTGGACCTGCAGCTGAAGCTGACGGTGATCCCTACGCTGTTTTGCTGTATCTGCGCCGGGATCGCGTTAAAACCCGCTCCGGCCGAGTGGGTCCTGCTGTTGGCAGTGCCGCTTCTGGCAAATATCCTCTTTGCCCTGTTCGGCCTGATGCTGGGCTTACGGCATGTCAACCTGAACTGGAGCAATGAAATCATCGTGATCAAGCAGAGCCTTTCGGTCCTGGTCTATATGCTTTTCGGACTGGTGTACGGAGCGGCGGTCGTAGCCGTGTACATGCTTTTTGCCTGGGGACTTGGCCCCGTCTGGTATTTGCTGATCGTAGCGGGAGTGACCTGCCTGCTTTCCTTCCTGCTCTGGTCCTGGATCCGGACCAAGGGAGTCAGGCGCTTCGAAGAACTGTAAACAGATCCGCCTTTCTGCGCGGGATGCCGTTATTTTTGGAAGAGGATGGGATCCCGCGCTTTTTTTAATGTTTTTTGCGTGACAAAGGGTACGTCCCTCTGTCATGGTGACAAAGGGTACGTCCCTCTGTCATCCTTGTCATGCCCTCTGTCATGCTCGTGACAAAGGGTACGTCCCTCTGTCATGTTTGTCAAAGCCCGAAAAAAGACTTGACAAGCCTCGAACATCGAGGTAATATACAGGCAGAAACATCGATGATCGAGGTATGGCAGGGAAAAAGGCCTGCATATTTCGAAGAAAACGCACTGAAATAAGATGAAGCGGAAGGCCGGGCCGGAAGATACATCGACCCGGAACGGAAAGAAGAGAGCCAGGCATCAACGATCTGAAAGGAGAAGCTGCATATGAAAATCAACAAGAGTCTGCTGTCAGGAAGTACCGGCATGCTGATCCTCAGCATTTTAAAGGACAGGGATCAGTACGGGTACGAGATGATCGAATCCCTGAACCGGATCTCGGAAAATGTCTTCGAGATGAAGGAGGGAACGCTGTATCCGGTCCTGCACAGCTTGGAAAAGGCAGGATATTTGAGGTCCTATGAGCAGGAAAACGAAGGCGGACGGCGCCGGAAGTACTATCATGTAACGGAAAAGGGACAGCGCCAGCTGGCGGAGCAAAAAGAGGAATGGCGGGCCTTTTCCGGCGCGGTCAATGCGGTGCTGGAAATGGGGTGCTTTGCATGAAGACGGATGAATGGCTGAAGAGCGCACTTTCGTTTTTGCCCTTTGCCGAAGACCGCAGGGCAGCAGCGCAAGAGCTATCAGACCATATTGAGGATAGGAGCGAGGCTTTGCGCCTGGCCTTCCCGGAGCTTGATGATGAGGCACTGCAGGAAAGGGTCGTGGCGGCGCTGGGCGATCCGGTGGAGACCGGGAAGGCGCTCCGGGACGTTCATCGTCCGTGGGTCAGCGCGGTTTTGATAGGGCTTAGGATAGTGGCGGTGATCCTGCTGCTGATCAGCTTCCTTCCGTTATACGATTTTGTCCGCAACACCTGCTTTTCCGCGCTCCCTCCGACAGAGGCGGAAATAGAGGTAAAGTATTTCCCGCCGGCCATTGCCCCGGATGTGGACTGTGAGCTCATCTGTCAGGAGGAAATCAAGGCCGGTCCGTATACCATCACGGTTCCCTGGGCCCGGATGGTCCGGGGAGAAAACGCGGACGGGGTGGAGATATTCCGTGCCGGGGTTCTGGTGAAGGTGGAAGGATCCATTTGGAACACGGCGAACAGCTTTCGCTATATGAGGTTCAAGCTGCCGGACGGACGACGTATCTATGCGAGAGGGGAAATCCTGGGACGAAAAGGCGGCATACAATATTTTTTCTTCCAGACGCTAAACTGGTTTCGTCTGCCGGAAGAAGGGCATTTTGACCTGATTTATGAGAGCAGCGAAACACCGATCGTATTGACTTTTCGTTATTAAGGAGGCGGCAGGATGAAGAAAAAACACTCTCTTTCAAAAGGAACACGGATCTTGCTCTGGACGGGGCTTATCCTGCTTCTTCTGGCACTTCGATGGATGGCGGCCGGCTTTCCGGCGCTGACGCCACAGGGCGCTTTTCATAAAACTGTGGAAGACAATGTGCTGGGGGAGATCAGCGGGGAAACTCAGATCCGCTTCACCAGCTGGAGGGCTCTGATCTTGGGCGAACGGAAAGACGGGGTCGTTCAGGGAATGGTAAGTCGGGATCCTTTCAGCTTTTTTTGGAACACAACACCCCGGATCGCTGTCTCACCGTATACGGGAGATAGCTGCTTTGTGCCTTTACTTTGGGGAGGTCCGGCCCTTGCCGTAAAAGGGGAAGGGACACGGGCTGAAGTGGATATGGAGCTGAACGGGAAGCATTTCTCTCTGCGTCCGGAAGGAAAGCAGGGCTCATGGTTTTTGTTTTCTTTTGACTCGGGAGAAGAGGATGCGGACTATGTCAATATCATGGAGCTTCTTTTTCATTCAGCCGACGAGATCGGCGAAGACTTTTTGGGAGGCACAGCGGATACGCTGCGTATGACCTTCCGCTCCTACAGTGAGGACGGAACGTTGCTGACGGAAAGCACGCGGACCTTCCATGAGGCGGAAGCAGTTCCGTAAAGAGAAAGAGGATGCATAAAAATGTCCCGGACAGGCTTTCGTTTCCTGTCCGGGATATTTATGTGATGGGATTGGGCTTTTACAGATATTATTATAAAAAAATTGACAATGATCAGCCCATATATTTATAATATCATTGTAAAAAATCAAACTTATGTGTGCACTCGAAAAAAGGAAGTGAGAAAAATGTATCAAAGAAAAAGATTTCTATCTGGGGCGTTTTTGCTAACGGGAATACTTATATTTGCGCTCTTTCTTGTTGCCTGTGGTTCTGAACAAAAAAACACAACACGCCTCCCGAACGAGTCCGTATCGGATTCTTATGAACAGCCAGATACGGATCCGGAAAATAATCATAAGGAGTCTTTTCGTATTCCGGAGCTTATTTCTCTTTCGAGCAAGGCGGAATTCAAGCAGCTGATAGAATTATTAAAGGGAAAACCGGAAGATTTTTCGGATTATATACAAAGGCATAATGGGAATGCGTTCGGGCTTTCTGCAGTACCGGATGTGAAACAACGTGAAAAATATGTTGATTTCTTTAAGGCTTTCCATTTCCCTAATCATGCAGAAATGGAGACGTGGGGACTTGTCTGCCATGCGTATTTAGAGGAATTAACCTTTGGTTTTACTACATCAACGGGAAGCGCATTTTGGATCAGTATAATGCCTTTTATTGAGAATCCGGAAGCCTTTTTAAGAGAAAGAGCAAGAATAAATGGTTTTAACCTGGTCGCAATAGAAAATAACGAGACAGATGAATTATACTATGGAGGCGTAAAAGAGTCTTTTGGAAAAAACTATTATTACTATTATGGTATTGAAAACGGACGATTCTTCTATATAACATCCTCAGAGCAAGAGGCAGCGTATAGGGATGAGATCGTAAAGACAATGTCCTTTGATTCCTGGGATGTTTTCATTGAAAGCAGAGAAGAATCGGACTTTGTACCGACCGCAGAAGGAGACGACAAGCAAAGTGGAAGTCCTCCGCCAGAGGTTTTTGCTTTTCGGGCGAAAGAAGAGTTTCAGGATGTTTTATGAGCGGTTTTTACTCATCTGCGGCGCGGCTGAAGCCCGTGACGGTTTCACCCTCGGCCGGGATCTCCGCCGGCTGTGGCCAGAGCAGGGCTTTCAGAGCGGCGAGGCTTGCTTCATCCATGGCGGGGGCCACGTAGACATAGTAGTGGTCCGTCGTGAGGGCGTCGCCTTTGTCCGTAAACTTCAGGCAGACGGCTTTGGCGGGATCGACGCCTTTTACGTGAAAGACCTGGGCGCGCAGGCTCTCTTTTTCGGAAACATATTCCTCTGAGGCGTTTTTCCAGCCGGCTTCAACCGTGATATCGCCCAGCTTTTCTCCTACAAAGGAAGCATCGCAGACTTTCAGGCTCTGCCAGCCGGCATAGGTCCCTTCGGGGATTACCGTCCGGTAGGCCTTCTCAAATGCATTTTCCTCCCCGCTTTCGGGCAGGCCGGTCTCGTAGTAGATGGCTTTTTTTGTTTCGCCGCCGGCAGCACCGGTCTCTTGAAGCGGCTTGCGGGACAGCAGGACCCCGGTCCCGATCAGGACCAGCGCCAGTGCGGCTGCCACAGGAAGGAGACGCTTTGTCAGTTTCTTAATGCGCAGCGGATCGCGCCCCGGGACCAATGCTTCGCTTTCTTTGTCTGTCTTTTCACTGTATTCCATCGCCTCTGCGATCAGAGACGGGTCGGTTTCATTCATGACCTTTTCCCACAGTTTCATACGGTATAACCCTCGCTTTCCAGCTTTTCTTTCAGATCAAGACGCAGTCTGGCCAGCTCTTTTTCCACAGAGGAGCGGCTTAAAGCCAGGCGCTCACTGATCTCTTTGACAGAGCAGGAAGCATAGTATCGCAGCAGGAAAACTGTTTTTTCACGCGCCGTCCGCGTTTGCAGGAAGGCGTTGATGCTGTCCGCCAGCTCCTTGGCCAGCACTTCATCCTCCGCCTGGGAGCGGTCCGGGAGCACCTCTTCCAACTCCTCGAGCGCCAGCAGGTGTTCTTTCGGCACGTCTTTGGCACGGGTCAGGCTCCGAAGCCGGCTGATGGCGGCGCGCCTGACGAGCGTGACCAAAAAAGCGGGAAGGTTTTCCGGCACGTGCGGCGGGATGGCGTTCCAGGCGGCCAGAAGCGCATCGTTTACCGTCTCCTCGCAGTCCCGCTCATCGGTTAAGAAGCGGGCGGCAAAGCGATGCAGCAGACTGCCGTGGGTGCGGAGCGTCTCGGCAATCGCCTCCTCTTTCCGACCCTGAAACAGCCGGACGATCGCTTCATCCCGGGTCCGGGCGGACTCTTTGGTCTTTTTGTTTTCCTTTGCTGAATAATCCACTTTCTGCTCCTGTATCTGAAGGTCCTTCACCCCGTATGTCGCAAAAAAGCGGGAAATGCGTAAGGTTACAGCGTGGATTTTACTGTTTCGTAGATCTCATCGGCGAGCGGCAGGGATTCCGAGAGGATCCGTCCGCCGCGTGCACGGAAATATTCGGCCTTGTCTGCATTTTTGATGCTGCTGACGTTGATGAGAACATTTAACCAGGCGCCCTGCATGGCAGCCTTCAAGGAAAGGGCCGAAACAGCCAGGTCGCTGACGGCATTGGTGTTGGAGCGCCCGACCAGGCTTTGCGTCAGCTTTAATGCCTCGGCTGCCAGCTCAATGGTATGCAGCGGAGACTGGGTGGAGGCCATGAGTGCGTCCTGAAGCGCTGCGGTGCGGGCGGCCTTTTCCTCATCTGTATTTTTCGGGAGAGCCAGGGCGGCCATAAAGCCGTCATACGCGGAGGCATCGTCATTCATGGCTTTCAGCAGCTCGTTCTGCAGGAGAGCCGCTTTTTCAGCCGTTTGCGCGGCCAGCGCCTGATGCTCTGCGTATTTTTCCCGGCCAAGCGTCAGATTGGCCACCATGCCGCATAAGGCTGCCCCCAGAGCCCCGCACAGGGCGGCTGAGGCGCCTCCGCCGGGCGCGGGTGCATCGGAGCCCAAAAGCTCCGTAAATTCGCGGACCGATAAACTTGTGAGTTCCATATTATTTCATTCCTTTCCTGCCCCTCTCCGGACGTGGGGAGGGTGTCACCGTCCTTATTCCATCCCAATCAGATGATATTCCATGACCTGCTCGCGGCAGTTGAAATTCTCCAGCTTCAGATAGTACTCCGCACAGTCAATGAGCGCCTTGGCCGGTGTTAAGCCGACCAGCTCGGAGCCTATGATGCGAGCCCCGTAGCGATCTGCCAGCGCCCGGATCATTTCGAAAACATAGTACAGCGGGGTGCCTTCATAGTTCACCATGTTCATGGAGACCTGAACGATCCCGCGCTCCTTTAAATCCACCCCGATGGCCTTGCAATACTGAAAACCGCCCGAAGAGGCACGGATCGCCTTTGCGATCTTCTTGGCAACGTCCAGATCATTCGTGTCCAGATTGACGTTAAAAGCGACTAAGGGCATGCGGGCCCCGATGGCCGTTATACCGGCTGTGGGGTGGATCTTCCGCTCACCGTAGTCCGGCGCCCAGTCCGGCTCCAGCAGTTTTTCCGGCATCCCCTCAAACTGCCCGCGTCTGACATTCGCCAGATTGCGGCGTTCGGGGCGTGTGGCGGAATCCTCGTACAGGAAGGACGGGATCCCGAATTCCTTCCAGATGCGCTCTGCGACCCGTTTGGAGAGGGCTACACATTCTTCTACCGTGATATCCGCGGTCTGCGGCACGAAAGGGATCACGTCCGTCGCGCCCATACGCGGATGCTGGCCCACATGCTTCCGCATATCGATCTTTTCCGCTGCCAGGCCGGTCAGCTTCACGGCTGCTTCCTCGATCGCCTCCGGCGACCCCAGGAGCGTGAATACGCACCGATTGTGGTTGCCGTCTGACTGAACGTCAAACAAAAAGCAACCCGGAATGCTTTTGGCGCAGTCAACGAGGGCGTTAAAGGTTTCGGGATCCTGCTCCCGGCTGACGGAAAAGTTGGGAATACATTCGACTAATTTTGCCATGAAAGGCCTCCTTTAAGGAAGAATTTTTGCTGTACCTGAAATCTTCCTACAGTATACAGGATAATGCGTTTTGCTTCAAGCTGAAAAACAAAGCGTAGGGCAAGCCCCGGACAGCGGAAACGGAAGCTTTTTGCGGCTGCTTCATTTTGATCAAAATGGATTGGCGTTCTCCCTTTTCATTTGAGCGGAAACATGATATACTGATAAACGCAACAAAAGCTATACGGACGATCTGGAAATCTGCAAATCAATACAAGTCGATGGCAGCAGAAACGGTCACTGCCATGGACCCGAAGACGAAAGAGGCGAAATATGATCGATTATTCTGATGCCATGAAGATTAAACTGGACTATGAGCTGCCGGACTATCCTGCTATGGATCCGAAGTACCGGCGTGCGCCGAAGCGGGAAGCGGTCCTTTCCGAACAGGATAAGGTCCTGGCCATTCGGAATGCCCTGCGCTATATCCATCCGGATCACCACGCGCAGATGGCAAAGGAGTTTGCCCGGGAGCTGGAGGAGCGCGGCCGGATCTACGGCTACCGCTTCCGGCCGGAAGGGGCTCTGCACGGGAAGCCTATCGATGAATACAAAGGCAATTGCATTGAAGGAAAAGCGATCCAGGTCATGATCGACAACAACCTGGATTTTGACGTGGCGCTGTATCCGTATGAGCTTACGACCTACGGTGAAACCGGCCAGGTCTGCCAGAACTGGATGCAGTACCGCCTGATCAAAAAATATCTGGAAGCCCTGACCGATGAGCAGACGCTGGTCGTGATGAGCGGTCATCCGCTCGGGTTCTTCCATTCGCATAAGATGGCGCCGCGCGTCATCATTACCAA
>CADBSR010000066.1 GCA_902797385.1 uncultured Lachnospiraceae bacterium
AGACCGTCGAAGGTACTGGTCCCGCGCCCGATCTCATCCAGGATCACGAGACTCTTTTTCGTGGCGTGCCGCAGGATATTGGCCACCTCGGTCATTTCCACCATAAACGTGCTCTGGCCCGAAGCCAGATCATCCGAAGCGCCGACACGGGTAAAGATCCTGTCGCACAGACAGATATCCGCGCTTTTTGCCGGGACAAAAGAGCCCATCTGCGCCATCAGCACGATCAGCGCCGTCTGCCGCATATAGGTGGATTTGCCGGCCATGTTGGGGCCGGTGATGATGGCAAGGCGGTGATCCTGACTGTCCAGATAGGTGTCGTTGGCGATAAAGCCCTCCCCTTCCAGCATCTGCTCCACCACCGGGTGCCGGCCTTCCCGGATGTCCAGGATCCCCTTTTCATTGATCGACGGCCGCACATATCCGTTCCGGTCGGCGACCAGCGCCAGGGACACCATGGCGTCCAGGGCAGCCACGGCCTGCGCCGTCCGCTTTAAGCGCGGCGTTTCCCCGACCAGGGTATTCCGGACCTCGGTAAACAGGTCATATTCGAGCGCGACGCTCTTGTCCTGCGCGCCCACGATCACGTCCTCCAGCTCTTTTAAGCGGGGCGTGGTATATCGCTCGGCTCCCACAAGCGTCTGCTTGCGGATGAAATAATCCGGCACCAGATCCTTGTAGGAATTCGTTACTTCGAAATAATACCCGAAGACCTTGTTGTACTTGATCTTCAGATTTTTGATGCCGCTGCTGTCCCGCTCTTTCGATTCCAGATCCAGCAGCCAGTCCTTGCCTTCGGTGGAAGCCCGGTGCAGGCGGTCATTTTCCTCGCTGTAGCCGGGTTTGATGATCCCGCCCTCCCGTACGGTGAGCGGCGGATCGTCCACAATGGCTCGCTCCAGCAAGTCCGTCATATCATTCAACGGATCCATGGCGGTATCCAGTTCCTTCAGAAGAGCCGTTTTTTTAACGGCCAGAACCTGCTTGATGGGGGCGATCATTTTTAAGGACTGCTTCAGGGCGATCATGTCCCGCGGATTGGCACTGCCGAAGGCCAGACGCCCGATCAGCCGTTCCAGATCGTAGATCGGCGCCAGATACTCCCGCAGTTCCTCCCGGTCGATCACCGTGGCATTCAGCTCTTCAATGGCATCCTGCCGTTTTTCGATCTCGCTTTTCTTCAGCAGCGGCTGTTCAATGCAGGCGCGCAGATACCGGGCGCCCATAGCAGTGGACGTCTTGTCCAGGACCCACAGAAGGCTGCCGCGGCGGGATTTGTCGCGGATGGTCTCCGTCAGCTCCAGATTTCGGCGGGCAGTGGAGTCAAGCAGCATGTAGCTGCCAGGATTGTAGATTTTTAACTGGTCGATATGCCTGAGCGAATTCTTCTGTGTTTCTTCCAGGTACATGAGCAGGGCGCCGGCCGCGAGCATCCCCGAAGGATAATCGTCCAGGCCGAGGGCACCGATATGCCCGACCGAAAAATGCTTTTTGAGAAGTCTGGCCGCTTCGCTCTCCCGGTAATAGCGGCCGGACAGCGGCGTGATGGCCGGTTTGCGGTCTCCGCCACCAGTCAGATCCGCGCCGCTGATCAGAAAAGCCTCATTGACAATCAGCTCAGACGGCATGAAGCGGCTGATCTCACTGGCCAGCTCTTCGGCATTTTTTAACTGGCCGACCATGAATTCACCGGTACTGACATCGGTCACGGCCAGGCCGAACTGTCTGTCCTCTGCGGCGACAGACATCAGATAATTGTTTTTCTTTTCATCCAGCGCTTCCGTGCTGATATTGGTGCCGGGCGTTACGACCCGGATGACCTCCCGTTTGACCAGTCCCTTGGCCAGTTTCGGGTCTTCCATCTGTTCTGCGATGGCGACCTTATATCCCTTTTCGATCAGACGGTTGACATACGTGTCCACCGCATGGTAGGGCACGCCGCACATCGGCGCCCGCTCCTCCAGGCCGCAGTCCTTGCCCGTCAGCACCAGATCCAGCTCCCTGGAGACGGTTTTGGCATCGTCAAAAAACATCTCGTAAAAGTCACCGAGGCGGTAGAACAGGATACAGTCCTTGTTCTCCTCCTTGGTTGCCAGATAATGCTGCATCATGGGTGATATCATAACGTGTTTTCTCTTTCTTCCGTATTGGGTTTTTAAGTCTCTGCGGAGGCTCCGGGGACGGGTCAGACCCGTTCGCCTATATAATAAAATCCGTGGACTTCCTTCAGGTGGACATTGACGATCCGGCCGATCAGGCTTTCATCGCCGGGGAAATGCACCATCACATTGTTGGAAAGCCGTCCCGTTACGCGGCCCGGGACCTGCGGATCCGTGCCTTCCACCAGGGCCGGCAGGATCTTTCCCACGTCCCGCCCGCTTTCTTCGGCACCGATCTTCTGCACCAGATCCAGAAGGCGGGCAAAACGCTCCCGGATCACATCCGCGGGAACCTGCTCCATCGTAGCGGCCGGTGTTCCGGTCCGGGGGCTGTAGATAAAGGTGAAGGCGCTGTCAAAACGGACCTGCCGAACCACATCCAGTGTCTCTTCAAAATCTTCTTCCGTTTCGCCCGGGAAGCCGACGATGATATCCGTTGTCAGGGAGATCCCCGGCACGCCTTCCTTGATCCGTTTTGCCAGATCCAGGTATTCTTCTTTTGTATAGTGCCGGTTCATCTTCTTTAAGATCCGGCTGGAGCCGCTCTGCAGCGGCAGATGCAGGTGCCGGCAGACCTTTTCATTGGCTCCTATCACCCGGATCAGGTCCGGAGAAAGGTCCTTGGGATGGGAGGTCATAAAACGGACCCGCTCAATGCCCGGGATCTGACAGACCTTCTCCAGCAGTTCGGCAAAAGTGATTTTTTCTTCCAGGCCTTTTCCGTAGGAATTGACGTTCTGACCCAGGAGCATGATCTCTATGACGCCATCCCCCGCCAGGCGCTCCACCTCGCAGAGGATCTCTTCCGGTCTGCGGCTCCGCTCCCGGCCCCGCACATAGGGAACAATGCAATAGGAGCAGAAATTGTCACAGCCATAGCTGATATTGACACCGGACTTATACGGAACTTCGCGCTTGACGGGCAGATCCTCCACAATGGCTTCCGGCTTGTCCCAGACTTCAAAGACATGCTTTCCGCCGGCGAGGCGCTCTGCCAGAAGAGCCGGGAAGCGGTACAGATTGTGAACCCCGAAGACCACATCCACAAAGGAATAGGTCCTGCGGATCCGTTCCACCTCGTCCTTTTCCTGCATCATGCAGCCGCACAGGGTGATCAGCTTTAAGGGATGCTCCCGCTTCATGCTGTTTAAATGCCCCAGGTGGCCGTACAGTCTCTCATTGGCATTTTCCCGCACCGTGCAGGTGTTGATCACGACCAGATCCGCCTTTTCATCCGTTCCCTCCGAAAAGCCGGCATCCAGCAGGATCCCCCACAGTTTTTCCGAATCCCGGGCATTCATCTGACAGCCAAAGGTGACTACGTACGCCGTCGGGGTCCTGCCCAGACGGGCGGCGTAGTTTTCCGTTTCACGGCGGAGCCGTTCTATTTCAAAAATATTGTGTTCCGGCATGACATCCCTACCACACAGTTTCCGTATTTATCGTTTCAGCAGGGGCAGGATCTCCAGAAGGTCCTGCGGCACCTGCTTTGTCATCTTCAAGGCTTCATGGATATCGTAATCCACGATATCGTCATTTTTCATGGCGACCACACGGTTCCGCGCGCCCGCGGCCAGCAGGCTGACGGCACGGACCCCCATCTGTGTCGCGATCAGGCGGTCACGGCAGGTCGGCGATCCGCCGCGCTGCAGATACCCGAGGATGGTCGCCCTCGTTTCAACACCGGTCGCTTCCTCGATCCGCTTAGCCATCTCTTCGGAATGGCCCACGCCCTCCGCGTTGATGATGATATGATGCTTTTTCCCGGCCCGGCGGTTCGTGATCACGCGCTCGATCACGGCTTTTTCATCTCCGTTGTAGAGCTCCGGCAGCAGAATATCCTCCGCCCCGGTCGCAATGCCGCAGTGCAGGGCAATATAGCCGGCGCTGCGTCCCATCACTTCCACGATGCTGCAACGCTCATGGGAGGAAGACGTGTCGCGGATCTTGTCCACGGCTTCCATCGCCGTATTCACCGCGGTATCAAAGCCGATGGAATAATCCGTACAGGCAATATCCAGATCGATGGTCCCCGGGATCCCGATCACATTGATCCCCAGATCCGCCAGCGCCTGCGCACCTTTAAAAGACCCGTCCCCGCCGATCACAACGAGAGCATCCATGCCCTTGTCCCGGCAGATCGACGCGGCTCTGGCCTGACCGCCGACCGACATCATCTCGTTGCTTCGTGCTGTATACAAAATGGTGCCGCCGCGGCCTATGATCTCCGACACGCCGGAAGAAGTCATCTCCCGCGTCTCTCCGTTCATTAATCCCGCATAACCTCGCTCTATTCCCAAAACACGCCATCCGTGGGTCAATCCTGCCCGTACCACGGCGCGGATCGCCGCATTCATGCCCGGTGCATCACCGCCACTGGTCAGTACGCCTATCGTAAAAGACATAAAACAGCTCCTTACCTTTTCAATTGCCGCTTGAAGCGGGCCGTCCCGGACGGTCAGAAAGAAAAGCCGCCTCGGCACAGCGCTTCTATTATAGCATATCCGCGTAATTTGTGGTAAAATAATTCCTCGTCAAGCATTCATAAAAGGAGCCAGGCATGCTGTTCAATACCCCTGTTTTTATCCTCTTCTTCGTGCTGGCAGTCCCGGCTTCTTTTCTGGTGCCAAAGCGCTTCCAGAACCTCCTGCTCCTTTTCGCCAGCTATTTCTTTTACGGCTTCGGGGAGCCGTCTCTGATCCTGCTGCTGATGGCGGTCACAGCAGCCGCCTATATTTCGGCGCGCGGCATCTGCCGGCATCCCGCCCGCAAAAAACTTTGGAAGATCCTCGGGATCTTACTCCCGCTTCTGGCCTTGTTTCTGTTTAAGTACCTGGGCTTTTTCACCCGCCTTGTGGGTGGCCTTTTGGGGGGCAACGGCTCCGGCGCCGCTTTGGCGCTCATCCTGCCCACGGGGATCTCCTTTTATACCTTCCAGGCGGTCTCCTATGTGATCGACGTAAGCCGGGGTGATATGGACTGTGAAGACAATCCCGTGACCTTTGCCCTGTATTTAAGCTTTTTCCCGCAGCTGGTCGCGGGGCCCATTGAGCGGGCGAAGGACCTCCTGCCGCAATTCCGCAGGGAACGGCATTTCGACCCCGCCTCTGCCATCTGCGGCGCGCGGCTCATGCTCTTTGGCTTCTTTGAAAAGATCGCCATTGCCGATATCCTCGGGATCTTTGTCAACCGCGTCTGGAGTGATCCTGCGGCCGCAGACGGCGCGGATATTCTGCTTGCCATTTTCTTCTTCAGCATCCAGATCCTCTGCGATTTCAAGGGGTACAGTGATATTGCGCGCGGGGCCGCCGCCGTTCTGGGAATCCGCCTTTCTGTCAATTTCGATGAACCGTACCGCTCCGCTTCCGTCGGTGAATTCTGGCGCCGCTGGCACATGACGCTTTCTTCCTGGCTGCGGGACTATCTGTATATCCCGCTCGGCGGGTCCGCACGCGGAGACGCGATCTGGTGCCGGAATATCCTGATCGTTTTTCTGATCAGCGGCCTCTGGCACGGAGCGGATCTGACCTTTGTTGCCTGGGGCTTTCTGCACGCCCTGTTCCAGATCCTGGAGCACTTCCTCTTCCGCGGAAAGGCGAGGGATACGCATAGAGGACTGCGTCAGATCCTCACCTTCCTCCTGGTCAGCGCCGCCTGGATCCTGTTCAGGGCGCCCGATTTTTCCACGGCAGGCCTGTTTATAAGCCGTCTATTTACCGGCTGGCAGACGCTGTCCGTTACGGCCGAAGCTGGGGAGCTTGCCTGCTTTGCGGCGGCCCTTTTGGGATTTGCCGGTCTTTCCCGTCTGCCCTTACTTCTTTCAGGAGAGGGAACGCCGAAAAAAGTCCTTCGCTACCTGGGCTATACCCTGATGCTCTGGCTCACGCTGGCCGCGTATCTGTATCTGCGCTCCGGCGGGATCCAGTCCAGCTTCATCTACTTTCAGTTTTAAGGAGGCGTCTTCATGAAACGTTTTTGGCGTCTGCTCTGTCTGTTTATCCTCCTTTTGATCTTGCCTCTCGGCGTGTTTTCACTGGCTGTTCATACGGAGGAAAACCCGTATCATAACAGCTTTACTGCCTCTCTGGTGGATAAGTACGAGCGGCTTTCCACGGTGTCCGCGCCGCGTCTTGTCCTGATCGGCGGCAGCAGCCTGCCCTTCGGCGTCAACTCCGGAACGCTGGAAAAAGCGCTGGGACTGCCTGTCGTGAACTTCGGTGTGTACGCCGCCCTCGGGACCCGTGTCATGGCCGAAATCGCCCTGCCGCAGATCCGCGCCGGCGATCTCATCCTCCTGGCACCCGAACTGGATGCCCAGACCTATTCCGACTACTTCAATCCGGATATTCTCTGGGAAGCCTCCTGCGAGAAGCCGTCCCTGCTGAAGGGGCTCACGCTTTCCGAAAAAGAAGAAATGCTCTTCCGCTGGTTCAAGTTTGCCATTGGCAGGAAAAAGCTGGAAGGGGAATCGATCCCCGAAGGGACGCTCTATGCCCGCAGCAGCTTTGACTCGTTTGGGGATATTCACTTCGAACGGAAAGAAAATATCATGCCCGGCGGCTTTGACGCCAGCCAGCCCGTTACGCTTGAAGGCTTGCAGAATGACGCCTTTTTTGACTTTGTCCTGCAGTTTATCCGTCAGGCAGAAAAGAAGGGTGCGCGGGTCTATTTTACCTTCTCTCCCATCAACCAGGCGGCTGCCGTCTACTCTTCGGATGCGGCCAAGGCATTGGAATCGTATCTTTCCGGCCGGCTCGGCTCTCATCTTCTGGGAACACTGGCCGATACGACCTACGAAGCTTCCCTCTTTTACAATACAAATTATCACCTGAATGAGGAAGGTGCCGCGCTTCATACAAAAACGCTGATCCGCCTGTTAAAGGAAGCGGGCGTTGATCCGGCGACAGATCCGTCTGCCCCGGACGATGAGACCCCGCCCGTCACACAGAGCGAGGCAATGCCTTCCTCTGAACCTTCCTCCTCCGCTCTCCCCTATGACCCCAATGAACGCTTTGTGGTGATCCGGGAGATCGGCGGCAATCTGTTTGTGACCGGGCTGAGCGAAGAAGGAAAAGCGCAGGAAGCGCTCACCCTGCCGGAAAGCTATGAGGGGCGGCCCGTCATTGGACTTTCCTCCGATTCCCTCACCTCCGACGTCCTGGCCCGGCTGGTGATCCCCGGTACCTACCGCTTCTTTGATTCCTATATATTTGACGGAAGTCCGCGCCTGGCCCGGATCATTCTGTACCTGGAAGACCCGTCTTCCTCTTCCATCCCCATGCAGGGACTGTTCGACGGCTGCGACCCGTCGCTGGCGGTCTACGTGCCGGATGAAAGCCTGGCCGCGTATCTGAGCGATTACAACTGGCGGATCTACCGCTCCTGCCTGAAGCGTCTGTCCGATCTGCCGCAGGAAGATTAAAAAAACCGATCCAAAACCATCATTGTGTCCGGAGCCATTCTGTGATATGATGATAGCAAAATACAGGAGATGCATTCTTATGCAGCAAATACATGCCGTTTATTTCAGTCCGACCGGGACCACCCGAAAGACCTGTCTTACCGTGGCGCAAACCATCAGCGAAGAATTGCTTTTACCGCTCAGCGCCGAAGATTTTACCCTGCCTGACAAGCGAAAGGAAGCGCTTAGCTACAGTGCCGAGGATATTGTCGTGATTGGTCTGCCCGTCTATGCCGGCCGGCTTCCCAACCTGATCCTCCCTTACCTCAAGACCCTGCGCGGTCAGAACACCCTTGCGGTTCCCCTGGTCCTTTTCGGGAACCGCAATTACGACGACGCCCTTCTGGAGTTAGGACTTCTGCTGGAAGCCCAGGGATTTTCCCTGATCGGCGCGGCTGCCTTCGTCGGGGAGCACGCCTTCTCCCGGGAGCTGGGCGCCGGCCGTCCCGACAGGCGGGATATGAAGAAGATCCGCGAGTTCGGGGAAAACATTGCCGTCAAGCTGAAAGAAAAAGCCGCTCCGAAAAGCATCTGGTCACTGCTGCATGAAGAGGAAAGGCCCTTAAAGCCTTACTATACGCCCCGCGACCGCAAAGGCACCCCCATCAATATCCTGAAAGTCAAACCCAAGCTGGATCCGTCCAAGTGCATCGGCTGCGGGCGCTGCGTAACGCTCTGTCCCATGGGCAGCATCGATGCCTCAGACGTCTCTGTCATCAACGGGATCTGTATCAAATGCGGTGCCTGTGAAAAAGGCTGCCCTGCCGGCGCCCGCTATTTTGACGACCCCGGGTATCTCTACCACCGGTCCGAGCTGGAAGCACAGTACAGCCGGCGGGCCCGCATCAGCGTTTTTCTGTAACCAAGCCCCTCCGGGGCTCCTGATATTTCCGAAAAGCCATATAAACCGCACAGGAGGTACGAATGAAAATCACAAACGATATCCGCTATATCGGTGTCAACGACCACAAGCTGGATCTTTTTGAAGGCCAGTATGCCGTTCCGGACGGAATGGCCTACAACTCTTACCTGATCCACGACTACAAAGTCGCCGTCATGGATACGGTAGACAAAAACTTCACGCATGAATGGCTGGACAAGCTGGCCAAGGAGCTGGAAGGCAGAAAGCCCGACTATCTGATCGTCCACCATATGGAACCGGACCACTCGGCCAATATCCTGAATTTTGCCAGACTGTATCCCGAAGCCGTCATAGTCTCATCCGCGGCTGCCTTCCGCATGATGAACAACTTCTTCGGGACGGATTTTGCGGACCGCCGCCTGATCGTGGGGGACGGGGACGAACTGCCCCTCGGGAAGCACGTCTTAAAGTTCTTCACGGCTCCCATGGTTCACTGGCCCGAAGTCATCATGAGCTATGAAAAGCTGGACAAGGTTCTCTTCTCGGCGGATGCGTTCGGCAAATTCGGCGCCCTGGACAGCTATGACGATGACTGGGCCTGCGAAGCCCGCCGCTACTATTTCGGGATCGTGGGCAAATTCGGACCGCAGGTGCAGGCCATTTTAAAGAAGGTCGGCACACTGGACATCCGCACCATCTGCGCCACGCACGGCCCTATCCTGAAAGAGGATCTGGGCTACTATCTGGGTCTGTACCAGACCTGGTCTTCCTACGGGGTTGAGACCGACGGCGCCGCCATCTTCTACACCTCTGTCTACGGTCATACGAAAGAAGCCGCCGAAAAGATGGCCGCTCTTCTCAAAGCGGAAGGCTGCCCCAAGGTCGCGATCACCGATCTCGCCCGCGACGATATGGCCGAAGCCGTGGAGGACGCCTTCCGTTACGGAAAGATCGTTCTGGCCACCACGACGTACAACGGAGAGATCTTCCCCTTCATGCGGCATTTCCTTGAAACGTTGAAGGAGCACAATTTCCAGAACCGCACGATCGGCCTGATCGAAAACGGATCCTGGGCCCCGCAGGCAGCCAAAATCATGAAAAACACGCTGGAAGGCTGCAAAAATATTACCTTCTGCGAGAACACGGTCCGCATCAACGGCGCCTTGAATGATGCTTCCAACGCCCAGTTAAAGGCTCTCGCCGCAGAATTAACCAAGGAATATCCCAAGCCCAGCGAAGAGGATAAAGCCAGACAGGATCCGAAGGCCATGTTCAAGATCGGCTACGGACTCTATGTAGTCACCACGAACGACGGGACAAAGGACAACGGCTGTATTGTCAATACGGTCGTTCAGCTCACCTCCACGCCGAACCGGGTCGCCGTCTGCATCAATAAGCAGAATTACACCCATCACATCGTTCAGCAGACCGGAAAGCTGAACCTGAACTGCCTGTCCGTGGAAGCCCCCTTCGACCTCTTTAAGGAATACGGCTTCGTAAGCGGCCGGGCCGTCGATAAATTCGCCGGCAAGAAGGTTTCGCGTTCCGACAACGGCCTGGTCTATCTGGATCAGTTTACCAACGCCTATCTCTCCCTCAAGGTTGAGGAGGAGCTGGATCTGGGCACGCACGGCATGTTTATCTGCTCGGTCAGCGAGTCCCGCGTCCTTTCGTCTGCCGAATCCATGACCTACAGCTATTATCAGTCCCATGTGAAGCCGAAGCCCCAGAAGCCGGCGGAAGGGGCCGAAAAGAAAAAGCAGTGGGTCTGCAAGGTCTGCGGCTATATCTACGACGGGGATCCGCTTCCGGAAGACTTCATCTGCCCCATCTGCAAGCACGGGGCGGCGGATTTTGAACCTTTGAACTGAAGCGGCAGCCGGATAAAAAGGAAACAGCTTGATTCCCTTCTCTAAAAAGACAGGGGACGGTTCTGTGTCTTGAAGACACAGAACCGTCCCCTGTCTTTTTATTTCTGCCAGTATTGTAAGATGCGGTATTATTTCAGCACGAACGCTCCGTTTTCCACATCCACCGTGACCGTATCGCCGGCCTGCCAGCGATCTTCCAGGATCGCGCGGGCAATGCGGGTCTCGATCTCCGCCTGAATATACCGCTTGATGGGTCTGGCGCCGTATACCGGGTCATAACCTTCGTCAATGATCTTATCCTTGGCGGCGTCCGTGATGTGGAGTTTCAGTTCCTTATCTTCCAGACGCTTTGACAGGGAAACCGTCATGAGGTCGATGATCGCGCGGATATTCTCCTTCGTCAGCGGCTTATAGAAAACGATCTCATCCACACGGTTTAAGAACTCCGGTCTAAAGCTCCGCTTTAAGACCGCCATGACAGCGTCTCTTGTCTTCTGGGAGATCTCGCCGTCTTCCTGGATATCTTCCAGCAGCAGATCCGAGCCCAGATTCGAGGTCATGATAATGATCGTGTTCTTGAAATCCACCGTGCGGCCCTGGGAATCCGTAATGCGTCCGTCGTCCAGCACCTGCAGAAGGATGTTGAAAACGTCCGGATGCGCCTTCTCGATCTCATCAAACAGCACGACGCTGTAAGGTTTGCGGCGCACGGCCTCGGTCAGCTGACCGCCTTCATCGTAGCCAACATATCCGGGAGGCGCTCCGATCAGACGGGACACCGAATACTTCTCCATGTACTCGGACATATCGATCCTGACCATGTTCTTCTCATCGTCGAAGAGGTTCTGGGCCAGGGCCTTGGCCAGCTCGGTCTTGCCGACACCGGTAGGCCCCAGGAAGATGAAGGAGCCGATAGGACGGCCCGGATCCGAAATACCGGCCCGGGAACGAAGGATGGCATCCGAGACGACACGGACGGCCTCATCCTGGCCTACGACCCGTTTATGCAGTTCCTCATCCATGTGCAGGAGCTTCTGTCTTTCGCTTTCCATCAGCTTGGAAACCGGGATCCCGGTCCATCGGGCCACGACTTCAGCGATCTGCTCTTCCGTCACCGTATCCGCCACCATAGGGTTCTGGCTGCGCTTTTCCACGGCGTCCTGCGCCTGTTTCAGCTTTTCCTGCAGGGACGGCAGGGTCGAGAAGCGAAGTCTGGACGCGGTCTCGTAATCATAGCTGCGCTGCGCGGTCTCGATCTGATGCGTGACCTGTTCGATCTCCTCCTTGACCTGTTTGACCGTTTCCACCGCGTTCTTTTCCACGTCCCAGGCGGATTTCATCTCATTGAAGCTGTCCCGCTCCTGGGACAACTCTTCCTGCAGCTTCTTTAAGCGGTCCTGAGACAGCTTATCGGTCTCCTTTTTAAGAGCTAACTCCTCGATCTCCAGCTGCATGATCCGGCGTCGCTTTTCATCCAGTTCGGTCGGCATGGAATCCATCTCCATGCGCAGGGATGCGCAGGCTTCATCCACCAGGTCGATGGCCTTATCCGGCAAGAAACGATCGCTGATATACCGGTTCGAGAGCGTGGCCGCCGCGATCAGCGCCCGGTCATGAATGGTTACGCCGTGATAGATCTCATAGCGTTCCTTTAAGCCTCTTAAGATGGAGATGGTATCCTCCACACTCGGCTCATCCACCTGCACCGGCTGGAAACGACGCTCCAGGGCCGCATCCGTCTCAATATACTTGCGGTACTCATCCAGCGTGGTTGCCCCGATGCAGTGCAGCTCCCCGCGGGCCAGCATCGGCTTTAAGAGGTTGCCGGCGTCCATGGCGCCGTCCGTCTTCCCTGTGCCGACGATCAGATGCAGTTCATCAATAAAGAGGATGACCTTCCCCTCCTGCTTCTTGACCTGCTCCAGCACCGCCTTCAGACGCTCTTCAAATTCGCCCCTGTATTTGGCGCCGGCCACCAGCGCGCCCATATCCAGCGAAAAAACGGTCTTGTTTTTCAGGCCTTCCGGCACATCGCCCCGAAGGATCCGCTGGGCCAGTCCTTCCGCGATCGCAGTCTTGCCAACACCGGGTTCCCCGATCAGGACGGGGTTGTTTTTCGTCTTGCGGGACAGGATCCGGATCACACTGCGAATCTCGCTGTCACGTCCGATCACAGGGTCCATCTTGCCGGCTCTGGCCCGCTCGACCAGGTCCGTCCCGTATTTCGACAGGGCATCCACCGTATCTTCAGGATTGTCATTGGTGACACGGAAGTTCCGGACGGAAGCCAGGGCCTGCATAAAAGCCTCCTTGGTGATCCCCATCTCCTGGAAGAGCTTCCGGATCCCATCCGTCGGATACTCAAAGATTCCGAGCATCAGATGCTCCACGGACAGATACTCATCTTTCAGTCTGGCTGCCACTTTCTCCGCAAAGTTCAGGACCTTCTCCAGTTCCCGGGAGACGTAAACCTGACCCCCGTTGACCCGCGGCAGGGCGCTTACAAGCTCCTCTGTTCTGTCCTTTAAGCTGTCCGTGTCAATATTCATTTTTTTCAGCAGCGACCCGATCAGTCCGCCTTCCTGGTCGAGCAGGGCATATAACAGGTGCTCGGGACGGATCGTCGCATGATCCCTGGCATTCGCCAGCGTCTGGGAAGTTTGCAGCGCTTCCATCGCTTTCTGTGTATATTTTTCAGCGTTCATACTGACTCTCCTTTCATGGTTTCGTATAGTGTATTCCGAATATCCGCCGCATTCATGCGGCCGTTGATATAGGCTTTAAAGCTTTCGTCCAGCAGCTGGACATAGACCGATAACGCTTCGCTGAAGGAAGCCGGATCCATGTCCCTTTGCGGAATACGGATCGTTCTGGAGAAACGGCCTGGGCCCAGCTCATACGCCGGCGCCTCAGTGGGATCGGTCAGAAGGCTTCTTTCCGCTTCGATCCAGGCCTTGGCAAAGGCCTCCATCCGAAGCAGCAGATCCTCCGCCTGCGTCCTCAGGATCATATGGATCTCTCCGATTCGTCCCTCTACCGGCTCTGGGTACAGGCGCAGCTCATAGCGCAGCGTCGGTCGGTAGCGGTAAGACAGGGATGTTTTTAACTGCAGCGTTGGCTGATGCGGCACGAAGCGGGAGACCATCTCCGCTCCTTCATTGAAAAAGCGGTCGATCAGCTGAAACACTTCCTCGATCCGTTTTTCCGGTGTCAGGAGGGACAGATGCTCTGCCAGGATCCGGTTGGCCAGCTGGGAACGGTTTGTCCCGGCCCGGAGGGCCGCCCGGTCCAGTTCGGCAACCACTTCATCCGACAGGATCAAGCTGTATAAAGATCTTCCCATAATCGCCTCCCTTTCTCTTAAGAAACATAAAACCGAAAGCAGGAGGATTTCTCCGGCTTCCGGTTCTATTCTATCACGTCCATTTAATTTGTCAAGCGTTTTATATAATTTTTCTTACGAGATTTATACGATCGTGAAAATATCCGAGAATCCCGTAATATCAAAAATCTCTTTCACCGTCTCGTTGACACCGGTGATCTGCATGCTGCCCTGCTTCTTCATGGTTTTCTGTGCTCCTAACAGGACCCGGAGTCCGGCTGAGGAAACATATTCCAGATCTTTCAGATTTAATGTCAGCTCCTTAACACCGCCCAAAACCTCCTTCAGGCAGGCTTCCAGCTTCGGGGCTGTGGACGTATCCAGACGTCCCTCCAGGCTGAGCACAAGCGTATCATTTTCTTTTCTGCTGTCAATATTCATGTCCTTCCTCCTTAAAACTTCTTGTAAATCACCAATTCCACGTGACTGCCCTGAATATAGATCTCCACTTCGTCAGCCAGATTGGCGACGATGGATTTTTCCAGCTCATCCCACTCATCTGCCTTGTTTTTCGGCAGATGCTCCCGGTACTGATTCAGGGACCAGCTCCCGTCATAGGCGGACAGAAGCCCGCCGGAGAAGTCGTAATCCGACGTGAAGCGCCAGTCATCATAGAGCACGCCGTCTATATTTCTCGCCTCGATCGCAGCTTCAAAGATGTCGCGGATCTTGCCCATGACCCCTTTGGCCGCCGCATTCTTGCCGCTGGTCGCCACGGACAGAAGGTTCTGCCTTTTCCCGGGTTCCATGCGGGTCATGGTCTGAAGATGCAGTTCAAACAGGTTCTTTTCATCCTGGATCCAGTATTCCGCTCTGACCTCACCGACCATGGCGGTCAGCATCCCCATCATCTCTTCTGCCAGAAGCCGCAGATGAAGGGCATCCTTCTTCTTGAGTCCCTTATACACCGCAACGGCTTCCGTCTGCTTGAGGACCTCGGCGCGTCCCTTCCCATTGCTCTGTACCACAATAATGTCCGATTTCATTGAATATCCTCATCATTTCACATAATCCGGAATGATTCCGTTCCAAAATATACTATTTTACGGCTCCGTTTGCAAGACCTTCGGGCAAAAGCGCAAATAATTTTTTCGGAAAGGCTTGACACCGAGAGGGGCAAATTATATACTTTAACTAAATTCAATTTGATTCAATCGAATTGAGTTTTACAGGAGGAACACCATGAACATCTATGATTTTACCGTAAAGGCCCAGGACGGCAGCGACGTCAGCCTGGCAGATTATAAGGGAAAAGTCCTGCTGGTCGTCAATACGGCTACCGGCTGCGGTTTTACCCCGCATTACGACCCGCTGGAGGCCATGTACAAGGACCTGAAGGATCAGGGTTTCGAGATCCTTGACTTCCCCTGCAACCAGTTTGCCAATCAGGCCCCGGGCAGCGATGAAGAGATCCACAGTTTCTGCACGTTAAAGTTCGGCACCGAATTCCCGCAGTTCCAGAAGATCGACGTAAACGGCGAAACCGCCGACCCGCTCTTCGCCTGGCTTGCGACCGAAAAGCCTTTTGAGGGTTTCGGCAAGGGATTAAAAGTCATGGCTCTTAAGAAGTTCTCCGATATGAACAACAAGACCTTCGGCGACAAGGCCTATATCAAGTGGAATTTCACCAAGTTCTTAGTGGACCGCGAGGGCAACGTCATCGCCCGCTTTGAGCCCACCACCGACATGAAAGAAGTCCGCAAGGCAGTGGAGGCCGCTTTATGAGACACTATCAGTACCGCACCAAGGGCACCTGCTCGACCCTGATCGATCTGGATCTGGAAGGAAATATCGTTCACAACGTCGTCTTTACGGGCGGCTGCAACGGCAATTTAAAAGCGATCCCGATCCTGGTGGAAGGCATGAGCGTTGACGAGATCGAAGGAAAGTTAAAAGACGTCAAATGCGGCTTCCGGGACACTTCCTGTGCCGGTCAGCTGGCCATTGCCGTCCGCAAAGCGTATGAAAAGGAAATGGCCCGGGCCTGAAGAAGCTGCCATGACTGATTTCCTGCCTGCTCAGCCGGACAGAACCCCTTCTGCTTCCGACCCGCGCTATGCTTCTCTTTTACTGGAGAACCAGCTTTGTTTTCCGCTTTACGCCGCCGCCCGCAAGATCATCCAGAACTATACGCCTGTATTAAATGAGCTGGACTTAAGCTATACCCAATACATCGTGCTGATGGTCCTTTGGGAAAGCGGTCAGATCTCGCTGCGCGATCTCGGGCATCGCCTGCTGCTGGATTCCGGGACACTCACCCCTCTTCTCAAAAATCTGGAAAGCCGCGGCCTGGTCCGCCGGACCCGCTGGGCTGAGGATGAGCGCGTTCTTATCACGGAGCTGACCGACGAGGGCTGGGCTATGCGGGAAAAGTGCCTTTCCGTTCCGGTCACCGTGGCGTCCTGTTCCAAAATGGATCCTTCCCACGCCAAAGCCCTGTATGAGCTGCTCTGGGAGATCATAAAAAACAACGAGCTGTGATCCTTTTTCCGGATCCAGCCTTTCTGCTTTTGGGAAATGCTCTTCCTGACAGAATCTTCTTTGGTCTCCCTCCCAAAAAAAGATTTTGAAGAAAGGCATTTCCTTCTTTCTTTTTTGCTCCCGATAGTGTAAAATAAATGCACTTACTCTTTTTGATTGGTTTCAGGAGGACATTGCAATGCCGGTTCTCTCCATGGATATAGGCATCGATTTGGGTACTGCCAGTATACTGGTTTACATAAAAGGAAAAGGGATCGTTTTAAAGGAGCCGTCGGTCGTCGCGTATGACCGTGACTCCCAGGAGATCGTTGCGATCGGCGAAGAAGCCCGCAAGATGATCGGCCGCACCCCCGGCAATATCACCGCCGTCCGCCCCCTTCGGCAGGGCGTTATTTCCGATTATATCGTCACGGAGCGGATGTTAAAATACTTCATCAACAAGGCGATGGACCGCCGCACGCTCCGCAAGCCGCGCATCAGCATCTGCATTCCCTCCGGGGCGACCGAAGTGGAAAAGAAGGCGGTGGAAGACGCCACCTACAATGCCGGTGCCCGCGAAGTCACGATCATCGAAGAGCCTGTGGCTGCCGCCATCGGGGCCGGGATCGATATTTTCAAGCCCTGCGGCAACATGATCGTGGATATCGGCGGCGGAACTTCCGATATCGCCGTGATCGCGCTCGGCGGGACCGTTGTCAGCACGTCTTTGAAGCTGGCCGGCGACAATTTCGACGAAGCCATTATCCGCTATATGCGCAAGCGCCACAATCTCCTGATCGGAGAACGTACGGCCGAGGACGTCAAGATCGCCATCGGCTGCGCTTATCCGCGTCCGGAGACGATCTCCATGGACGTCAAGGGGCGCAATCTCATGACGGGACTGCCCAAGACCATGACCGTCACCTCGGATGAAATGCTGGAGGCGCTGCACGACCCGGCGCTGCAGATCGTGGAAGCCATTCACGGGGTCCTGGAGCGGACACCGCCCGAACTGGCGTCGGATATCTACGAGCGCGGGATCGTCATGACAGGCGGCGGAGCTCTCCTCTCCGGTCTGGATGAACTGATCGAAGAAAAAACGGGCATCAACACCGTTCTGGCAAAATCGCCCATGACAGCCGTTGCCGTCGGGACGGGCCAGTTCGTGGAATACATGAATGAAGCCAGGAAAAACAGCAAATAGTCTGCTGTATGAACCTCCGGCCGTCCTGTAAGGCCGGTCAGGGAAAGGGAATTATGACGACAAGCATTCAGGGCACTGTGGAATATGTGATCCATCGCAATCCGTCCAACGGATACAGTGTTGTGGAGCTGTCAGATGAAGAAGGGCTTTTGACCATCGTCGGTACGCTGCCGGAGCTGACTCCGGGCGAGCAGATCGAGGTCGAAGGCTCTTTTGTTACCCATCCGACCTACGGAGAGCAGCTGGTCGTGGAACGCTTTGCCTTCTGTCAGCCGGAAGGCGTCCGCGCCGTGGAGCGATATCTGGCCTCCGGGATCATAAAAGGCATCGGCCCACAGTTGGCCGCCCGGATCGTGGCCCGCTTTGGAGAAGATACGCTGCGGATCATGGAAACGGATCCTGTAGCCCTGGCCGGCATCAGCGGGATCTCCGCCAAAGGCGCCCGGAAGATCCAGGCCCAGATGCTGGAGAAAAAAGAGCTGCGGGATGCCCTGCTCTACATGGACGGATACGGGATCCCGCTGCCGCTCGCCATGCGGATCTTTGAGCGCTACGGGGCGTCTTTGTATACCGTCTTAACGACCAATCCCTATCAGCTGATCGATGACCTGACTCACGTCGGCTTCCGCATCGCGGATGAGATCGCCAGGCGGACCGGTCTGGCGGACGATTCCACGTTCCGCATCACGAGCGGCCTGCACTATGCCATGATGCAGGCGCTGGAGGCCGGTCATATCTTTCTGCCGATCGGGTCTCTCCTCTCCTATGCCTGCGAACTGCTGGCGCTGCCGGAAGACGTGATTGCGGAAGGGATCGAAAACCTGTCCTTTGATAAGCGTTTTGTGAACCGGGAAGTGGCCGGCGTCCGCGTCGTATACCTGGCGACCTACTATTACATGGAGATGGAAACGGCGGCCAGACTAACCGAGCTTGCCCGGAAGATCCCGCTGGATCCCGAGCTTGTGGCAAAAGAGTTGGAGAAAGTCCAAAGCGACAGCGCGTCTCTCAAGCTGGATGAATGGCAGCTGCGCGCATTCCGCCTGGCCATCACGCACGGTCTCTCCGTCATCACCGGCGGTCCCGGGACCGGGAAAACCACCATTATTTCAGCCATTCTGCGCTATTTTGAAGCACAGGACATGACAGTGGAACTGGCTGCGCCCACCGGCCGTGCCGCCAAGCGGATCACAGAAGCGACCGGGCGCCCTGCCAAGACCATTCATCGCCTTCTGGAGTATATGGGCAAACCCGAAGGCGGGATCGATGCCGACGCCCCTCTTCGCTTCGTCCGCAATGAGGCCAATCCGCTGGAGGCCGATGTCGTGATCGTTGATGAGGTTTCCATGGTGGATCTTCCGCTCATGTATTCCCTGCTGCGCGCCATCCTGCCCGGCACGCGTCTGATCCTAGTAGGCGATGCGGATCAACTGCCCTCGGTCGGCCCCGGCAATGTGCTCAAAGACATCATCCGCTCCGGCGTGATCGAAACAACCCCCTTAACGCACATCTACCGTCAGGACGCGGGCAGCGATATTGTAGTGAATGCGCACCGGATCAACCGCGGTGAGTATATTGATCCGACTGCCAAAAGCAAGGACTTCCTCTTCCTGCGCCGCGGCGCGGCCGAAGCCGTCCAGGACGCCGTGATCCGTCTCGTTTCCAAAAGCCTGCCCGACTATGTCGGAGCCGAGCCCACGGAGATCCAGGTCATTTCTCCCACCCGAAAAGGTCCGCTCGGCGTCGAAGCGTTAAACCGCATCCTGCAGAATGCCTTAAATCCGCCCGCCCCGGGAAAAAAAGAACGGAATTTCCTCAAGGGGACCTTCCGGGTCGGCGACAAGCTCATGCAGATCAAAAACAATTATCAGAAGGAATGGCTGAGCGATGACGGACACACCCGCCGAAGCGGGACCGGCGTCTTTAACGGCGATATCGGGACCTTAAAAGAGATCCGTTTCTTCACGGAGGAGTTAGTCATTCTTTTCGATGATGAGCGCACCGCCGTCTATCAGTTTGCCGAGGCCGACGAACTGGAGCTGGCCTATGCCATTACCGTGCACAAATCACAGGGCAGTGAGTACCCGGCTGTGGTTCTGCCTCTTTTAAACGTGCCCGCGCCCCTCATGACCAGACCGCTCATTTACACAGCCGTGACCCGCGCCAAAAGCTGCGTATGCCTTGTCGGCAGCCCCGAGACCTTCCAGCAGATGGTCGACAACAATACCGAACAGCGCCGCTACTCTTCCCTGCATCTGCAATTGATTGAGATCGCCGGCGCTCATTAAACGTTTTTTTCATCATTCCCTGTATCAGGAGGAAAAGTGAATACTGAAAAATCAGCCCGGATTCCCTGGGCATTTCGTGATTTCGCGGGGATCTTTTTTCCGCAGCGCTGTCCCGTCTGCGACAAAGCGCTCCCCTTTGGACCCAGAAGCAAAGCCCCGCTTGGGACCCAGCCCGATCCCTTCTTTCATGAGGCGTGCCTTTCCCGTCTTGTTTTTATTCAGGATCCGTACTGTCTTCGCTGCGGCAGGCCCCTGTCCGATGAAGGGGCCGAATACTGC
>CADBSR010000067.1 GCA_902797385.1 uncultured Lachnospiraceae bacterium
CGGCGGCGTGGAGGATCCGAACCCCGGCGAGGACCGCATCCTGGTGCCGTCCCCGAAGGTCGCGACCTATGACCTGCAGCCGGAGATGAGCGCGCCCCAGGTCTGCGACGAGCTGGTAAAGGCGATCCGCAGCGAAAAGTACGACGTGATCATCATCAACTTCGCAAATCCAGACATGGTCGGCCACACGGGCATCATGGAAGCCGCGATCAAGGCGCTGGAGACCGTGGATGCGTGCGTCGGCCGGACCGTGGAAGCCATCCGGGAAGTGAACGGACAGCTGTTTATCTGCGCGGATCACGGCAACGCGGACGAGATGTTCGACTTAAAGACCGGCGCGCCGATGACGGCGCACACCACGAACCCGGTGCCGTTCATTCTGGTGAACGCGGGCGAGGGGATCGGCTTAAAGGAAGGCGGCAAGCTCTGCGATATCGTCCCGACCCTGCTGGATCTGATGGGTATCCCCCAACCGGCGGAAATGACGGGCAAAAGCCTGGTGGTAAGGCAGTAAACTGAAAAATGTGTCATCCCGGGGAGAAGGAAGTCCTTTCAATAATAAAGAGAAGGGCTGCCGGAACCGAAGGATCTTATAAAAACGATCAGAAATAAAGGAGAACTCTCATGCGCGATTTTTTACAGATTGAGAAAGTTTACGGAAGACAGATCATCGACTCCCGCGGCAACCCTACCGTGGAAGCGGAAGTGACCCTGGTTGACGGAACCGTCGGCCGTGGCGCAGCCCCGAGCGGCGCTTCCACCGGCGAATTCGAAGCCCTGGAGCTTCGGGACGGCGACAAGAGCCGTTTCGGCGGCAAGTGCGTCTGAAAGGCCGTCGCCAACATCAACGAGATCATTGCCCCCGCCTTAAAGGGCATGAATGCTTTCGACATCTACGCCGTGGACGACGTGATGTTAAAACTGGACGGCACCAAGGATAAATCCAAACTGGGCGCCAATGCGATTCTGGCTGTCTCCATCGCGGCAGCCCGCGCGGCAGCGACCGCTCTGGACCTGCCGCTGTACCGCTTCCTGGGCGGCCTGCAGGCTACCAAGCTGCCGGTTCCTATGATGAATATCTTAAACGGCGGCGCGCACGCGGACTCCTCCGTGGATACCCAGGAATTTATGATCATGCCCGTCGGTGCCCCGAGCTTTGCCGAAGGCCTGCGCCAGTGCACCGAGGTCTTCCAGACCTTAAAGAAGCTGATCAAGGAAATGAAGGACGTTACCGCAGTCGGCGATGAAGGCGGCTTTACTCCCAACAGCTTAAAGGGCGATGAAGATGCGCTGGATCTGATTATCAAGGCGATCAAGACCGCCGGCTACGAGCCCGGCAAGGATTTCGTCCTGGCCATGGATGCCGCTGCTTCCGAGTGGAAGAGCCCGAAGGGCAAAGGCTTCTACCATCAGCCGAAGTCCGGCAAGGATTTCACCACGGATGAGCTGATCGAGCACTGGGCTGCCCTGATCGAAAAGTACCCCATCTATTCCATCGAAGACGGCCTGGATGAAGAAGACTGGGACGGCTGGAAGAAGATGACCAAGAAACTGGGCAAGAAGGTCCAGCTGGTCGGCGACGACCTGTTCGTGACCAATACCGAGCGTCTGGCCAAGGGCATCAAGCTCGGCTGCGGCAACTCCATTCTGATCAAGCTAAATCAGATCGGTTCCGTGTCCGAAACACTGGAAGCCATCAAGATGGCGCACAAGGCCGGCTACACCGCCGTGACCTCGCACCGCTCCGGTGAGACTGAGGACACCACCATTGCGGACCTGGCCGTTGCCTTAAATACCTGCCAGATCAAGACCGGTGCGCCGTCCCGTTCCGAGCGCGTTGCCAAGTACAACCAGCTGCTTCGTATTGAGGAAGAACTGGGTGTGGCTGCCTCCTATCCGGGCAAGGGCGCTTTCAACTTCAAATAAGCATCTTTAAGAAAACGGCCGGGAGATCCCCGGCCGCTTTGAAAAACGCAAAAGGCCCGCAGGGAAGTGTCTCCTGCGGACCTTTTCCGTCATTTTCAGCTGAGCGCTTTTGGCTATTTCCGCGACAAAGGGGTAAAAGGAAGCAAAGGTCTTTCCGCCCTCCGAGGAGGGCGCGAAAGATGAGGCACCGCACGGTGACGCGGAACGTCGGGGAAGGGATCCATGGACCGGGGAGAAATCAGCTACCGCAACTATCTGAGCGGGGACGATCAGGGCCTAAGCGAACTGATCGAAACGTATAAAGAAAGTCTCACACTATATCTGAACAGCCTGACGGGGGATATCCTGCTCGCGGAAGAGATGATGGAAGAGACCTTTGTGAAGCTTGCGGTCAAAAAACCCCGTTTTGCCGGCAAAAGCAGCTTTAAAACCTGGCTCTATGCCATCGGACGCCATACGGCCGTGGACGGACTGCGCAGACGTTCGCGGCAGGAGGCACTGCCGCTCGAGAGCCTGCCGGATGAGGCGGACGAAGAAGCGTCTCTGGAGGAAAAGATCCTGCGGGAGGAGCGGCGGATCGCCCTGCATCAGAGCATGAAACAGCTCCCGACCGATTACCGCCAGATCCTGTATCTGTCCTATTTTGAAGAACTGAGCAATCCCGAACTGCAGCAGGTGCTTGGTCTCTCCAAACGGCAGGTGGAGAACCGCCTGAGCCGGGCCAGAGCTTCCTTGAAAAAACTGCTTTCACAGGAGGATCTTTTTTCATGAAGAGTACGGAAGAGATCGCTGCCAGGGGGCTTAAGGCCAGGGCAGAGGCGGAAAAACATAAAATCAGACTGTTGAAAGGCGTCAGTGTGACGTTGGCCTTGTGTCTGCTCCTGGTAGGCGGCTGGAGCCTTAGCCGGCAGGGTGCGGTAGCGGACGGAGGAAAGAGCGGCGGCCGGACCGGTGACAATGACGGCAGCATCCCGGCCATCCGGCAGATCCTGGAGGCGGGCGGCATTTCCTTCAGCGGAAGCCGGATCACCGAGGAAGAGGCCGCGGCTTACTTTGAGGCGTACGGAGAAACGATCCTGCAGGAGCTTTCGGCAGGCGGCGTGAAGGTCAAGGAGCCGCATTTTTCTGAAACAGGCGTTTCTCATGTGCGGATCGCTGACGGGAAGGCCGTCTGCAAGACCGACTGGCGGGATTATCTGCTCTTTGACGGGGAGGACCTGGCCGCCATCGTGACCCTGTCCCGGGAGGACGGCCCCCTGAGGCATTTTACGATGTGGGGCGGTAGCTGGCAGGAGAGTTACGCGTCCTTTCTCGCGGCCCATAAGGGAGAGGAACTGGTCTATGTGTATGTGGAAAACGGCGGCGCGGAGGATGTGATCCTGACCGCTTCGGGAGAAGCCGTAAGCCCGCTCGGCACTTCCATGAAACATTTTTTCCCGGGCGATTTTGACTACTACAGCGCGCTCAAAACCCCGTACAATGTGTTTGTGCCGTAGAGCGTATAAGCTGACGAGGGGCTGAAAGACAGGGGACGGTTCTGTGTCTTCAAGACACAGAACCGTCCCCTGTCTTTTGTTTGCGGCTGACGCAGGAGGAGGTCATTGACCGGACCGCCCTTCAATGCTATAATCAGGAAAACAACGCTGAAAGCGCAGGGACCATTACAATGAAAATGATATCTGGAAATACCTCAAAAGGCGGCCATTATTCTCCGGCTGTCATATCCCGCGGGATGCAAGAGGAGAAATAAACATGGAGTATATTTGTTCTGAATGTGGGAAACGGGAAGCTGTCACCACGCGAAAGGCCCATTGCGACTGCGGCGGGCTGTGGAAACTGGATTTTCAGGCGCCGTGCTTCGAGGAAAGCAGGATCGACCAAAGCGAGTGGAGCCTGTTCCGCTACCGGGCCTTCATGGCGCTGGATGATGATGCTGCCTGGCGGGAGATCAGCCTGGGTGAGGGGATGACGCCCATTGTGCGGCTGGATCAGAATGTGCTCCTTAAAATGGATTATTTCATGCCGACGCTTTCCTTCAAGGATCGCGGCGCGGCGGTCCTCATTGCCCACTGCAAGGCCATCGGCGTGGACCGTGTGGTACAGGATTCCAGCGGCAATGCGGGGAACGCCGTGGCGGCCTACTGCGCCAAAGCGGGTATTTCCTGTGAGATTTTCGTTCCGGAAGGGACCAGCCCCAAAAAGATCGACATGATCCGGGCCCATGGCGCTGTCTGCACCGTTGTCCCGGGCAACCGCGACCACTGCGCGGATGTGTGCCGGGAGAAGGTGGAGAAACAGGGCGTGTATTACGCGAACCATGTTTATAATCCGTTCTTCTACGAGGGGACAAAGACGTATATTTACGAGGTGTTCGAGCAGCTGCACCGCATCCCGGAAAACCTTGTCATTCCGGTGGGGAACGGCACGCTGTTCCTGGGCGTGATGCACGGCCTGGAGGAGCTTCTGGCGTCGGGGGCGATCGATCACATGCCGCAGATCATTGCGCTGCAGACCGAAACCTGTGACCCGCTGCTGCGCGCAGCAGAGCAGGGGCTGGCGGAACCCGTCGATGTATCACCCAAGCCCAGTCTCGCAGAGGGGATCGCCATCGGCAAACCCATGCGGGGCAAAGAGATCCTGGCCTATGCCCGCCGCTACGGTGTCCGTTTCATCCATGCGCCGGAAGACAGGATCCTCGCGGCGCGGGCGGCGCTCGCGGCCAAGGGCATTTACTGCGAACATACCACGGCGGCCAACTACGCGGCGTACCTGGCCTATGTCGAACAGTACGGCCCGACCCCCGACTGCCTGATCACCATGTGCGGCGCCGGCCTCAAATCAGATCACTAGAAATCTTTAAAAGACAGGGGACGGTTCTCTGTCTTCGAAAAAACCAGGGACGAATCAAAGACAGGGGACGGTTCTGTGTCTTCAAGACACAGAACCGTCCCCTGTCTTTACCGTCCTTTAGCTTTCAAGACAGAGAACCGTCCCCTGTCTTTTCTGTCTTTAGGAGCGGGAAGGAGAGGAGAGCCTTGAAGAGATCTCCGTCGATCTGAAGGACTAGCGTGGCGCCCTGCAGCTCGGCCAGCGACTGCGCGATGGCCAGCCCCAGCCCGTTTCCTTCGGTGTGGCGGGAGGAATCGCCGCGCACAAAGCGCTCCAGGAGGTCTTCTGCCCGGATATTGAGGGCTTCCCGGGACGTGTTTTTAAAGGAAAAGACTGCCCGGTTTCCCTTCCTTTCCAGATCCAGGTAGACCCGGGACCCCGGCAGGGAGTATTTGGCAATATTGTTCATCAGGTTATCGAAAATGCGCTGCATGCGGCGGCCGTCTGCCCGGATCTGCAAGGGCTCATCGGGTACTTTTGTGATCAGTGTCAGACCCGCTTCCTGCAGCCTTTCTTCATATTCTCCGGCGGACTGTGTTACAAACACGGCCGCCTCGCAGGGAACAAGCTCCACGTCAAGCACGCCGGCGGAGGCTTTGGAGGCTTCCACCAGATCTTCGGTCAGCCGTTTTAAGCGCTCAGACTGACGGGCCAGCACCTCCACGGACTCTTTCCCCTGCTCACTCAAGCCCTCTTCTTTCTTTAATAACTCTGTATAGCTGATGATGGATGTCAAGGGGGTTTTTATATCGTGGGAAACATTCGTGATCAGCTCCGTTTTCATGCGCTCGGAGCGTAAGGCTGTCTCAATGGCCTGCTGCATGCCGCCGCTCACATGATTCAGGTTCTCCCCTGCTTTTCTGAGCGGATGGACCAGCTTGGCGGAATCGATGGCTGCGCTCTGCCCGGCCGCCAGTTTTGCAGTGGTTTCTTCCAGCTTTTTAAAATGCAGCGCGATGCGAAAAACCGTAACGACGGCCAGCAGATTCCACAAGAGAAGCAGAATGATTGAAACCGTCCGATTCATCGTGGAGGAATAAACATATCCGCGTAAGCGCGAAAGAAGGAGCCCGTTGACCAGGAAGAAGCAGACGGTGGCCAGAACGGTTTTCCAGATGAGAGGAAGCTTGCGCAGTTCGGCGGCCAGTTTTTTTCCGCTCCGGACCAGCAGCATGCGGGAAAAGAGCGTCTTCTGCTTGATACGGGCTGCGGCACTCATGGAAATGGCCAGGAAAAAACCGATGGTCCAGATAAGCTGCCAGATCACCACCGGCGGCATAGAGCTTACCTGGATGGTGAGATTGGCGAACAATCTTTGCTCTGCCGGGAAGATGATGATAGCACCGTACAGAACCGCGTCCGCCAGCAGCAACAGATCAAACGGAACGGGGTCCAGCTTCCAGGGATGCAGATCCGGAGAGTCCGGACGGCGGGCCGATGCCTTTAGCAGCAGAATATAGAGCCATATGGCCGCCGCCGCAAACAGTAGCGATCCGACCCAGATGAAATACCGGAAGGTATAGCGGGCTGCGATCAGATGGTGCTGGAAGGCGTATTTATCCGGAGATGACATGGGTTCGGAAGGGGTTGCCATAAAAATGACCGGGATAAACCCATCAGGAAAGCTCGCCCGGAGCGCAGGATCATCCAGTTCCTGTATGTCAATGGCTTCCCGGTAGTAGATCTGCTGAGAGGTATTCCGGATCATATAGACAAGACAAAGCGTCCGTTCACTTCGTGCGAAACCGGGCTGCTGCAGGATCAGAAGAGGTTCATCCGAGTCATACCGCATAAGCTGATACGTCAGATTCCTGCTGAGGGGAACACCTGCTATCTGTGTATTGCGAGCTATGATGTCCCGGAGCGATTGGCGGATCAGAGGCGGCGCATCGGATTGCAGCTGCCTGATCAGCGCGACACGTTGCAGATCTTCAGGGGAATCGGCATAATAATAATTGTTGTCTTTCAGGTAACTGGATTCGTAGAGGGTCCACAAAAACAGAAACAGGGAAATGCCGCAGAAGATAAACAGCAGGACCTTGCCCGGCTTGGTGTAAGTAAAATGCTTCTTCATACTTTGCCTCCTTTTTCAAGCTTGTAGCCGTGACCGAAAATGACTTTGATATAGCGGGGATCCGATGGATTGATCTCGATCTTTTCCCTCAGGTGCCGGATATGGACCGCCACATTGTTTTCAGCACCGAACGGATCTTCGTGCCAGACCTGCCGGTAGATCTCGGCCGGGGAGAAAACCTCGCCGGGATGCGTCATGAACAGCCGGACGATCTCATACTCCTTTGGTGTGAGTGTGACAGCTTCCCCGTCGACACGCAGCTGTTTTTCCTTTTCGCTCAGCTCCAGTCCGCCGATCCGGATGGCTTCCGGCTCCGCCGGAGCAGCGCCGAGCTTTAAATAGCGCCGCAGCTGTGAGCGGACCCGGGCCAGAACCTCCAGAGGATTAAACGGCTTGGTGATATAATCGTCTGCCCCGGCCCCCAGCCCGATCAGCTTGTCCGTATCCTCGCTTTTGGCCGTCAGCAGGATGATGGGCACGTTGCTTTCCTGCCGGATCTGCTGCATGGCTGTCATGCCGTCCATTTCCGGCATCATGATATCGAGCAGCACCAGATGGATCTCATTTTCCCGTACCATGCGGACGGCTTCCTTTCCGTTTTCGGCGGAAAACAGGGTATAGTCCGGGTCGGACAGGTAGATCCGGAGTGCATTGACGATATCGCTTTCATCATCGCAGATCAGTATGTTGGGCATAGCGCAGCCTCCTTGTTCAGGGGAGAGCTTCCGCCAGGAGGTGCGGAAGCTCCCCGTTTTTTGCTCTGAAGAAACTCGTTGGGCTTTGCCTGTATTATAACGCCGGAAGTTATGAAGAAGAAAGAGGAGAACGGATTAAGATTTGATTAAGACACGCCCAAAGACAGGGGACGGTTCTCTGTCTTCAGGCCAGCAAGAGCAGGGAAAGACAGCAAAGACAGGGGACGGTTCTCTGTCTTCGGGTCATCAAAGGCAGGGAAAGACAGCAAAGACAGAGAACCGTCCCCTGTCTTTTGCCACCAAGACAGAGAACCGTCCCCTGTCTTTTGCCATCAAGACAGAGAACCGTCCCCTGTCTTTGGGAAAATATCTGGTGGAAAAAGGGTGGCCGGGATGATACAATGTTTCCATGAATAATCAGGATCAAATGCTGCGGCACCTGACGGACCTGTACCGCCGGGCAGAAAAACAGAACCAGTACCAGTATTCCGGGTTCCTCTCGCCGGCCGAGCAGGCGGCCTTTGTGGCGGCGGCGCCCAAAGGCGGGATCGCCTGGTCGTTTGAAGGGGGCGCGCCGGCCGCCGAGCGGCGGCTGTTAATATGCGGGAGCGAAAATGATTTCGGCTATCCGCCGGAGGTCCCCATTGCGGTCCTTGCAGTCATGCCTGCCTCGGATAAATTCTCTGAGGCGCTTTCGCACCGGGATTATCTGGGCGCCGTGCTGGCGCTGGGCATCCGGCGGGAGCTGGTGGGGGATATCATTGTGCGTGAAAAAAGCGCGTACATCCTCTGCCTGGACTCCATAGCGGGCTTTCTGGCGGATGAGCTCCGGGAGGTGCGACGGACCCGCGTCGTCTCGCGGATCGAGACAGGGGAGATCCCGGCGCTGGCACCGCAGTTTGAGGAAATGCACTTAAATGTCGCTTCCGAGCGTCTGGACGCGGTCGTGGCGGCGTTCTGCCGGCTGGCACGGGGCAAGGCGGATCAGCTTTTGGCAGAGGAAAAAGTCTTCGTGAACAGCGTGCCGGTGATGAACGGGGCACACCGCCTGAAAGAAGGTGACGTTTTCTCCGTGCGCGGCTTCGGTAAGGCGGTTTATGACGGGATCACGCAGGAAACAAAAAAAGGACGGTACTATGTGACCGTCCGAAAGTATGTATAAGCTGCCTGACAGCTGCCTGACGGCTGCCTAACCGCCGCCTGAAAGCCGCCTTACCGCTGTCTAACCGCCGCCTAACCGCCACCTGAAAGCCGCCTGATTTACGCCTGAAAGCTGACTTACAGCACCCCCCTGACACACAAAAACCGGAGAGGCACCCCCCTCCGGTTTTTCACGCTTCCGGGCCGAAAGATCATTCTTCCGCCGGACTGAAATCCTCTTTGCCGACGCCGCAGAGTTCGCAGGTGAAATCGGCGGGCAGATCTTCCCACTTCACACCGGTTTCCTCTTCATCGTAGACCCAGCCGCAGATATTGCAGACGTATTTCATGATGCAGTCTCCTTTTATTTTTTAATAAATTTCCGGTAGGCCCAGACCACCAGGCAGGCGCCGGCAATGGACAGGATCAGGCCGGTGATCCAGCCGCCGCCAATACCGAGCAGGTTGCCGATCAGGCCGCCCACAAAGCCGCCCACAACGCCCAAAATGACGTTCAGAACGAAATTGCTCTGGTCCATCTTCATGAGGCCGGCTGCGATATAACCCGCAACACCGCCGAGAATGATCTCAATAATCAGTTTGAGAAGCATATTTTCTATCCTCTTTTCTTCTTTCTGCGGTCCGGCTCAGGCCCCTTGTTTTGCGGGAATTTCCGGACCGATAATCAGTATATCATAAGATGCAAAAATCTGCAAAGACATATGAGAAAATCCTGGGGACGCTTGCAAGAAAGAAGCGGGATAGTATAATGCGAATGATCCGGCGCCGGCCGGATCAAGAGGAGTTTTTATGAAAACAAAAATCATTGATCTGATAAAAAAATACGGAGGCACCTTTCTCTGGACCACGGTGGGGTGCCTGATCAGCGGCTTTGCCATTGATGCCTTTTATCATCATTCCAAGCTGATCAGCGGGGGGATCACCGGCGTGGCCATGATCTTAAACTACCAGTTCGGCTGGAACACGTCCCTGCTGAACCTGATCCTGAATATCCCGATCTTTATCGCCGGCTTTCTGCTGCTGGGGAAAAAGCATATCATTTTCAGCATATACGGGACCGCGATACTGTCACTCGCGCTGCAGCTTTTTGACGGGATCTATATTCCTTACGAGAGCAAGCTGACGACGGTGATCCTGGGCGGTGTCATCAACGGTTTCGGCTCTGGGATCATGATCCGCAGCGGCGGGACCTCGGGCGGCACGGATATTATCGGCAAGATCCTGAACAAGTATTTTTCTGTCGCGATCGGCACCACGCAGATGAGCTTCAATGTGGCGATCCTGGTGATCTATGGTTTCCTTTTCGATCTGGACCTGGCGATCCTGACCATGGCGACAGCCATCATGTCTTCTTATATCAACAACTATATCAACGACGGTATCGACCGGCGCCGCGTGCTGCATATTGTGACGTCAAAACCGGACGAGCTGGCGGAGCGGATCCACGAGGAGTTAAAGCGCGGCGTGACGTCCATTCCCTGCGAGGGAGGGACGACCCATCTGCACCACCGCATGCTGTATGTGGTCATCTCCAAGTTCCAGCTGGCAGCCATCAAGCGCATTATAAAAGAGGTGGACCCCGGGGCGTTCTTCACCATTCACGTCACCACCGGCGTCTACGGCAAGGGACGCACCTTCCACGCGGTCAGCCAGATCGGGGATTAAGCGTTGAACTGACTGCCCCATTTTTCGAAACCGGCCTTCGGGCCGGTTTTTCTGTTGAAAAAAACCGGATCTGAATCAGAGCAAAGCAGCTGCCTGTCCTTCTCCCTTTCTCTCATTATTCTCAAGAAATGCGCACATATGTGCAAAATAAAAGAAAATATGTGCACAAAAGAATTGCCTGTGTTATAGTACTTCTATATTAGGATAACGGAGAGTATGCACATGAACGGCTTACAACGCAACGTCGAAAAACTGTTCTCCAACAAGGGAAAACTCTTTGCCATGGCCATGGATCTGCCGCAGGTCGGACTGGTGGAAGGCCTGCAGGATCCGAAAAAAGTGATCACAACCTGTAAAGACAGCGCACTGGACGCTTTTCTTGTCAACGTCGGTGTCGCTCAGCTGGCAGAGGAAGAGCTGCTGCACAAAAAACTGCTGCTGCGGACCTCGGCCGGCGGTTCCAATCTGGCAACGGAATTTACCAATATTCAAAAGAATCATGTCAGCCCCGAGACGGCTCTCGCCATGGGCGCGGATGCCGTCGTCATGATGATGGTCATCGGCGGCGCGGACTACGCTTCCGTCCAGGATGCAGCCCGCGATATCGATGCCTTCCACCGTCTGCAGATCCCCGTGATCGTGGAGATCCTGGCAGACGACTACGGACAGACACAGACCTACGACATCCAGGCAAACGGCGCGCGGATCGCGGCCGAACTGGGCGCCGATGTGGTCAAGGCGTTTTATACGGAGAATTTTCAAAATATTGTTGCGAACTGCCCGGTCCCGATCATTCTGGCGGGCGGTCCCAAGGGCAGCGATATCTTCGACACGGCGAGGGCGGCGGTGGAGGCGGGCGTAAAGGGCCTGTGCTTCGGCCGCAACCTGTTCCAGAGTGAGGACAAGCTGGAAAGGATTCAGAGGCTGAATTCGATTTTACGGGGGTAAATGAATTGGCGGCAGCAGATCTGTGGCAGTTGTATCGGATCGCGTCCCAGTACTATCGGGAGGGAAAAACACAGGAGGAAATCAGCGCGAAGGAAAATATATCGCGCTCGCAGGTATCAAGACATCTGGAGCAGGCAAGGCGGCTCGGCATCGTGAAGATCGACGTCTCCCTGCCTACATCATTGAAGGAGGATTCTCTGACCGGATTCCTGGAAAGAAATCTGAAGCTGGAGCGGGTGATCCTGGCTCCGGTGGAGGAGAGCAGCGGGATCGACGGGATCAGAGATGCCATTGCGGAGACGGCAGCCGCGAATCTGCCGAAATTACTGAAAGGATCTCATGTGATCGGCCTCGGGTGGGGTGAGACCATGTATCGGACGGCCAGTGCGCTTCCGCACCGGACCATCGGTCCCGATCCGGTCTTTGTCCCGCTCATCGGCGCGTCCGGCAGCAGCAAGCCCAGTCTGCAGATCAATACGATCATTGACCGTTTCTCGGAGCATCTGCAGGGCGACCGCTTCTTCGTGAACCTGCCGGCCTTCCGGGAAAAGGATTTCCCGCTCACGACCTATGAGAACAAGCGGCTGCGCCTGCTCAAGGAATACTGGGAAAGCGTGGATACGGCGATCATCGGCCTGGGCAACAAGGAATCCGGCTTCAGTCTTTTCGAGGAAGAAGTCTCGGAATCCGCGCTCACAAGGATCACGCGGGCAGACGTCGTGGGAGATATCCTTTCGCAGTTCTTCTTTGAGGACGGAACGCTGTTGACACCGGATGAGAGCTACCACACCAACGCTTATCCGGCGGCGCGTCTTCGCACACTGAGCCGCAGCATCTGTCTGGCGGGCGGACGGGAGAAAGTCGTTCCGCTGCTGACGGCAGCCAGAGCCGGCTATTTTAAAACGCTCATAACGGATACCCGAACAGCACACGCTCTGTATGAGCAGATCAGGAGAGAAATAGAATCATGAAAGCATTAATGTACGTCGGAACGAAGCAGATGGAGGTGCAGGAGATCCCGAAGCCGGACGGGGCCTTTCTGGTCCGGGTCCTGGGATGCACCGTCTGCGGGACCGACTTGAAGACCTTCCTTCACGGACATCCTTATTTCAAGCCGCCGACAATTCTGGGGCATGAGTTTTACGGACAGGTGGAAAAGGCACCGGCCGAAACCGGCTATAAACCTGGCGATTATGTCGTGGTCGCCCCTTACGGGGAATGCGGACACTGTGAAAAATGCGAAGCCGGCCTGCCGGAGCTTTGCGATCATAAAGATTATGTGGAGACCGGCGCGTTCTGTGAATATGTGGAGGTCCCGCTTTCCTTTGTGGAGCGCGGCGTTATCAAGCTGAACGGACCGGATTATGTGTATGCACTGACGGAGCCGTTGGCCTGCGTGCTCACGGCCATCAACCAGCTTAAGATCACAGACAAGGACAGCGTCCTCGTGATCGGCGGCGGTCCCATGGGGACGCTCGCGGCCATGACGCTGATCGAAAAAGGCGTGAAGGTGCGGGTGGCGGAGATCAATCCCATCCGTCAGGAGAAGCTTCGGAGCTGGGGCATCAAATGCGACACCTCCGACGTATGCTACGCGGAAGATCAGTATGACAAGATCATTGTGGCGGTCAATGTAGGACCGCTTGTGGAAGAAGCTGTCAGCAAGGTCAAGGCCGGCGGCAAGGTCCATGTTTTCGCGGGTTTGCCTTCGGATACGAAGCTTTCGATCCGTGCGTACGATATGCACTACCGTTTCGTACAGTTAATGGGCTGCAGCGGCTATGCTCTGCCGGCCTTCCGTCACGCTTTTGAGATGATCCGGAAGAATCCCGCCCGCTATGAGGCGCTCATCACGCATCGCTTCCCGCTGGAAAAGGGCCAGGAAGCCATGGAGACGCTTTCGCGCGGAGAAGCCTTCAAGATCATGATCGAGCCATGAAGATCGCGGTTTTAGCCAATCCGGGCGCCGGCGGCGGCGGAAAAGGCCGGCAGGTGCTGGAAAAGATCCGTCAGGTCTGGTCAAAGGAGACGCTTTTCGGCGCAGCCGGCTTCGGCGGCGAAGCGTTGCCCGCCTGCGTCAGTCCGGAAAGACCTGAGGCGGGCTATCTGCCGGCCCTGAAGCAGGCGGTGGCGCTGCTGCTCAAAGAAGAGCCGGATCTTCTCGTCACCGTAGGCGGAGACGGAACGGCAGCTTACGCGGCCGAAGAAGTGCTCGCCTCAGGGCAGGCGGTTCCGATCCTCGGGATCGGGACGGGAACGGCCAATGTAGGCCCCATCGTCTCGTTCCGGGCGGAGGATGAGCTGCCGGATCCGGCGGACCTTACGGAAAAGCACCTGGGCGCCATGGAAGTCATGACGCTTTCCGGCCGGCATATCGCCTACGGCTTCAATGATCTGGTCCTGGGCAATACCTTCCTGGGGACCGATGAAAACGGCCGGACCGTGACCTTTGAGGCCGGGACCCTGGCGGGGGAAGGGCGGCTCGTAAAGGCTGCGCCCCTGGCAGAGATCTTTGCGGCCGGGCCGTGTTTTGCGGCAGACGGCAGGCAGCTTCCGGCGGCGGGTTTCCCGGTCGCCCAGCTGATTGCCTCTACCCTGGAAGAAGAAAACTATTATGGACGGGCCGTGACCGGACTTTGGTGCTATACCCCCGCCTCACCCAGCCAGGGGGCGGTATACATCACCCCGGTTCCCGTCGTCAGTATGGAAGAGAGTTCTGCCGGCTTTGAGAGCTGGCTTGTGGGAGGTCAGTTCCTCCTGTCCCCCGGACAGATCCTCAGGGTCTCCGGGCTGAAGAAAGAGGTGTGCGCGGTCGCGGACGGCAATCCGTACCGGATCCCGCAGGAAGGCATAGCCATCCGCTATGTCCCGGAGCTTATCAAGGTATACAGAAGGAGATAATGTATGCAAAACGAAGTCGAAAAGCCGAAAAAGAAAGGAACCGTAAGGCTTTTCAGGAAGGAGTACAGAACGAATGAGGTCCTTGTCGGGATCCTGTTCATTCTTCCCACCGTCGCGTTCCTGATCTTCACCTTTATCATGCCGGTGATCGACGTGATCGAGCTGAGTTTTACCAACTTCAGCATGTCGGCCGGGACCATGAAGAACATCGGACTGGAAAACTACCGTTATCTTTTAGAACTGAAAGAGTTTTCTAATCTAGCTGAGTTTTGGGATGCCTTACAGGAGAATGATTTCTGGGCATCTATGGGACGTACAGCACTCTACTCCCTGCTCAAGCTGACACTGGATACGGGGCTGGCGCTGTTCTTTGCCGTCATGCTGGACAAGAATGTCCCTTTAAAGCGTTTCCTGCGCTCTACCTTCTTTGCTCCGGTGGTTGTGCCCATGGTTGCCTCATCCCTGATCTGGATGTGGTTCTACGATCCGAACGTAGGTCCCTTAAACCAGATCCTGGCTTTCCTGGGCCTGCCGCAGTCCAAGTGGCTGTATCATGAGAGCACAGCGCTGTTGTCCATCCTCTTATTCTCGCTGTGGAAGGGCGTCGGATACAATATCATCCTCTTCCTGTCTGGCCTGCAGAATATCTCGGATTCCTATGTGGAAGCGGCCAAGCTGGACGGCGCGAGCGAGTGGCAGCTTTTCTGGAAGATCAAATTCCCGCTGCTGCGGCCCATCACATCCTTCGTTATTATGATGGGCATCATCAACTCGTTCAAGGTGTTCGCGGAATTCAACGTCATGACACCGGACGGCGGCCCGCTCGGCTCCACCAAGCTGATCGTCAGTTATATTTATGAACAGGCCTTCACCAGAGGCCGCATGGGACGGGCTTCGGCGGCCTCCCTGCTGCTGTTCATGGTCATTTTCGTGCTGACCCAGATCCAGAGCATGGTGAACGCCAAGAAGACCATCGACGTGGAATAGGAGGTGCGGTATGAAAGGCAAGAAAATCAAAAATACCACAAACCTTGACCGGCATTACGTCGCCTTTGCCTTCCTGATGATCTGCGCGGTGATCATGCTCTTCCCCTTCGTCTGGATGATCCTGTCTTCCTTTAAGACGACGATGGACGTGTATCAGTACCCGCCGCGCTGGATCCCTTCCGTCTGGAACGGGGACAACTACGCCAAGGTCTTTGAGATGATCCCCTTCCTGCGTTACTACTGGAACAGCATCCTGACGACCGTGGTCATGACGGCGCTGCAGATCGGGATCAGTATCCTGGCGGCCTACTCGTTAGTGCATCTGCGCTGGCCGGGACAGGCTGTCATGGCAGCCATCATGCGCTCCAGCATGTTCGTTCCCATGGTCGTGACCATGATCCCCATGTATCTGTTAGTCTCTTCCCTGGGTCTGGTCGATACCTACGCCGGGATCATCCTTCCGCAGATCACAACGGCCTTTACGACCTTCCTGCTGATGAGCTACTTTGCCTCCATCCCGCAGGATATGATCGACGCGGCGAAGCTGGACGGCTGCGGGCCCTTCCGCATCATGACACGCGTTGTTATCCCGAACACGAAGGGCGCCATTGCGACGGCTTCCATGTTCTCCTTCCTGGGCAACTGGAAGAGCTACACCTGGCCGCTCATCATTACCAACGATAAAATGTACCGGACGCTGCCGATCGGTCTGCGTTATCTGCAGCAGGAATCCTCCATGGAGTATCAGGTGATGATGGCGGCGGCCGTCATGACCATCCTGCCGGTCCTGATCGTGTTCGTCTTCTTTGAAAAACAGCTGGTCCGTTCCATCACCCTGACCGGCATGAAGTCATAATCAAGAAAGAGAGGAAAAGTATGAAAAACATGAAAAAGATCCTGTGCGTGATCCTGTCTCTTGCCATGCTGGCAGGGACTTTAAGTGCCTGTGTCAGTCAGTACGTGAGCAAAGAAACGACACCGGCCCCCACGCAGGCGCCGCCTGCCACGCAGCCTCCGGCAACGGGCGGTGACGCCACCCAGGGCGAAACCCCGGCTCCGACCGAGGAAGTCTCCATTGCCGGCACGACGCTGGATGTGTGGTATGCCGTCAGCGGAACCAGCGGCGAACTCTTTACGGCCCAGTCCGAGAAATTCGCCAAGGAATTTGACGTCAAGCTGAACCTTTCCTATACCGGCGGTTCGGGCGATACGGCCACCAAGGTCGCAGCGGCACAGTTAAATGATACCGCGCCCGATGTGGCTCTGATGTATGCCGGCCCCTTATACACCGGCGGCAAGGACAACTACGATATCGATGCTCTGATCAAGACGGGCAGCGGCTTCGACATCAACGATGTTTTCGAAGGCATGATGGACTACTGCGTCTACATGGGCCAGGGCTATTGCGCCGTGCCTTACGGCATTTCCACGCAGGTCCTGTACTACAACAAAGACCTTCTGAAGAACGCCGGGGTCGATATGACCAATCCGCCCAAGACCTGGGATGAATTCAAGACCCTGCTGAAGGATCTGAAGGGAAAAGTCGGCGGCAACATGGTCTTCGATACCTCCGACCAGGCCTGGCTGTTCAAGTCCATGCTGATGCAGAACGGCTGCGAGATCATTGACAATAAGGACGGCGAGATCACGCCCATCTTCAACAACGCACAGGCCGTTGCAGTAGCGGATTTCTGGCATTCCCTGGTCACGGACGGCTTAATGGCCGCCGGTGAGCATGGCAACGCCGAGAGCACCTTCCTGTCCGGGAACCTGGCCTTTATTGCGGCTTCCTCCAACCGGATCTCCCGGTGGAACGGCACCACCACTTTCGAGCTGGGCGCCATTGAAATGCCTTACTTTACGCAGCCTTCCCTGGCGCTGGGCGGCAACGTGCTGGTCATCCTGACCCGCGACGAAGCCAAGGTCCGCGCGGCCTGGAAGTATTTATGCTACCTGACCAACGTGGAAAACAACACCGCCTTCGCGCTGGGCACCGGCTACCTGCCGATCCACAAGTCCGCGCTGGAGATGGACAGTGTCAAGAAGGCCATTGAAGAAAATGAAATGTACGGCGTTGCCTTCAAACAGCTGGATTATACCTGGGCTTACACGCACTTTGAGCAGATGGGCACCATGGATACCGAGATCCGCAGCATGTTGAATAAGCTGGAGAAGAATCGCGGCACCTCCGAGGAACTGCTGACCTCAGCGGTGAACGCCCTGCAGAAGGAGATCGACGCGGATAAATAAGCACGTTCCGATCTTTCTGACGCGAAGGAATCGATGAGGGTCATTTTGTAGCGGCGGGCATTATGGCTGCCCGCCGCAGCAAGGAGGATTTTTATGACAAGACAGGAGAGATTTTCTTTCTCCACCGGTGCGCTGTATCCGTATGAGAGCGATGTGGCGCTGAAAATGATCCACGACGCGGGCTTTCCCCGGGCTGAGCTGATGCCGCAGGCGATCAGCGACTGTTCCGAGGAGATGACGCGAAAGATCGAAAAGACCGGGATCCTGCTGGGATCCATCCATTATCCCCTGGTGTTGTTCGGTCTGCTTTACAACTGCCAGAAGACGATGATCGAGGACAGCCGGAAATATGTAAAGGATCTGCTGACCCTGGGTCAGCGTCTGGACTGCCATGTGCTGGTGGTCCATCCCCACGATCCGCCTTCCTTAAAGGGGTATTACAATCTTCTGGAGCGTCCGATCCTGGACAATATCCGCTGGCATGCGGACCTGTGCGCCGAGATGGGCTTTACCATGGCTATGGAGAACCATCCCCGCACGGCACCCACGGCGGCCGCTTTAAAGGACTATATTGCGGTCCTGGATCATCCGAATATCAAACCGATGGTCGATACGACCGAAGTGAAAGAAGCGGACGGTGATCCGGTGGAATTCATCCGCGGCGTCAAGACCTGTCACATGCATATGAGCGATTTCGGCACCATGAAGCATCTGCCCGCCGGCGAAGGAAACTTCGACTGGAAGGCGATCCGCAAAGCGCTGGACGATCAGGATTATCAGGGCTTTTACACGCTGGAGCCGGCGTATAAGTTCTACATGACGGATGTGGAAAACAAGCTGAAAAAGGCGTATCATTTCCTGGAGGAAAACTTCTCGTGAGACGCGGGGCAAGCATAGAAAAAGCCGTGAAGGCCGCCTGGCAGGCCTTTGCCGTGGGCGATGCCATGGGCATGCCGACGGAGTTCATGCGCCCGGAGGACATCCGGACGATGTTAAAGGACCTGCCTTTTGATGCGAAGCACGATATCCTGACGCCTTCGGACCAGTCTTATACCCACGGCGATCTGCCGACCGGCACGGTGACGGATGATACCGAGCAGAACTTTTATCTGCTGGCCGAATACCGGAAGGACGGCGCGGTGACGCTGGAGGGAACCATCCGAGCGTTAAACGCCTGGATCCGGGAAACGGATGCGGTGGCCAAACATTATATCGGTCCGAGCTCATTAAAAGCGCTGAAGGCAATCGAGGAAGGAACGCCGGCCGCTCAGGCCGGCATGGGCGGGACCACCTGCGGCGGGATCATGCGTACCCCGGCTGCCGTCTTTTTCCGGCCGGAGCAGACGGAAGAGGCGCTGGAGGAAGCGCTCGTGAACGCGCTGCTTCCGACGCACAATACGTCCGAAGCGCTGGAAGCGGCCGGTGCCTACGGCTTTGCCCTTCTGAAAGCGGTGCAGGGCGGCAGCTATGAGGAGATCATGGCAGCTGCCGTCAGAGGCGGGGAAACGCTGATCCGGCGGGCGGTGTATCTGTCCTGTGCGCCGTCCTCGGTAAAACGCCTGCAAAAGGGTGCCGAGGCAGCGCAAAAAGTCAGAAGCAAAGCCCTTCCCAAGGACAGCCTGAAGAGCCTGCTCTTTGATGAATGGGGCACGGGCCTGCCTTCCGCAGATGTCTGCGGAGCAGTCTTTACGCTTTTTTCACTGTATCGGAAAAAGACCTGGGCGGCGATCGTGGAGATGGCGCAGCTTGGCGGCGATACCGATACCATCGCGGCCTTAACGGGCGCGCTCTGTGCGGCATATGCCGGCAAAAATGATATTCCTCAGTCGGTGACGGAACGGGTGATTTCCGTCAACCGGACGCTGTTTGAAACCAAGAATCCGGAGGCTCTCTGATGTTGCAAAAGGTAAAAGCATATTTCGGGAAACTAAAGGGGAACTCGGCGGTCTGTATCGCTGCGCACCCCTTCTGGGCGATCCCGTATATGTTCTACACCTATTATATCAGTCTGTACCTCCTGGAAAAGGGGATCACGGACGCCCAGCTCGGCACGCTCATGGTGGCGGGGACGGTGGCGGCGACCGTGTTCTCCTTCCTGTCTGCTCCGGTGGTGGACTGGTTAGGCAGACGGAATGCGACGCTGATCTTTGATCTGCTTTCTTCCGCCATCCCGCCGCTCATCTATTTCTTTGCGGACAGTTTTTTCCTGGCCCTCATCGCCATGGTTCTGTTCAATGCGAACCGCCTGATGAGCGTGGCATACTATCTGGTCATGATCGAGGACGCGGACGATGACGGCCGCGTCGTGGCCTTCAATCTGTTCAACGGCATAACCGTGGTAGCAGGACTGCTGCTACCGATCGGCGGGTTTATTGTGGACCGGCACGGCCTGGTGCAGGCGGAGGGGGCCTTCCTTCTGATCTCCTTTGCGGTCATGACCGCCATGATCCTGGTCCGTCATCATTTACTGAAAGAAACAAGAGTGGGAGAGAAGGTAAGATCGGAAGCCAGAGCACAGAAGATCTCCTTCGGGAACCTGATCCGCGGGCTCTGGAAGCCTTACCGGGATGCCCTGCTCTTTTTAAAGGACCATAAAGTCGCGCGGGCTTTTACCCTCGCCAATGTGTTCTTCTGTGTTTACATGAATCTGGGGACCAACTACAGCCTGTATTTTGTCCCTTACTTTGCGGACCGCATGGGCATGGATACCATGCAGAGCTCCGTCCTTGGCAGTGTCTATTACGGCGGCATGCTGGCTGCCATGATCTTTATCAATCCCCGCTTCGGCAGCAAAAACCTCGTGAAGGGGATCCTGCTGAGCGGCGCCGTTACACTGGCCGGCTTCGGCCTCATGATCGGCGTCCCGTCCGGTGTGTACTGGGCGGCCATTGCGGCGACCCTGGTGCTGGCGGTCGGCTACGGCGCCTTAAAGAGCAGCATGGAGGGAGCGCTGGCGGTTTACTCGGAAAGCGAATACCGCAGCGGGATCTATTCCGCGGCGAACCTTTTGTCTTCCGGTTTGGGTGTGATCGTTACGGCGATCTGTTCGGCTCTGTACGGACGGTATGCCGGCTGGCTTTATATTCTGTGCGGTGTGATGGTCGTGTGCGCCCTGGGCGCCATCCTGAGCGTCGCCGGGAAAAAGGAAAAGTAAAACATGCCTTATACATCTTTTGAATTCAGCTTTCCGACCCGGATCGTTTTCGGCCCCGGAGAAAGCGAAAAGGCGGACGACTATGCCGCTTCCTTCAACCCCGGGAAAATCCTTCTGATGACCTCGGCGCATATCCGCCCCGTCACAGGGAAACTGATGGCGGATCTGGCGGAGAAGAAGATCCCCTTCGTGCATTTTGACGGTTGCCGGCCGAACCCGAAAGAGGGGGAAGTCAACGAGGCCGCTGAGATGGCCCGCCGGGAAGGCTGTGACCTGATCCTGGCCGTGGGCGGCGGAAGCGTGATCGATGCCGCCAAGGCGACGGCACTGGCGGCGGCCAACCCTTCGGAAGGGGGCATCTGGGACTATGTCGGGACCGGCCGGCCACCCGAAAAGAAGGTGCTGCCGCTGATGCTGGTGGTCACCATCGCCTCCACCGGCTCCGAAGGCAATGAAAGCTTTGTCCTGACGGACGAGGCCGGCACGCAGAAGCTGATCTACTCCGATCCCTCCCTGCGGCCCGTCCTTTCGGTCTGCGATCCGGAGCTGACCGTGACCCTGTCCGCCAGGCAGACAGCGCTCGGCGCGGCAGATATCCTGTCCCACCTGCTGGAACAGTACCTGCACGCAGACACGAACCGGGACGCCAGCGACGAGATGACCTTCGCGCTGATCCGGACCGTCACCAAGTGGGCTCCCATCGCGGTGGCAAAGCCCGAGGACCGTGATGCCAGAAGCAATCTGCTCTGGTGTGCCATCCTGGCCATGAGCCGCGTTCTGGGTGTCGGCCATGATGAAAACTGGCTCTCGCATCTGATCGAGCACGCCGTTTCCGCCAAATACGATATCCCGCACGCAGCCGGCATGGCCGCCATTTTCCCTGCGTACCTTTCGTTCCTGGAGGAAAAGGGGGTGATCCCGGACAAGTTGGCACGGCTGGCCGATCTGTGGCAGGCGGAGAGCGCTGCGGAAGGACTTGAAAAATTTGAAAAGCAGCTGGGCCTGCCGGTACGGCTGCAGGAAAGCCTGGGCTTTACACTGACAGAGGAAGTGATAAAAGAACTGACGGCGTTTGCCCTTCCCTGGGGCCCCATGGACGCGGGCGGCCTGGGCCTGTTCGGGCCGGACGACGCGGAGCGCGTTCTGCGCCTTGCCCAAAGATAAACAATATAGCAGAATGATTATTCGTTGAAATGAAAAAAACTATCAGGATCATCTACAAAAGCGAAGACTTTTGTGATATATTAGCAAAGTGCATTGTATAATGCGAAAGGAGAAGAAAATGAAAAAACTACTGGCTCTTGTATTAGCGCTGGCGATGGTCATGGGACTTGCTGCCTGTGGCGGCGGTACCACCGAGACCACCCCGGCCCCTACGCAGGCCCCGACGCAGGCGCCTACCCAGGCTCCCACACAGGCGCCCACGGTAGCTCCTACGACACAGGTTCCGGAGACCACCCCGGCTCCTACGGAACCGCAGACGACGGAAGCCCCCGCTCCCGAAGTCGTGCTGAGCATCAATGTCATGAACCCCTTACTGGCGGATCTGGAACTGATCGATGATCCGGACAACATCCGCTACCAGGCTTACTGGCTGAACG
>CADBSR010000068.1 GCA_902797385.1 uncultured Lachnospiraceae bacterium
CGGATCGCCGGCATCGCGCACGGCACCGACGTCTGGAAAGGCAACGTGCAGGATCTGATCGTAGAGGGAACGGCAACGTTAAAGGAATCCATCTGCACCCGGGACGATATCATGTTATATCTGATCTCGAAGGGGATGGATCCGGCGCTTTCCTTCAAGATCATGGAGAGCGTCCGCAAGGGAAAGGTCGCGAAAAAAGGCGAACCGAACTGGCCTGACTGGAAGCAGCAGCTGATCGAGCACGGTGTCCCGGATTGGTATATCGGGTCAGCGGAAAAGATCCAGTACATGTTCCCGAAAGCGCACGCCGCCGCGTATATCATGATGGCGCTGCGCGTTGCCTACTGCAAGGTCCATCATCCGCTGGAATACTATACCGCCTATTACAGCATTCGGGCAGACGGTTTTGATTATGCCCTCATGTGTCTGGGAAAGGAAGAACTCGCGAAAAATCTGGAGCTTTTCCGTCGCAACAAAGACAACTTGTCGGATAAGGAAAAGTTGGTGATGCGCGATATGCGCCTGGTAGAAGAGATGTATGCGAGAGGGTATGAATTCATGCCGATCGATATTTACAAAGCCAAGGCCAAGCGCTTCCAGATCATAGACGGAAAGATCATGCCGTCCTTCATGAGCATTGCCGGTCTGGGCGAGCAGGCGGCCATCAGCCTGGAAGAGGCGGCGAAAGAAGGAAAATTCCTATCCCGGGAAGACCTGCTGCAGCGCAGCAAGCTATCTACGACCCTTGTGGATACCATGTATCAGTTAGGGATCCTGGGCAATATGGCCGAGAGCAATCAGCTCTCCTTCAGCGACCTGCTTTTTGAATAGAAGAGGGCCGATCCCCCTTTATAATTGCAAATGAAGCGCTCCGGGCAAGGCCTGAATCTCGATCCGGCCGGACGGCTCGGAGCCTTCTCCGTCTAAAGACCAGATCAGATCCTCAGGATTATCCACCAGGATATGACTTGCCTGACGAAGCGTGATAAGAGGAGACGAATTGTAATCCTTTGAGAGGAGAGCATAGATGATCTGCTGCCAGTCGGTCAGGGTCTGAGGCTTTTTGACAAGAAGCACTTCGAATTTTCCGTCGCAGACATCGACCAGCGCTGGCGGAAAATGAATCACCCCCACGATCGATTGCGTGTTGCTGATGGAACCGAAAATATATTCCCCTTCCAAAGGTGTCCCGTCCAGCTCCATTCGGACGGGCCAGGTCCTGAGCTTGGAAAGGTCGTTGGCACTGTCGAGGATGTAAGCACCATAGCCCAGGTGATTTTTTAATTCCTGATCGGTGCTGTAGGAAGCTCTTGTAAAAGCACCGAAGGAGGCAGAGGTCGTAAAGAAGCGGTCATTGAAGCTTCCCAGATCCACCGAACGGACCGTACCACCGGCTACCGCTTCGGCCGCAGCCAGGATCTCGGTCGGAATTCCCTGGGCGGCGGCAAATACGTTGACGGTCCCGCAGGGAAGATAGCCGACGGGAACATCCAAACCTTCATAAATGATCCCGGCCACGGCTTCATTCAGGGTTCCGTCTCCGCCGGCTGCCACGATCAGATCGACCCCGGCTCCATGCTGTCTTACCAGCTCCGTGGCTTCCTTCTTTTTCCCCGTCACACACAGACTGACCAGATATCCCGCGTCCATAAAGCGGCGAACCACCGGCAGGATCATTTTCTGGATCAGTTTCCGGCCGGCCACGGGATTGATGATCAGTAACATCTTTTTATCCATTTTCCAATCCTCCGCTGATCTTTTTTATGCTTGGGCACGGGCAAAACGTTTCTGCCATCTCGGCAACCAGTAGTCTTTTCCGTAAAGAATGATCTCCGCAATCAGACACACCGGCAGAGCGGCCACAATATCCACGGCAGAGTGCTGCTTCACAAAGCAGACCGAAAGGCAGATCATAATGACAAAAACAATGAGAAAAGCCTTGAACCAACGGGAAATATCCCGGTCTTTCAAAAGAACGGAAAGGATCCCAAGGGAATAGGCAACGTGCAGGGAAGGGCAGACACCGGTCGGCGTATCGAAGGCATAGATCAGTCCCATGATCCAGGTCAGGATATTCTGACGCGGAAATTCGGCCGGCCGCAGCTGCTGGATACTGGGATAGACAATGTAACAGAGCATGGCGATCCCCTGCGTGATCATAATAAAAATCTGCATCTTTTTAAAGGCTTCCACATCGTAAAAAAAGGTGTAGGCCAGACCCAAAATAACCAGCAGATACCAGCCGACATAGAAGATGACAAAAAAATCATTAAAAGGGATGATGTCATCCAGCGCACAGTGGATCACGTGAAAACGATCGGCTGGGATCAGGTTTTCGGTCAGAAAGTATAGAGCAAAATATGCGATCCAGCCGGCCAGAAGCTTGGCGTGGGCAAAACGCGGCTCATTCAGACGCTTCAGGGAAAAACCGCTGTAGTCGACCCGCTTTTTTTTAATCATTGAAAACCTCCAGAGGTATATTTTTGAGATACTGTTTTTTCGGGAGATTCACATAAGGCACTACAGTATGTTCGGGGAGGGACAAGGCCAGATCCGTGATCCGTTGCATCAGCTCTTGACTGATGCGGGCCCGTTCCGTCTCAGAATCGTTTTCTGAGTTATACAGGACAGGGTCACCGTAGTGCATCTGCTTGAGGGAAGGCGCAATATAGAGCGGCACAAAGAGAAGGTCTTTCCCGGTCTTCCTGTGGTAAAGCCTGGCCAGGTCCACGAAACGATCCTGAAACGCATAAACGATGTTATTGTATGGAACTTTATGCTCCGGGAAAATGACGATCTTACAGCCTTCGGAAAGCTTCTTGGTGGATTCCCGCATGGTTGAGATGAGCCTGGCGTCCCGGTAAACGGGGATCGTATGCGCATTGTTGAAGATCAGGACCGAAAGGGGCGCGATCAGATAGCTGAGGATCTTATAGAACCACCGGATCCAGCCGGGCTTTTCTGTCCAGAAATCCCGGTAGGCATAGGCCGGTACTTCTTTTATATGCATCATTTCCGCGCTGCACCAGATAAAATGATCACCGGGGATCTTCAGTTCACCCAGGATGGGGCCGGCTATCTGGGAATGATTCGCCACAATGATGCAGGGACCGTCCGGGAGTTTCTCCTGTCCGAATACGGTGTATTTCGGGAAGAACAGCTTCACAAGTCCCCGTACGATCCGGTACAGAAGGGAAGGCTTTTTCGTTTTGTCTTGATGGGTGAGGTTCTTCAAAGTACAAATCCTCGCAGCTGAAAGCTATTATAAAATCATACGTTGCATATTATACAGCGCCCCAAAGCACAGGAAAATAGGCAGTTCTTAAAAAATGTTGTTAAAAGAGCCTTTCTGTAGTGACAAAAGGGCCGGGAAGCGGTAAGATAAAAAAGAAAAAGTCAGAAAAACAAACGAGGTCCTGCCATGCTTACAATGGAAAGTACAATACATGATCTGTATGCGTCCCCGGTCGGAAAGGATCTGGCCAACAAGGTTCTTCTGCAGTTAGGGCTCCCGCAGAGTCTGCTCACGAATCCCGTGATATCCCGTCTGAAAATAAAAACACTGGCGAAAGCCGCAGCGGGGAAAGTAAAGCCCGGTTTTTGGGAGGCGATCCTGACCTTGGCTGAGCGGGATCCGGAAACGGTGGAAGCCTCTGCGGAGCCGGTCAGGCCCGCCTGGTGGAAGGAGGCTGTTTTTTATCAGATCTACCCCCGCAGTTTCTGCGATACAAACGGAGACGGGATCGGAGATATCCCCGGTATCCTTTCGAAGCTGGACTACTTAAAGGAACTGGGGGTCGATGCCCTCTGGCTGTCCCCTGTCTATGACTCGCCAAACGACGATAACGGCTATGATATCCGGGATTATCAGGCGATCTTACAGGAGTTCGGGACCATGGAGGATTTTGACCGACTGCTTTCGGAGGTCCATAAACGCGGCATGCGCCTGATTATGGATCTGGTGGTAAACCATACCTCAGACGAGCACCCCTGGTTCCGGGAGGCGCTTTCAGATCCAGCCTCACCCAAAAGAGACTGGTATTTCCTTGAGGCAGGAGAAGAAAATCAAAAACCCGGCAACTGGACCAGCTTCTTTTCCGGCCCTGCCTGGCGTTATTTCCCGGAAGAAAAAGTATGGGGACTGCACCTGTTTTCGTCCAAACAAATGGATTTAAACTGGGATAATGCCTCGCTCCGCAAGGAGATCATCCGGATGATCCGCTGGTGGCTGGAAAAGGGCGTGGACGGTTTCCGCATGGATGTGATCAATTATATTTCCAAGGATCCGGGGCTGCCGGCAGGCGATGAAACCATCGGGGCCATGATCGGATTCTGTGGGGTGGAGCATTATATCTACGGTCCGCATCTGCATGAATATCTGCGGGAGATCCGCCGGGAGGCCTTTGAACCGTACGGCGCGTTTTCTGTGGGGGAGACGCCCGGTCTGGGCATGAACATGAGCCGGGCGGTCACGGCCGAAGAGAGAAAAGAGCTGGACATGGTGTTTTCTTTTGATCATCTGGAGACCCCCGGCCATACGAAACAGGATGATTACGAGTACGACCTGAACTATTACCGGGACTATATTCTGGACTGGATCGAAAACTACGGCACGAACTGCCGCCTGTCCCTGTTTTTCAACAATCATGACAATCCCCGCATGACCAGCAAGGTAAGCCGGGATCCGAAATATCACCGTTCCCTCTCCAAGCTGCTGGCGGTCCTGCAGCTGACCCTGCCCGGCACACCGTTTATCTATCAGGGGGATGAAATGGGGCTGTCCAACTATGTCTTTACGGAGCTCGGTCAGATCACAGATGTGGAAGCCAAGGGCTTTATCCGGGAGAATCGGGAGAAGATGAGTGAAGAAGAGCTTCTAAGGACCTTAAATGCCATGACGAGAGAGCATACAAGAGTCCTTCTGCCCTGGAATGACAAGCTGCTCCCGGAACATGAAGGCTTACAGCAACAGTCTGTGCGGCAGGACGTCCTGCGGGATTACAAGTTCCTTTTACAGCTGCGGCACCGGGAGAAATGCTTTGCTTACGGAAGATTTGAAGTACTCGGGAAAAAGAAAGACTCTTTTGTTTATCGCCGCTCTCTGGACGGCGTCAGCTATGTCATAGAGGCCAATCTGGGAAGAAAAGAAAGAAAAGCGCAGTATCAAAGTGAGGAGGACCGTCTGATTTATGACAGCTGTCCCAATGCCCCGAAAATGCTGGCGCCTTACGGGGTACGGATTTGGAAGGGGAAAGAAAAGGGCATCAAGAAGTCCGCGATATAATCAATAAACCAAAAGCCGCCTGTCCTTTTGGGAATCAGGCGGCTTTTGATTTTCATCCTGCGCAGGATGAAGTGTGCTTGGGCAGATCCTTTATGCGTTCACGTTGTCCTTCAGCACATTGCTGGGCTTGAAGGCAGGTGCCTTGCAGGCAGCGATGGCAACGCTTTCGCCGGTGCGAGGGTTCTTGCCGCTGCGGGCCTTGCGCTCGCGAATTTCAAAAGTACCGAAACCGGTGATGCTGACCTTATCGCCGGCAACTAAGGCCTTCTCGATGGTGGCGAAGGTGGCTTTGACGGCAGCTTCAGCTTCTTTTTTGGTCAGTCCGGCATTTTCTGCGATGGCAGCAACAAAATCTTTCTTATTCATTCTTGTGATCTCCCACATTTCAGAATTTTTCTTTGATCATACCATATTTGCACAGAATTGCAAGTCCTTTACGCCGGCTGGGGAGTTTTTATCATTTTTATTGCGAAAAAGAGGAAAGGGGCAGGCCGGTCCCGTCAAAAGCGGGGATCGCCTCTTCGCCGGCTGAATCGGGCTCCTGCACGTATCCGTCTTCCAGAGAAGAGAAAGAAAGATAATCCCAGACCCGGTCAAACTCCGCTTTTGTCAGGGTTCGCTGCAGAGTGGGAAAGCGCTTCAGGGAGCCGTCCTGCTGTAAAGCGCGGATCGGTGTATATTGGCCGAGGAGACTGAAGAGAAAGGCTCCCTTCGGCAGCTCATCTTCCAGAATATCGATGACCCGCAGGGTATTCTCAATATACCCGGGCAGGATCAGGTGCCGGATCAGGACCCCTTTTTTCAGCAGACCGTCCTCGCCAAGGCAAAACGGTCCCGTCTGACGCAGCATTTCCCGGATGGCAGCCAGCGCTGTACGGGGGTAATCCGGCGCCAGGGAGAGCTGCCTTCCCAGCGCTTCATCGGCATATTTAAAGTCGGGAAGATAGATATCCACCAGTCCTTCCAGCTCCCGTAAGGCACTTACGCTCTCGTAGCCGGAACAGTTCCAGACTACGGGAACAGGCAGGTTCAGCCCCTGCAATACAGCGGCAATGGGACGGGAAAAATGCGAGGCGGAGACAAAGCTGATATTATGGACGCCCTGCTCCAGGAGAGAATCGATGACCTGACGGAGGGTATCCGCGTCGGCCGGATATCCCGGGATCATGCGCCGGGAGATGGTATGATTCTGACAGTAGACGCAGGAGAGATGACAGCCGGTAAAAAACAGCGTTCCGCTTCCGCGCTGTCCGCTGATGCAGGGCTCTTCCCCGAAGTGAGCGGCGGCCCGGATCAGCTGGGGGGTGTAAGGAGAACGGCAGAAACCGTTTCCCTTTTCACTGTCCCTGCGGACGCCGCATTCCCGGGGACACAGACGGCATTCTTCCGTAAAGCCGGTCCTGGGGTCTACAGGAAAAGCCCCCGCCGGGACGGAGGCTTTTGCGAAAGTTTTGCCGGAAAACTCAGACATAGGCATGTTCGGTCTGGATCGCGAGGGCGTCCTTGTACTTCCTTTGCGTGGTATAGAGGCTGATGAGCCAGCCGGCCAGAAGACGGTGATAGCCTTCGTTTATGGAATCCTCATTGCTCTGGTAGAGCTCCTTCAGGACACTTTCGTATTCTGCCGAGGTCCGGTCGTTCTGAACATAGTGCAGATTGGTGAAATACAGAAGTTGGTCATAGATGGCCGGCATGGTTTCGCTGCGGTAGGCCGCGGCTTCCTCCAGATATTTTAAGGCGAGGGAATCATAGCCCAGTTCGAAATTGCAAAGGGCCAGCTTCTGGGAGGCCAAAAGCTTCTGTTCGTCGGAAACCAGGTCATGCGGGCTCAACGAAGCGAGCAGATAGGGGATCGCTTCCTCATAGTGACGGTGCTCCACATAAGCAGTGCCGATATTGTAATCGATCAGACTGGAGATGGAAGCATCATAGCCGCGGGAGAGTTCCTTGGCCCGCTTGTAGAAGCGGAGCATAAAGGACAGATCGTTGAAATTGGCATAGCAGGCGCCGAGCAGATAGCTGCTCCAGAGAAGGATGGGAAGGCTTCCTTCCTCGGCGGCCGTGGCATAAGCCCGGTCGGCCGCACTGATGGCGTCCATATAATTCTTGCGGCTGTAGTAGACTTCGGCCATGCTCTGACGGACAAAGCTGATGGGCCGGATGGTCTCCGCGAGGCGAAGCATTTCCAGCTGATCGTCGGACTCGACCAGGCCGGCACCGACATAGTACAGGAAAAGCTGATCCGTTTCCATATAGTCGTAGAAACGGGCTAGATAAGCCACTTCCTGATGACAGACCGGGGCATTTTTCCCATGGCGCTGGATCAGGCTGAACAAATTAAACAGATGCCAGCTTAAGTGAAGCTCGCTGTTTTCCATTTCCCGCTGATGCAGCTTCAGGTAGGTGGTCTCTTTCTCTGCCGTTTCCGAATGGAAATATTTATCGAAATAGCCGTCCAGCATGGCCTTGGCCTGCTTGAGCTGTTCTTCATTCGTGTTGTAGCTGATCTGCAGCTTTTCCAGAAGCCGCTGCAGGATGGCGGGGCTGGGGTTCCCGATCCCCTGCTCGATCTTACTCAGATATGAAACGGCACAGATCCCTTTACAGAGGGCCTCCTGACTTAAACCCCGCTGCAAACGCTGCTGTCTGATTAAAAAACCGGTAAAATTTTTCATATTTGCAACTCCTTACTGCGTTTAAAGGCAGGTAAATCTACTATACTAGGAAAGTCGAAAAGAAGCAAGCCATTTTTGAAAAAATGTGCTATACTTTTCCGGAAAAACACATCAGGAGGAGCTTAAAGTGCTGAAAGCCTATGAAAGTTTCGGTATAAGCAAAGAAGTATATGAACGGGGGGAGGCGGTCCTGAAGACTCTGGAAGCACGCTTCCGGACGATCGATGAGATCGCAGAATATAATCAGTTAAAGGTTCTGGCCGCCATGCAGAAGAACGCCGTGGCGGATTATCATATGTTTGGAACAACCGGTTACGGTCACGATGACCAGGGACGCGATACGCTGGAGAAGGTCTACGCTGATACATTCCACACCGAAGATGCCCTGGTTCGTCCTCAGATCACCTGCGGAACCCATGCCTTATATATTGCCCTGTCTGCGAACCTGCGGGCCGGGGACGAGCTGCTTTCCCCGGTCGGAAGACCGTATGACACCCTGGAAGAGGTGATCGGGATCCGGCCTTCCGTCGGATCTTTGGCGGAGAACGGGATCAGCTACCGGGAAGTGGATCTTTTGCCTGACGGAGGCTTTGATTTTGACGGGATCCGGGCGGCGATCGGAGAGAAAACCAAGCTGGTCACGATCCAGCGCTCCAAGGGCTATTCGTCCCGAAGGACCTTTTCTCCGGAAGAGATCGGGGAACTGATCCGATTTATCAAATCTGTCAAGCCGGATCTGAACGTGATGGTGGACAACTGCTACGGCGAGTTTACCTGCCGTGAAGAACCGTCGGATTACGGCGCCGATATGATTGTCGGCTCTCTGATCAAGAATCCGGGCGGCGGTCTGGCACCGGTAGGCGGCTATATTGCCGGCCGGGCGGATCTGATCGAGCGCTGCGCCAAACGTCTGACGGCACCGGGCCTCGGGAAGGATGTCGGCGCTTCTTTGGGCATCAACGCTTCCCTGTTCCAGGGCTTTTTCCTGTCCCCGACCGTAACGGCCAGTGCCGAAAAGGGGGCTGTCTTTGCGGCTGCCTTATACGAGAGCGCCGGGTTTAAAGTTCATCCGGCCTCATCCGCCCCGCGCTATGATATCATTCAGGCGATTGAACTGAAGACGCCGGAGAATCTTTCCGCCTTCTGCGCGGGGATCCAGGAGGCGGCTCCGGTCGACTCCTTTGTCAAGCCGGTCGCCTCTGAAATGGCAGGCTATCCGGATCCGGTCATCATGGCAGCCGGCTGCTTTGTTCAGGGCTCGTCCATCGAACTTTCGGCCGACGGTCCCATGCGGGAACCCTACAATATCTATTTCCAGGGTGGGCTGACCTGGCAGCATGCCAAGATCGGTGTCCTTAAATCCCTGCAGAAACTGGTGGACGCAGGCCTCGCGCTGTGATATAATAAAATCCTTCCCAAGGGGTTTGGAGAGCCGGGGGAGGATATTTGAGTACAAAAAACACAATGAAATCTCTGCCGCTTTCCGAGCGGCCCTATGAAAAATGTCTGAAAGACGGCCCGGCCGTCCTTTCGGACGCGGAACTCTTAGCCGTGATCCTTCGGACCGGGACCCGGGAGCGGACAGCGGTTGAGGTGGCAAGGTCCTTTCTGGAGACCTACGGAGGCAAGACGGGTCTGCCCTGTCTCATGAATCTGTCCCGGAAGGAACTGGAGAAAATTCCCGGAATCGGTCCCGTAAAAGCCGTAGAGCTGCTGGCTGTGGCGGAAATGTGCCGGCGGATCAGCCGCTCACGGAAAAAACCGATGGTCTCCCTGCGGGATCCGGCCTCCATTGCGGCTTATTTCATGGAAGACATGTGTTATCTGCCGCAGGAGGAGATCCGGGTCGCCATGTTTGATACCCGGAACAAACTCTTATATGAGAAGATCCTGTCACGGGGCACCGTCAATGCTTCGCTTGCCTCTCCCCGTGAGCTCTTTATGGAGGCGCTTCGCTACGGGGCCGTTTATCTGGTTCTTTTGCACAACCACCCCAGCGGTGATCCGACGCCCTCGGAGGCGGACGTGCGCATGACCGGCCGGATGGCACGGGCGGGAGAGCTTCTGCATATTCCGGTTATGGATCATATCATTATCGGAGATCACACGTATATCAGTATGCGGGAGGAAGGACTGCTTTCCTCCGCTGATCAGGAGTTGCTTATATGAATGTACCACGCAAAAAGAGCGGACCGCGCGGCGGATTGCTGATCCTCATCGGCGTCTGCTTGTTTTTGATGTTGGTCAGTTCCTTCAGTCCCAGCTTCAATTCTGTCCTGAGAAACGGTGTCAATCAGGTCCTTATGCCCATGCAGCGCGGCATGAACCGGGTCGGCAGCCGTATTTTCGGCCGGCTGGAACAGCTTCGGGAACTGAATGAGGTGCAGGAGCGGCTGCAGACACTGGAAGAGGAGATGGCGGTCCTGCGTCAGCAGAATGCCCGGCTGAAGGTCAATGAAAAAGAACTGAACGAGCTGCGCGCACTGCTCAAAATGCAGGAGCAGTATCCGGAATACAAGACCGTAGGCGCTCATATCATAGGAAAGAACTCCGGCAATTATTATCAGTCCTTTATGATCGACCGGGGAACAGATGACGGTGTTGTTGTCGGGATGAACGTCATGGCCGGCGGCGGACTGGCGGGCTATGTGACGGCCGTAGGGAAAAACTATGCCACCGTGGAATCGATCATCAACAGCGGTCAGAATGTCAGCGCCATGAGTACCCGGGACGGGAGCAACTTTGTGGTGGCCGGAAGTCTTGTCCGCTACAGTGACGGACTGCTGGATCTGAACAATGTTTCCATGGCGGCGGATGTCGCCGTGGGCGATACGGTCGTGACATCCAATATCAGCGACCGCTATCTGCCGGGTCTTTTGATCGGCTATGTGGAGACGCTGGAAACAGACAACAACCAGCTGACACGGACGGGGACCCTCCGGCCGGTGGCGGATTTTGACAATCTGGATACGGTCCTTGTGATCCTCGCTTTAAAGGAAACGGGGGATTAAGTGCATGAAGCGGATCCTTTCGTATGCAGCCCTGATCCTGATCTTTTTCCTTGTTCAGAACAATATCTTTGCGGCTTCTTCTCTTATCGCGACGGTCCCGAATCTGCTGCTGATCCTGGTCTTTTCCTTCGGTTTTATACGGGGGAGCCTGGAAGGAATGCTGATCGGTTTTTTCTGCGGCCTGCTGAATGATGTCTTTTTCGGGGACATCATCGGCTTTTCAGCGCTCATGTATTCCGTCCTGGGCTATGGGATGGGACTGCTCGGCAATCTGTATTATACGGATTTTGTCAATATGCCTCTGATCCTCTGCCTGTTCAGTATGCTGGCTTACCATATCGGGACTTATCTTTTTGCCTTCCTGATCCCGGGATACAGAGGCTTTGGTGCGTATCTGACTTCGGTCGCGATCCCGGAGCTTTTATACACCGGTCTGATGACGCTTCTTCTGTATCCGTTGCTGCGAAAGGTGGAAGCCCTGATTGAAAAGTGGGAGATCCGGAGGTCCAAGGACTATGCTTAAGGAACTGCTGGATTTTCTGGTTTATAAGCTGAAACAGATCGTGACCTCCCGCTTGTTTCCGGTCACGCTTATTTTCCTGCTGCTTTTCGGGACCCTGCTGCTGCGCATGTACCGGCTGCAGATCGTGGAGGGGGCCAGTGCGCAGGAAAACGTGGAAGAGATCACAACGCGGACGGTCGTCATTTCTCCGACAAGGGGCCGGGTCTATGACCGCAACGGAAAGCTGCTGGCCTATAACCAGCTGATCCGCAATGTGATCGTATCAGACGACGGCAGCTATCGAAACGGTTATGAACGGAATCAGATGCTGCTGCGGCTCATTGGAATCCTGGATCGTTTCGGGGAAGAAGTGGCCCGCAGTTTCGACATTTATTACGATGAAAACGGCGTTCTGCAGGAAAGCTTTTCGTCGGAAAACGCGAGACTTCGTTTCCTGCGTGATATGTACGGGCGGACCAGTGTCAGCCAGCTGAGCGAGGAAGAGGTCCGGACCAGTGCCCAGGAGATCGTGGATTTCTATGCGGATAAGTTCGGTATCGGACAAAATGAAGACGGAAGCACCTATGAGATCAGTCCGCAGACCCGGCTGAAGCTTCTTTATATCCGCTACAGCATGTATGCGAATTATTATACCCGCTATGTTCCGTCGCTGGTCGCAAGCGATGTCCGCGAGGAAACGGTCGCAGCGGTCCTGGAGCATGCTTCAGAACTGGGTGGCGTCGAAATCGAGCAGAGTTATAAGCGCGTCTACAACGATGCCGTTTATCTCTGCCATATCTTAGGCTACACCGGCTATGCCAGCACGGAAGAGATAGAGGCCCTGAATGCGGCAGGCGGAGAGTACTTCTCCGGGGACATCATCGGCAAGACCGGGATCGAAGCCAGCCTGGAGCAGCAGCTGCACGGGAAAAGCGGACAGCGTACGATCTATGTCAACAATACCGGGCAGGTCAAGCAGGAGGGCAGCTATACGCCCCCTGTCGCGGGCAACGACGTATACCTTTCGATCGATGCGGAGCTGCAGAAGGGCATCTACTATCTGCTGGAGCAGAAGCTGGCTGGTATCCTGATCAATCATCTTGTCAATGAAGACGTGGATCCGGAGGATTCCGATCATCTGATCCCTGTCAAGCAGGCCTATTTCCAGATCATCAATAACAACGTTCTGGATCTGAAGCGCTTTGTGACAGCAGAAACGGGCACCGCGCAGGCCCGGATCTATTATTATTTTTCCCAGCGGCAGGACAGTGTTCTTTCCACCATCCGCAAGGAACTGCTGGATCCCTATGCCCTTGTCTACAACGAGCTGGACGAGGACATGAAAACCTATTTCAGCGAGCTCTATGACGTTTTGCTGGATGAACAGATCCTGATCCGGTCCCGGATCGATACCGATACTGCCTTATACAAACAATACCGGGTCGAAGGGACGATCAGTCTTCAGGAATATCTGCATGGAGCCCTGGAACGGGAATGGATCGACATGACGCTGCTGGGCTTAAATGACAAATACAGCAGCTCGGAGGAAGTCTACCGGACCCTGATCGACTATATCATCGGAAAGCTGAAGGATTCCGACGGTTTTTCCAAGGAGCTGTACCGAAAGCTGATCTATGCGGGCGCTATCAACCGCTGCGATATTGCGCTGGCCATGTTTGAACAGGGCGTGCTGGAAGCAGACCCTGAATACCAGGAACGCCTGCAAATGCGTTCCTCCGAGATCGCGTATGAGTTTATCCGGGACAAGATCAAAAGCATTGAAATCACACCGGCTCAGCTTGCCATTGACCCGTATTCGGCCTCGGCAACGGTCGTCGACGTAAACACGGGCAAGGTGACCGCCATGGTTTCCTATCCGGGGTATGACAACAACCGGATCTATGAAAGCGGATACTATACTTCCCTGGTGGAGGATCAGTCAACCCCGCTGTTTAACTCTGCCACGCAGGCCCGGACGGCCCCCGGTTCTTCCTTCAAAATGGTCACGGCGGCTGCCGCCATGGAAAAAAGGATCATCAACAGCCTGACAAAACTCAAAACGACAGGCGTCTTTGCGGAAGCCGGTATGGAAGTCCGCTGCTGGATCTATCCGGACAATCACGGCTCCATTGACGTCAGTGAAGCGCTGATGTTCTCCTGCAATGTCTTTTTTGCCCAGATGGGTTTTGCCCTGGCGCAGAAGGACGGCGAATACAGCGACTCGGTCGGTATGAACCATCTGCAGACCTATGCGAAGCTGCTGGGACTCGGCGAAAAGTCGGGGGTGGAGATCGCGGAATATGAACCCTTTATTTCGGATACTTCCGCCATGACGAGTGCGATCGGACAGGGCACCAACCTTTTCTCATGCTCTCATCTGGCACGGTATGCAACCGCTATCGCGACCAGGGGAAATATATTTAACCTGACACTGCTGGATCATGTTACGTCGGCTGACGGAGCGCTGATCCAGACCTACCGCGGGACGCTTCAGGAAAAGACAGAACTGCGTAACGATACCTGGGAAGGTATCTGGCGTGGCATGCATATGGCTGTCATGGGCGAGGACCTGTCCAATGAGATCTGGCGCGTCGATGCGGCCGGCAAGACCGGAACCTCCGAGGAAAGCGAGGCAAGGCCGGACAATGCGACCTTCGTCAGCTTTGCGCCTTTTTCAGCGCCCGAGATCAGTGTCAGCGTCATGATCCCGCACGGATACACTTCCGGAAACGCATCCGAGCTGGGACGCTTCATTTACAATTACTATTACGGATATCTCAGCTTTGATGAGATCCTTTCGGGCGAAGCCATCGACGAAGGCGGCAATGAGATCAACGAATGACAGGAGAGATCATGGGACGGGTAATCGTGATCGCATCCGGAAAAGGCGGCGTGGGCAAAACCACCATGACAGCCAATCTCGGAATTGCACTGACAAAACAGAATAAAAAAACGGCCCTTCTGGACATGGATATGGGCCTGAGAAATATCGACGTCATGCTGGGGATGGAAAACCGAGTGCTGGACCATCTGGGAGATTACTTCGAAGGCAGTCTGGACTGGCAGGAAGTGCTGACAACGGATGAAAGATATCCGGGCTTATCTGTCCTGGCAGCCGCCCAGAATCTGGATCCTTCGCTTGTAACGGAGGACAGTTTTGCCCGCCTGATCCATGAATTAAAGGAAAACTTTGATCTGATCCTGATCGATGCACCGGCGGGGATCGGCCCTTTTTTCCGCCTGGCCATCGGGCAGGCTGACGAGGGCATCGTGGTGGCGCAGCCGGTCGTTCCGTCTGTGCGGGATGCCGATAAGGTCCTGCATCTGATGGAGGAGGCAGGGATCAGGAGACGGTTTATTCTCCTCAACGGTCTGCGCTACACCCTGCTGCGGCATGGGATCACCATGACGCCGCAGGATATTACAGAGGTACTGGGAACGGACCTGGTCGGGGTGGTCCCGGAGGATGTGCAGGCCATTATTGCCTGCAATAAAGGTGAGCCCGTAGTCGGAACCGGCTGCAAGAGCGGGAGAGCGATCGAGAGGATCGCCGGCCGTATGTGCGGCATGGCGATCCCGATGCCGGCTCTAAACAGACGCCGGGGCGGATTGTTTCATCGGTAAGGAGTGGCATGTTTGCGTTTAAAAAATACAAACTGAAGAATTTCAGCATCGGCCTGCTGCTCTGTATTGTGGCTCTGTGCATTCTGGGCTATATGGTTCTGAGCAGCGCGCTCGTGAACTATGCGGACAGTGAAGGAAATCTGCGACGGCAGCTGTTGGGCATGATCATCGGAGGCCTGATCTTTGCATTTTTGGCAATCACGGATTACCATTTCTGGCTGAAATTCCATTGGCTGATCTATGCTTTCTTCCTCCTGCTGCTCGGCCTTTTGTTTACTCCGCTCGGGGTCAATCTGAAGGGGGCGACACGCTGGCTGGAGGTTCCGCAGTTGGGACGCCTGCAGCCGTCGGAGTTTGCCAAAGCCGGCATGATCATCTTTTTTTCCTGGTTTTTCCAGAAGCATGAAGCGGATCTGAATAAATGGTCCACGGTAGGGCTGGGGATCCTGCTTTATGCAGTGCCGGCCATCATGATCTTCATGGAGCCGGATCTTTCCACGACACTGACGTTCACGCTGATCTTTCTGATCATGTTCTACGTGAGCGGGGTCAGCTACAAATGGATCGGCGGACTGGCGCTTTCCCTCATCCCCGTAGGCGGTTTCCTGCTCTGGGACTCCATGCGGGCCTCGCCGCTGATCCTGAAGCCGTACATGCTGAACCGGCTGTTCAGCTTCTTTAACCCGGACGAATACTCGGCCAGCGGTCTGACCAATCAGCAGGACCGCGCTGTCATGGCCATTTCTTCCGGCCGTCTGCAGGGAAAAGGCCTGTTCAATACCAGCATTGATTCCGTCAAGGCAGGGAACTTCCTCTCGGAGGAAAACAGCGATTTCATCTTTGCCGTCGTGGGAGAGGAGCTGGGATTCTGGGGATCTCTGGCGGTCATTCTGCTGTTTGCCCTCATCGTTTTTATGTGTCTGCGGATCGCCTCCAGAGCGGCGGACAAGGCCGGCCGCCTGCTGGCGACAGGAACCGCCGCCTTCCTCTGCCTCCAGGTTTTCATCAATATCGGCGTGACGAGCGGGATCCTTCCCAATACCGGTGTCGTCCTGCCGTTTTTCAGCCACGGGATCAGTTCCCTGCTCAGTGTTTTTATCTGTCTGGGCCTGGTCATGAATGTGGCTTTGCAGCGACATGAGGCGGATCAGGCGGAACACTGAAGAAAGAGAAGTTTTCACGGAAAGACGCACTTTCGGCTTGTGTTTTTAGTCAGGAGCCGCTATAATATAACAGAAATTATCCCATCTTAAGGAGGACAATTCATTATGGTTCAGATCATTGCCGGAAACAAGGGCAAAGGAAAGACAAAACATCTTTTGGCGATGGCCAACGAAGCAATGCAGAATGCGCACGGCACCGTCGTTTATTTGGATAAGAACAGCAAGCACATGTTCGAACTGAACCGGAATATCCGTCTGATCAATGTTTCGGAATACCCGGTGAACAATTCCATGGAAGCATTTCTTGGTTTCCTCTGCGGCATCATCTCCCAGGATCATGACCTGGAGACGGTGTTCCTGGACAGCTTCCTGATGCTGACCTCGATCGAATCGGATGCGGAACTGGCAGAGGCCATTAAGGATATTGATATCATCAGCGAGAAATTCGGGGTCAGAATGGTCCTGAGCATTTCGATGGACAGTGACAAACTGCCGGAGGAGATTCGTCCGTTTGTGACGCTTGCCCTGTAAGATAGGAAAGTAAGTGGCTGTTTCGGGTACAGAAAACAGAAGAACGGGCGGAGGCCGTCCGCGGAAGGAAGGAGGAAAGATCCTTCCTTTTCGTCGTGAGACGACGCTGAATGTCGGCCTGATCGTATTCCTCTTCATTTTTATGTATCTGATTTTCTCTGTGATCCGCTACGCGACCCGGGAAACCTATTCGTCGTTTACGGTCGGCCGGGAGGAAAGCCTCAGCAGCTCTACCAGCTACCATGCGATCCTGCTGCGGCATGAGATCCCCGTCGTGTCCCATTGGGCGGGCTATGTGGACTTCTTCGCACCGGAGGTGTCCCACGTGAGCGTCGGCAGTATTGTCAATTCCGTGGATGAACTGGGAACTTACAGTGAAGCCATCCGCAATGCGTCGGATATGCAGAGCTTAAGCCAGGAAGAGCTGCTGAATCTGAAGAGCCGCCTGAAAACCGTGGCGGAACAGTATTCCGGCGCCCGTTTTCCGGCCATCTATGAAGGAAAAGATCTGATCAATGCGTTCTTTATGTCGCATATCGGCAGTGCGTCCCTGGCGGTTCTGGATCAGAACGCATCCCTGAATGAGTTTTTCCACGTCCACAAAGCAGATACCAGCGGACTGGTGCTGTATTACCAGGACGGTTATGAAAACAAATCAGCCGGCGAACTGACAGCGGCCGACTTTGGCGGAACCCGCTATGCCCGGACCCGTACGGCGGATCTGGTCACGGTCGGGGATTTCCTTTACAAGCTTGTGGATTCCGAGGACTGGACCCTGGTGATCCCTCTTTCAGCGGAAGAAGCCGCCTATTACAGCGACAAAACTTCCGTCAGTTTTACATTTTTAAAGTCCGGCATGAATACACAGGCGCCCTGTCGGGTGATCAACGGAGCGGATGGAAGCTACCTGCTGGAGATCAGTATGACGCGGTATCTGGTGCAGTTCGCTTCGGACCGATTTACCGAGATCCGGATCGATCAGGCCGGCGCCCGGGGGTACAAGATCCCGCTCAGCTGTCAGGTAACGGAGAGCGTTTTCCTGATCCCCAGAGAGTATGAGATCTCTGACGGCAACAGCGGTGGCTTCCTGCAGGAAGTCTATAACGGCAGTGACCAGACCGCCCGTTTCATACAGCCTGCCATTTATTACCGGGATGAAACGTACTGTTATGTAAGCAGAGAATCGCTTCCGGCAGAAACGGTACTGATACGGCAGGACTCGCAGGATCGGTATACCGTCCGCCTGACGACACAGATGACCGGCGTGTATCAGATCAACTCCGGCTTTACCGTATTCAGTCCGATCGAGATCCTGGAACAGAATGCCGAATACCTTTTGGTCAAAAAGGGAACGCAGAACGGGGTCGCGACCTATGACACTCTTTTGCTGAATGCATCGGCGTATACCGCGGGGCAGATCCTGCACTGAAAAAGTAACAGAATCATGAAAGGGACGCTTGACACAGACTGTCGCGGACCCATATAATAGAATAGAATATGATCGGAGAAGGGGAGAAAGATCATGGCTAACATTTTCGATAAGTTTCTGAATTCTATGCGTCTGTATGACGATGATGAACTGGAAGAAGAAACCGATTATCCCGAAGAGGAAGAAGAGGAAGAAGCTCCGGCGCGGCCTGCCAGAAAGCCGCAGCCGGTTTATGAGGAGAACGAAGCACCCGCAAGACCGGTCCGCCAGCCGGCTGCGCGCAGAAACAATGTGACGGCCATGCGGCAGAGCAACCGGGGCGCCAACACCCTGATGGAAGTCAGCATGGTGCGCCCGACGTCCTTTGAGGATGCGCGGGATATCTGTGAGATGCTGCTCAGCGGACGGGCTGTCGTCATCAATATGGAAGGCGTTCAGGTCGAACTGGCACAGCGGATCATTGACTTTGCTTCCGGTGCGTGCTACTCCATTGACGGAAATCTGCAGAAGATCTCCAGCTATATCTTTATTGTGACGCCGAACAGCATCGAGCTGTCCGGAGATTTTCAGTCCATGCTGAACTCTGTTTCCGGGAACAGTCTGAGATACGATGAGTAAGGGGGAAAGCAGGCCGAAGCATTCGGTCATGTATCTTGTCCTGGCTCCGGTCTGGGTTGCAGCCCTGGTCCTTCTGGATCAGAGAATCAAGCTTTTTGCACAGGCGGAGCTGAAAGGAACTGCCGGGAATACACTGATTCCCGGCATTCTTGGTTTACGCTATGTTGAAAACCACGGGATGGCATTCGGTCTCCTCCAGAATGCCCGGATCTTTTTTATCGTGGTGACCGTCCTGGCTCTGATCCTTTTCGGGCTGATTTATCTGGCGATCCCCGAAAAGAAACGGTTTTTCCCGCTTTCTGCGGGGGTGATTCTGATGTCGGCCGGCGCCATCGGGAATTTTATTGACCGACTGCGCTTTGGTTATGTGATCGACTATCTGAATCTGGAATTTATTTCCTTCCCGGTCTTTAATCTGGCGGACTGTTTCCTGACGTGGACAGCCGTCGTGATGGCGATCCTGCTTGTTTTTGTTTACAAGAACGATGACCTGGAGCAGATCCGCATATGGAAAAAATAACGCTGGTCACGGAACTGGAAGATGCCGGGAAACGGCTGGATGCATACCTCTCCGAATATCTGGAGGGGTATTCGCGTACCTATGCCCAAAAACTGATCACCCAGGGGCTGGTCTTGGTGGACGGAGAGGCACAAAAGCAGAGTTTCCGCCTGAACGGAGAAGAGGAGTTATGCATCTTTCTTCCCGAAGCCGAGGCTTTGCAGATCGAGGCGGAAGACATTCCGCTGGAGATCGTCTACGAGGATGAAAGCCTTCTGGTCGTCAATAAGCCGAAAGGCATGGTGGTGCATCCGGCACCCGGTCATAAGAGCGGGACCTTGGTCAATGCCGTGATGTTTCATGCGGGCGGGCGGCTCTCCGGCATCAACGGCGTGCTGCGGCCGGGGATCGTACATCGGATCGACCGGGATACCACCGGGCTGCTGCTGGTCTGCAAAAATGATAAAGCCCACGAATCGATCGCGGCGCAGTTAAAGGAGCACAGCATCACCAGACGCTATACGGCGCTGGCAGAGGGACACTTTGCCGAGGCGCAGGGAACGGTCGATGCCCCTATCGGACGGGACAAAAAAAACCGACTGAGGATGGCGGTGGACCGGACCGGGGGAAAGAGGGCCGTTACCCACTATGAAGTCCTGGAAGAGTTTAAAAAGTACAGCCTGATTCACTGCCGGCTGGAAACCGGCCGGACGCACCAGATCCGGGTCCATATGGCTTCCATAGGCCATCCGCTGGCTGGGGATCTCTTGTATGGCGGCCATAGTCTGGGAACGGAAAGCGGACAGTATCTTCACGCGGGACTGCTTGGATTTATCCATCCGGAAAGCGGGCAGTATATGGAGTTTGAAGCCCCCCTGCCGGCCTATTTTGCAGAGCGATTGCAGAAACTGGAGAAATAGACAAAAGAACGGCATAAAAAAGTTGAATGGTCACCAAAAAAACTGTTTGACAAAAGCGCTCGCAAGTGATAAGAAGGAATCAGAAAACAACGGAATAAGCCGGATGACCGATTCGAGAGAGACCGAATGGCGCCGAAGGGGCAAAAACTCTCAGGCAAAAGTATCGAATCGTGACGGAACTCCGAAAAGTGCTTAGGCACGCCGAAGGTGCAACCCGCCAGAGCGGGGAATCTCTCAGGCCGATAACGGAGGCGCTCTTCCCTTGAAAGGGGGAGAGCGCCTTTTGTACATGAATCAGTAAATGAGGTGTGACATGAGCGAACTGAAAAGAACGCAGCTGTACGAGGAACATGTGAAAGCCGGCGCAACCATGGTGGATTTCGGCGGTTGGGAAATGCCGGTTCAGTACCCGAGCGGGATCGTCGCAGAGCATTTATATACGCGGCATGCCTGCGGCATTTTTGACGTGTCCCATATGGGACGGATCCTTGTGGAGGGGGGAGACCGCTTCCGTTTTCTGCAGCACGTGGTGACCAGCAATGTGGAAGCGCTGGATTTAAACCGCAGTCAGTATACCATCATTCAGGCGCCGGATGGCAGTGCGGTGGATGATGCGTATCTGTATTGCTTTGATGAAGAAAGCATCTGGCTGGTCGTCAATGCAGCCAATATTGAGAAAGATCTGACGTATCTGACACCGCTGCTTACAGGCTTTGACTGCCGCCTGACCAATATATCCGATCGTTGGGCCTGCATTGCGGTTCAGGGACCGAAATCCAAAGAGATCCTGACGGTTTTGTCCGGCGGGGAAGCGGTTACGGTGGAACCGATCAAAAACCGTCTGAACTCCCTTTTGTTTGAAGGCCGTCCGGTCAAGATCGCCAAGACCGGTTATACCGGTGAACCCCTGGGCTATGAGGTCTTTGTAAAGAGCGAAGATGCCGCCTGGCTGTGGAACCGTCTGATTGAACTGGGTGCCAGACCGTCCGGGCTGGGAGCCCGGGACACGCTGCGTCTGGAGGCGGGACTGCCTTTGTACGGACATGAGATGGGAGTCGGTCCGGACGGAAAGCCGATGCCCATTTACTCCGCCGGTGTAGCCCGCTTTGCCGTCAGCTTCGCGCCGCAGAAGGGTGATTTCGTGGCCAAGGACGTGCTGATGAAGCAGCGGCAGGCCTTCCTTCGCATCATGAACCGCGACTTTTCGGACTGCGAAGCCCTGCCGTATCGGATCCTCCCCATTGCGCTCCTGGACCGGGGCGTCATTCGGGCCGGCATGGAGATCTACAAAGGGGAGAGGAAGGTCGGCTGGGTCACCAGCGGAACCATGGTTCCGTACTATGTGGCCGAAGGAGAGGGGCTGGAGAGCGTGATTACGGACGCTGTCGCGAAGCGCTCCATCGGTCTTTGCTATATTGCTTCCGACACCCTGACCGATGATTTGGTCGAGGTGGATGTTCGGGGCAAACGATTAAAGGCTGTGATCCCGGAACAGCATCTTTCCGTCGAGGCGCCGCCGTTTGCCCGCCCGCTGATCTACGGAACCACGCTGAAGGAAA
>CADBSR010000069.1 GCA_902797385.1 uncultured Lachnospiraceae bacterium
AATCAAGCATCTGCTACAGAAAGATTTGTGCAAGACCTAAGATGCCGCATGAAATCAGTTCTTCGATTTCATGCGGCATTCCTTTATGAGGACCTTCACAGCTTTTTTAAATTCTCTCAAAAAACACTTGACAAAGGCTGTTTACTTGGATAAACTAACGGTAGTTTATTCGAGTAAACTACATGCTGAACAGGAGGTGTTTTCATGCAGAATCCGGAACTTGGGGCCATACAGGAACGATTTGCCTGTATTGTATGGGATCATGAGCCGATTTCTTCCGGTGAACTGGCGAAGCTCTGTGAAACGGAGCTGGGATGGAAGAGGCCGACTACCTACACAGTCCTGCGTAAACTCTGCGAAAAGGGACTGCTTCAGAACCGGGAGGGGATCGTGACGTCGCTTGTCTCCCGGGAATCATATTACAGCGAAAAAAGCGGACAGATCATAGATGAATCCTATCAGGGATCTCTGCCGGCCTTTGTGGCGGCATTTATATCCCGCAACACCATCTCAGCCGAGGAGGTGGAGGAGATACAGCGGATGATCGATGCTTTCCGGAAGGAGGGAGAAGGATGAGTGCTTTCTTTCTTCGCTTATTGAACCTGAGCATTGCCGGAAGCTGGATGATCCTTGCGGTTCTCCTGGTCCGCTGGATGTTCAGGAAAGCGCCCAAATGGATTTCCTGTCTTCTGTGGGGTCTTGTGGCGATCCGGCTGGCCTGCCCGTTTTCCCTGGAAAGCGTTTTCAGTCTGATCCCTAGTCGTCAGACGATCCCGCAGGACATTGCACTTCAGAGCCAGCCGGCGATTACTTCGGGCCTGGAGGCCGTCGATCGGGTAGTCAATCCGATGATCGTTGCATCCTTGCGTCCTGCCCCTGAAGCAAGTGTCAACCCGCTGCAGGTCGTGATCGGGGTCGCCTCCCTCCTGTGGATCGCCGGGACCGTGGGTCTTCTGGCCTATGCCCTGATCTCCTATATAAGGTTGAAAAGGCAGGTTTCTGCCAGCGTTTGGATCGGGGAAAGGACCCTGGCCTGCGATGAGATCCAAACCCCGTTTGTCCTGGGGGTGTTGAAGCCTCTCATCTATGTTCCTTCTTCTTTGAAGGAGGAAACGCTTCCGATCGTGATCCGTCATGAAGAGTCGCATTTACGTCACAGGGATCCTTTCTGGAAGCTGATCGGCTATCTTTTGCTGTCCGTCTACTGGTTCAACCCGCTTGTATGGATCGCGTTTCATTTGTTCTGCCGCGATATGGAGATGGCCTGCGATGAAGCGGTGATCCGCGAAATGACGCGGGAAGGGCGGGCTGCCTATGCACAGGCTTTGCTGGATTGCGCACATCCGGCGCGCTCGTTTCGTCCCTGCCCGCTGGCTTTCGGTGAAACGGGGGTGAAAGAGCGCGTGAAAAAAGTGCTGGATTACAAAAAACCTGCTTTCTGGATCATCCTGCTGGCCATAGCGGCTTGTACGGTCCTGGCAGTGTGTTTGTTAACAGATCCTGCTTCGGACAGGATCCCGGCTGAAGCAGACAGTTCGACGGAAGCAGACAGTTCGACGGAAGCAGTGGCTTCCCCTACGGAGACAGTCCCTTCCGGTACACAGAAAGAAAGTGAGAAAGGAGAAAGCATCCAGTTGGAAAAGCTTCGGGAAAAGGTTCCACAGTACTTTGATCTGCCGACGGATAAAGGCCTGGAAATCTATGTCTTGCAGATGAGTGCGAAAAGCTATTATTATGGCCTTATGTCTGGGACCAATCGGGAAAAAAGCTGGGAAGAACTGCTTCGAATGCCGCTATGCACCGTGGATGAGATGCGGTTGATCCTCTCAACGTATAAAAACTCCGGAACTGAGATCATCATCGTGCCTTTCCAGCATCCTGCGTCCAGTTATCTGGCAGACTACTGGATCCATTTCCCGGGGGAAGGGGATGAGCAGATCGCGCTGCGGCGGAAAGCGTATGTGGAAAGGATCCGGGCGGAACTGTTCGGAGAGCAGAACTGACAGAGCGGCATGAGAGCCCCTTGGCTGGCCTCGCCGTAGCGCGATACCGTACAACAGACAAAAAGCAGGATGGACGCCAGCCTGCTTTTTGTGTTATACTGCCCCCATAAACAGGAACGGAGAAAACGATCCGATGAAACAACTGATCAAAAACGCAAAAATCTATGACGGAAGCGGAACAGACCCTTTTCCGGGAGATGTTTTGCTGGAAGACGACAGAATTAAGAAAATAGGCCCCTGTTTGGATGAGGAGGGCCTAAAGACCTGCGGCCGAGCCATCCGGGTCCTGTAAGGGAGTTGTATGATAGAGTATGAAATGCTTCCGGGCAATGCTGAAGCGTATTCGTTCCAAACGATCCAAAGGATGCCGGACAGCCCGCTGGCCGGGAAAAGGGTATGCGTTCTGGGTTCGTCCCTGGCTGCGGGCTATGCTTCCGGTGGGGAGGCGATCGCGGAATATATCAGCCGCCGCTTCGGCGCGTTTTGCCGGAAAGAAGCGGTCAGTGGCACGACGCTGGCAGAAAGCTATCCAGACTCTTACGGAGAGCGGCTGCGTCGCCTGGATCCGCAGGAAGCCTTTGATCTTTTTCTTTGTCAGCTGTCCACCAATGACGCCCGCCTTCACTGCCCGCCCGGGGAAGTGGCAGGTCATGAGCCCTTTGATACCCAAACGACGCTGGGTGCTATTGATGCCATCATCCAATATGTGGAGAATACCTGGCACTGTCCTGTCGTCTTTTTTACAAGCGCCCGCTATGAAAGCGAACCCTATGACGACCTGGTCCGGCGCCTTAAGGAACTGCAGGCCGTCTATGGCTTCGGCCTGATCGACCTTTGGAAGCAGGCGGCCTTCAATGACCTGCCCGAAGAAAAAAGGGCGCTTTACCTGGCAGATCATGTCCATCCGACCCGGGCCGGTTACCGGGACTGGTGGGGACCCGAGATCGAAAAACAGCTACTTACGTTCTGGGAGGGCGGCGGTGTCAAGGCAAGTGAATCCGGGATCCGGAATATTGTTTTCGATCTGGGCGGGGTCCTGGTCGATTTCTTCCCGGAGCGTTGTATGGAGACGCTGGGCTTTTCGGATGCTGCCAGACAGAGCTTCCGGGAGAAGATTTTCGGAGCTCTGTGGGCCTCGTGTGACCGGATCCCGTATGAAGAAGAGGAGATCCGGGCCCTGTTCAAGCGTCACGTCCCCGGGTTTGAAGCGGAAGTGGACCGCCTCTGGGATGATCTTTCCTCCATTACCTATCCCATGCCGTACAGCATGGCGTGGCTTTTGCGGCTGAAGCGGCGGGGCTTTCGGATCTATATCCTGTCCAACTACGGCAAATGCTCCTTTGCCTTCAATGAACCGCGCTACCCCTTCCTGAAGCTTGCGGATGGAAAACTGATCTCCTATGAAGTGCAGAAGTTAAAGCCGGAGGCGGAAATCTACAGGGCGCTTCTCATGCGTTACGGCCTGAAAGCAGAAGAGTCCGTCTTCCTGGACGATGTCCCGGCCAATGTGGAAGGCGCCCGGAAGCTCGGTTTTTCCGGGATCGTATTTCACTCGTTTTCACAGGCGGCCGCCGAACTGGAGGAGATCCTGGCGGCGAAGCCGGCTGCCCAAAAAGAATAGAGAAAATCCCGAGAAAGAGGCGTTTTTCACCGCCTCTTTTTGAATTTGGCCGCATGGAAGACAAAAGACCCTTGCGCTCCGTGACAGGTTCGTGATAATATAAAAATGAGAAAAATTATGTCTTCCCTTCAGGGAGCTTGCAGGCAGTGTATCGGGAGAATGGGATATGCGTTTAATCTTTTTAGGACTCTTTATCATCTTCGTAGGGATCCATTTGTATGCGTCGGCAAAACAGGATAAGCCGCTGCGGAACCGGACCAAGCCGTTTCTGCTCTTGTCGCTGCTCGGCTTTTACCTTTTTTCGGCAGAGCCTGTCGTTGCGGTCGTTGTGCTGGCCCTTCTTTTCAGCTGGCTGGGGGATGTTCTCCTGATCCCGAAGGGAAATAAGTGGTTTACCGCCGGCGGCATAGCCTTCATGATCAGCCATGCCTTCTTTATTGCGGCTTACGGGCGGGAGATAGAGTTTGACAGGATCGAGACCGGATGGATCCTGCTGCTGTCGGCCTTTTTCATCACGGTCGTTGCCATCCTTTTCTCCAGATTAAAGCCCCATCTGCCCGAAAAGCTCTTTTATCCGATGGCGTTTTACCTGCTCCTGAACGGGGCCATGAACTGTTTTGCCCTCTTCCGTCTGATCAGTGATCCCTCGCCCCGAACCGCGCTGACGGCTGTCGGCGCCATCCTCTTCTTCATTTCGGACTGCAGTCTCTTCTTTGTGCGTTTTCATAAGGAGAGCCGACTGAAAACGCATTTCCCCGTCATGCTGACCTACTCCCTGGGAGAGCTTCTGATCGTTCTGGGCCTTTTGTAAAAGGCATGGAAGAAAAAACGGGTTCATGGTATAATGTCGCGGTACTGCATTAAAAACGAGGGGAGAATGACCTTGATCAGAAACGGACGGAATATCCCGGATGCCATTGAGATCCGGGGGGCCAGGGTTCATAACCTTAAAAATGTAAATGTCGATATCCCGCTGCATGGGATCGTGGGGATCGCCGGCGTATCCGGTTCGGGCAAATCCTCGCTGGCCCTCGGGGTATTATATGCGGAAGGCTCCAGACGGTATCTGGAGTCTCTTTCTACGTATACAAGGCGGCGCATGACCCAGGCTTCCCGGGCGGCGGTGGATGAGATCCGCTATGTGCCGGCCGCCCTGGCACTGCGCCAAAGGCCGGGTGTTCCGGGGATCCGGAGCACTTTTGGAACATCCACAGAACTTTTGAACAGCCTGAGATTAATGTTTTCGCGGCTGTCACATTACCGCTGTCCCAACGGGCATGAGGTTCCGCCGAGCATGAATTTTGCAGCCGAGAAAGACGTGTACTGTCCGGTGTGCGGGGCACTCGTACCTGTGATAGGCGCGGAGGACCTGGCCTTTAACAGCAGCGGCGCCTGCCCGAACTGCGACGGAACGGGTGTGGTGCGCGAGGTGGATGAATCCACACTGGTCCCGGATGAGTCTCTCTCGATTGATGAGGGCGCCGTAGCACCCTGGCAGTCCCTGATGTGGTCGCTGATGAAGGATATTGCAAGGCAGCTTGGCGTAAGGACGAATATCCCCTTCCGGGATCTGACGGAAGAGGAAAAGGAGATCGTTCTGCACGGCCCGGCCAAAAAACAGCATTTCATCTATACCAATGAAAAGACCAACGTTGCGGCGGAGATGGATTTTACTTATTACAACGCCGTCTATACTGTGGAGAATGCCCTCTCCAAGGTCAAGGATGAAAAGGGCATGAAGCGGGTGGAAAAGTTCCTGAAACAGGGACCTTGTCCCTGCTGCGGCGGGAGCCGGCTCTCCGAGCGGGCTCGTTCGATCCGTCTGCGCGGCGCCTCCCTGGATGAAGTCTGCACACTGCCGCTTTCGGAACTGATCGAATGGGTCAAGGGCGTTCCGGCTTCTCTGCCGGAGGAAATGCGCCCGATGGCCATCAGCATCTGCGAATCCTTCCTGCATACGGCGGCCCGCCTGGTGGATCTGGGCCTTTCGTATCTGTCGCTGGATCGGGCGGCTTCCACCTTGTCGACCGGAGAGCGGCAGCGGACGCAGCTGGCCCGGGCGGTCAGAAACCGGACGACCGGCGTCCTGTATGTGCTGGATGAGCCGTCCATCGGTCTGCATCCCTCCAATCTGGAGGGCTTAAAGGGCGTGATGGATGATCTGGTGGCCGACGGCAATTCCATTGTCCTGGTGGATCATGACACGCAGGTGCTTTCCCATGCAGACTGGCTGATCGAGCTGGGGCCCGAGGCCGGGGCCGGCGGCGGTCAGGTGATCGCGCAGGGCAGCGTGGCTGACGTCGCCCAAAACCCGGATTCAAAGATCGGACCCTTTTTGCGGCCGAAAAAAGAAGAAAGAGCGGCTGGTGATAGCGGGGAAAAGACACTTTTTGACCTGGGAGAGATCGCGCTGGAGACTTCAGCCATCCATACCGTACAGCCGCTGTCCGTTCGTTTCCCCAAAGGCCGCCTGTCCGTGGTGACAGGGGTGTCCGGCTCCGGCAAGACAACCATGGTCCTGGAAAGCCTGATCCCTGCGCTCGAAGCACAGATCCGGGAAAAGAAAT
>CADBSR010000070.1 GCA_902797385.1 uncultured Lachnospiraceae bacterium
ATGCGGCTGGTGAATGCATACGGCGGCTATTCGATCGGAGTTTTTGATCCGGAGACCGGCAAGCGGAAGGTCTACAAAATGCTGAAGGAAAACCGCATTAAGTATTTTGCAGAGGCGGATTACCGGGAAGACAGCGCCCTGGACTTCCTGGTCAAAAGCATTATCCAGCGGACGGTTGTCAACGAAAAGCTGGAGGCCATTCATTACACGTTAAAGAATGAAATGGAGAGTTTCGCACGCAGCGAACAGAAACGCGCCACCCCGGAGGTTCGGGAGAAGGAACGCCTGATTCAGGCGCTGTCGGGCAGCCGGAATTTTGCCACAACGCATATGCTGTTTGAGCGGCTGCAGTCGGTTCCGTCCTGGACGGAAGCGGAGCGGGAGGCGCTGCTTCGGATCGGGGAGGAAAACAAGCAGATCTACTATATGCTCGGCGATGCACGGGTCGGCGGCTTTTACCGGACCCTGCTGGGAGATGATCCGGAAAAGGATTCGCTCTCAGCCAGGAGCATCCGGGAAGCACTCAGTTCAACGCAATAATAAAAAAAGAGACGGCGAACCGTCTCTATTTTTTATCGCAGCCTGAATTATTTCAGGAAACCGAAGTTGCCGATGATCGGAGCTTCTTTGGCCTGGCCGTTGCAGACCTGGAAGAAGAGGATGATCCGGACAACGAAGAGGATGATCAGGCAGACAGGTGCCGCGATCCAGCCGAGGAAGGGAACGATCAGCATGAATCCGCAGAGGATCTCGCAGATGGAGATCTTCATGGACTGACGGGCATGGAACATAGCATAGGGAGATTTCTGAGCAGCGAGCAGCGTGATGATAACGCCAACGATCCCCATCAGGTTTGCCGCCATGGCGAAGACCTTGTTTTCAGAAATATCCTGGGGAGCAAATTCTGCAGTGTGGTCCTTGGAATCGACCGGATAAGCGGTCTGGGGAGCGGAGAATGTGGTTCCGCAATTCGGACATACAGGGGCGCCTTCTTCAACCTGAGCGCCGCAATTCGGACAAAACGCCATAGTAATACCTTCCTTTCAAGCCGGTGATCCGGCACAGATGATGTTTGTATTATAGTACGGAATCTTTCGTTTGTAAAGAAAAGATAAATTTTTCCAAAAAAGTCGCAAATCTTTGAATGGAGGCGGTTTTGTCCTTGTGTTTCACAGGCGGATTTGCTATAATTTTACGCGTCGTCTGACATTCGTGATAGTCTTAAGGAGGCACACATAACATGAAAGTACTGGTTATCAACTGCGGAAGTTCTTCTCTGAAATTCCAGCTGATCGATTCCGAGACCGAGCAGGTCCTGGCCAAGGGTCTGTGCGAGCGCATCGGGATCGACGGAAGACTGACCTATTCCCCCGCCGGCGGCTCCAAGCACGTCTTTGAAGATCCGCTGCCCAATCACACCGTGGCTGTGAGCAGCGTTCTGTCCAAACTGACGGATCCCGAGATCGGCGTGATCGGCTCTCTGGCCGAGATCGGCGCGGTAGGACATCGTATCGTGCACGGCGGCGAAAAGTTCGCCAAGTCCACGCTGCTGACCGAAGAGGCCATTAAGGAAATCGAAGCCTGCAGTGAGCTGGCTCCCCTGCACAACCCCGCCAATATCATCGGTATTCGTGCCTGCCAGGAGCTGATGCCCGGCGTTCCCATGGTCGGCGTATTTGATACGGCCTTCCATCAGACCATGCCGCCCAAGGCTTTCCTGTACAGCCTGCCTTACGAATATTATACCAAGTACGGCGTCCGCCGCTACGGCTTCCACGGTACCTCTCACAGCTACGTGTCCAAGCGGGCTGCTGAGATCCTGGGCAAGGACATCAAGGACCTGAAGATCATCGTCTGCCACCTGGGCAACGGCGCCTCCATCTGCGCGGTGGACGGCGGCAAATCCGTTGATACTTCCATGGGCTTCACGCCGCTTGAAGGCCTGACCATGGGCACCCGCTCCGGCGGTCTGGATCCGGCCATCATCGAATACATCGCTTCCAAGGAAAACATGAGCCTGGCGGAAGTCCTGAATGTGCTGAACAAGAAGTCCGGCGTACAGGGTATCTCCGGTGTTTCCAGCGACTTCCGTGATCTGGAAGCGGCGGCCAAGGAAGGCAATGAACGCGCTAAGGATGCTCTGGATGTATTCACCTACCGCGTTGCGAAGTTCGTAGGCTACTATGCGGCCGCCATGAATGGTGTGGACGTGATCTGCTTCACGGCCGGTATCGGTGAAAACGATATCGCTGTCCGCGCCGAGATCCTGTCTTACCTGGGATTCCTGGGCTGCAAACTGGATCCGGAAGCCAACAACGTCCGCGGTGAGGAGAGAATCATCTCCACACCGGATTCGAAGGTCATTGCGATGGTCGTTCCGACCAACGAAGAGCTGGCGATCGCCCGTGAAACGGTCGCGATCGTAGGCTGATCCGTCTGCCATAACAGATTCTTTTCGAAGGATCCCATCACTTGAAAGGTCTTGGGATCCTTCGCCGCATTTTACCGGGAAACCGCATCAAGGAGCGTTCATGCGTATATTGTTTATGGGAACACCGGAGTTGAGCCGGACCGTATTAAAAGCCCTGCTGAAGGCGGGCCATGAGATCGTGCTGTGCATTACGCAGCCGGATCGGGAAAAAGGACGCGGCAAGGCGGTCCAGGTCTCGCCTGTCAAGGAGGAAGCCATGCGGCAGGGGATCCCCTGCTTCCAGCCCGAGCGGCTGCGTCTTGAGGAAAATGTCGCCTGGCTGCGGGAGTACCTGGAAGCGCATCCCGCCGACGTCGGGGTCGTGGCCGCTTTCGGACAGATCCTGCCGCAGCGTGTGCTGGACCTGCCCCGTTTTGGCTGCATCAATGTTCACACGTCGCTGCTTCCGAAATACCGCGGCGCTTCTCCCATTGAAGCCGTGATCCTGGCCGGTGAGACGGTGACGGGGGTTACGACCATGCAGATGGATGCCGGCCTGGATACCGGCGATATCCTGCTGCAGCGGGAACTGGTACCGGATCCCGAGGAAACCGGCGGCAGCCTGACGGAAAAACTGGCTGTGCTGGGCGGCGAGCTGATCACGGAGACCCTTGAAACGCTGGAGGCAGGCCTGCTTTCGCCCCGTCCGCAGGAAGGAGAGAGCAGCTATGCCGGACTGATCCGGAAAGAGCAGGGAAAGCTGGATTTTACCCTTGCGGCCGAAGTGCTGGAGCGGCAGATCAGAGCCTTCGATCCCTGGCCCGGGACGTATACTTTCCGAAATGACAAACGCCTGAAGATCACAAAAGCTTCTGTCTGCAGGCAGCTTCCGGACGAAAAGTCGGTCGGAAGACCGGGCGAGATCCTGGCTGCCGGGAAGGAAGGGATCGACATCCAGACCGGAGAAGGGATCTTGCGGATCCTTGCGCTGCAGCCGGAGGGAAAGAAAGCCATGCCGACGGATGCCTATCTGCGGGGCTATGCCGTAAATCCCGGAGAAGTATGGGGAGAAAGTCATGAATAACAGCCGGGCGGTGGCGGCCGGAATCATTCATAAAACCCTGGAAGAGGGCGACAAGAGTCACGAACTGCTGCAGGAAGCTTTTCGCAACTCACCGGAGACGGACAGCCGCGAGCGGAATTTCATAACGGCCCTGGTCCATGGGACCATCTCCCGTGCCCTGACCCTGGACTGGTATCTGTCCCAGGTCAGCCGGGTGGAACTGGCGCGCATGAAGCCGTATTTGCGGAGCGTGCTGCGCATGGGGCTGTACCAGCTTTTATATATGGACCGGGTCCCGGCTTCGGCCGCTGTCAATGAAAGCGTCAAGCTGGTCCGGAAGCGCCTGGGAGAGGGGCTGACCGGCTTTGCCAACGGCGTGCTGCGCGCTGCCGCCCGAAAGAATGTCTGGAAGGAGCCGGAAGGCGCGGCGGCTGTAAGCCTGCCTGAGCCCTTGTTCCGTGCCCTTTCTGACCTGTACGGAGAAGAAAAAGCCCTGGCGGCCGGGTCATATTTCCTGGAAGCGCCGACACTTTGGCTGCGGGTCAATGAAAGCCGGATCCGCCCGGAGGAGGCTGTCCGGCTGCTGGAGGCAGACGGGTTTGAAGCGGAGCCGCACCCTCTTTTCCCCTTCGCACTGCGAATCCGGAAAAGGAAAGAGGAGGCGCCTGAAGCCTCGGAAGGGGAAAACGGGCCCGGAACGCTGCAAGCGGCAGTCCCACTGGAAAAAACACGCGTAGTGCGGGAGGGCCTAGTGCAGATCCAGGATATCAGCGCCCAGCTGGCGGTCCTGGCCGCCGCGCCCCTGCCCGGCGGGAAAGTGCTGGATCTGTGCGCCGCACCGGGCGGAAAAAGTCTGCATGCAGCGGATCGGATGAAAGACAGGGGCGAAGTGATCGCCTGTGATCTCACGGAGGGCAAATGCCGCCTGATCCGTGAAAATCAAAAAAGAAGCGGCTTCTCCTGCCTGAAAGTCCGTCAGGCGGATGCGACGGTTTTCGAAGCATCTTTTGAAAACACCTTTGATTTGGTGATTGCCGATCTGCCCTGCTCGGGCCTGGGGACTGCGTCCCGCAAGCCTGAGATCAAATACCGCGTCAAAACGGAGCAGATCCGGGAGCTGGCGGCCTTGCAGAGAAAGATCCTGGCGAACGCGGTGCGCTATGTGAAACCGGGCGGAAAGCTTTTATATTCCACCTGCACCTTGAGTAAAGAAGAAAACGCGGACAACGCGTTGTATATAGAACAGGAACTGGGCCTTTTGCCCGAGGCATGGACGCTGCCGGGAGAAAAAGAGGAGACAGCCCGGCCCGGTCACGTACGGCAGCTGCTGCCGGGAGATCTGGGCGGAGACGGCTTTTTTATCAGTCTTTTCCGGAAAGCGGAAACAGGCCGCCTGTGAGGGGAGTTTATTGAAAGCATGATGGATCTGCGTTCTCTGACGGAAGAGGAATTGAAACAGGCGGCCAGGGAACTGGGCCAGCCGGCATACCGGGGGGCTCAGCTCTTTGAATGGCTGCATAAGAAAAAAATAAGAACACTGGAAGAAGCGACCAATCTGCCCCGCATTTTCCGGGAGCAGCTGCAGCAAAACTATACCCTTTCCGCACTGACGCTGCATACCCTGCAGGTATCGGAGGACGGAACGCGGAAATATCTCTTCCTGCTGCCGGACGCGCAGGCCATTGAAAGCGTTTTCATGCCCTATGACTACGGAAACACCGTCTGCGTGTCGTCCCAGGTGGGCTGCCGCATGGGCTGCCGCTTCTGTGCCTCGACCCTGAACGGCCTCTCCCGGAATCTTTTGCCGGGGGAAATGCTGGAGCAGGTCTACCGGATCGAGGAGGAGACAGGGGAAAGGGTGGATCATATCGTTGTGATGGG
>CADBSR010000071.1 GCA_902797385.1 uncultured Lachnospiraceae bacterium
ATTCGATGCTGCGTTTTTCAAACCGCTTATAACGCAAGAAGGAGCGGGACTGTTGGAAAGTCCCACCCCAACTATTGACTTAGAACCAAAAAAGCGGGGCCATAAGTGGCCCCGCGCGTTGAAATGTTTACAGATCAAAAGTTTCCGTCAGATACCGGCTGTAGCGGCCGGCCATGACGTGCCAGTTGTACAGGCTCTCTCCCATGACCGCCCCGCAGGCTTCCCGGTATAGCGCCCAGACGTACCAGTAATAGGAAATGATGGCCGTATACGCCAGGTAATGGAAACGCAGCGTCTCATTGTAATTCCTGCCGCAGTACTCGCGGATAAAATGATCCGCCTCCCGGACCTGCCACATGGAATCCATGATATACGTTCCCACATCGCAGCCGGGATCGGCATTGCCCGCATATTCCCAGTCGATCAGGATCGTCTGTCCGTCTTCCGTCAGCATCCAGTTCGGCGCGTAGGTATCGCAGTGGCAGAAGCGCACGCCGACGCCATCCCCCTCGCAGGCCTTCACACATTTTTCCACAGCTTCCTTCAGCTTGTCGAAATCACGGTCCGCGATCCCGCCTTTTTCTGTCCGCAGGATCGACTCGATCCGGCAGGCTTCCTCCCAGGGCATAAAGGACCAGTCCACGCTTAAGTTCCTGGCATGCAGATTGCGCAGCACCTTCAGGATCCGCTTGGAGTCCTCAAAGCTGTCGTAGGAAGGAACGCGGATCCCTTCCACATAGCGGGAGATCTTCCAGCCTTCTTCCGCATTCATATACAGGAAGGTCGGGTCGGCCCCGATGGACTTGGCCAGCTCCAGGGCTTTCTTTTCATGCGCCCGGGAAATGATGGCCTCGGTCCCTTCGCCGGGATGACGGTACACATAGCGCTCGCCCCGGACCTCAAACACGAAGGAGGAATTGGTCAGGCCTTCCTTGATCACCTTGAAGTGAAGGATATCACTCTCCCGGCACTCCAGGGCCTTCGCGATATTCTTCATGATCTTGCTGTGGGTATGATCAATATAGTTCGCATCAAATTCGCGCAGCTCATCCAGCGAATCGAACTCAAAGATCGATCCCTCCGGATAGACCTTGATCTCCATGGGCGGCAGGGTCTTTACATGTTCCGCCAGGACCTGCTCCCAGAGGTCGTCGTCGTAATTGCCGATCAGGGCGTCCTCGGTCAGGATCCCCATCATGGCGGCGGAGAATTCCCGGTCCCAGAAAACATGGCCCAGCATGATATAGCCATCGCGTCCGCTCTTCTCCACGCGGGCGATATTGCCCTTCGCGTCCGGGATCATATACCATTCATTGGTCTTCTCATGCACATGCAGGGCGGCATAGTAGCTCCGGTAGACGTATTCCTCGAAGGGATTCACCTCAAAGTAGTCGTCCGAGGAGCAGATATAGCTGTTGCCGGCGTACTCTCTGGCCAGGTACAGGGTATGGGTATTGTTTTTGGTGTTGAACTCCGGATTGATGATGATCTTTAAGCCTTCGTACTTATTCTCCAGATAGAAGAAGGCTTCCTTCTTGTAGCCCAGCACGATCACGATCTCCCGGATGCCGGCTTCCTGCAGCTGCTCGATCTGCCGCTCGATCAGGACTTCATTTTTCACGACCAGCAGTCCCTTCGGCTTTTCCAGGCTTAAAGGAACAAAGCGGGTCGACATCCCGGCCGCCATGATGATGGCGTTGTCTACTTTGTAAGGAGCCAGGGCATCCAGACCGGCAGGCGTGATCCCGTTTTCATCCACCAGGCCGGCAGCCTCGAAGGCCTTCATGGTTTTGGAAATAAAGCCGAGGGAAACGCCTGCCAGCTCGCTTAAGCGGCGATAGCTGACCGGGCCGTGTTTTTTGACGGCGTACAGCAGCTCAAATTCATTTTTCGTCATAAAAGGTTCCGTTCCGCACCTGGCTCCGGCCTCTCTTGGGGAAAGAAAAGCCGGAGCCGTGCTATATTGTTATATTATACGATATCCAGTTCGTTCCGGTCTTTTAACATATACTTCCGGAGCGGCGTCAGGCTGGCCAGATAGTACAGCAGGCCACCGCAGACCGCGGTATAGCCGCTGCCGGTCAAAGCCAGGAAGATGGGGCTCTTGATCTCCATGGTCAGCGGGTTGTAGACAAAGAGCAGGTTCGTCACAAAGGCGATCAGAATGCAGGACAGACCCACCAGATTGAAGCCGTGTGTGAAGTCATAGGCATGGTGACCGTCGATATTGTACAGGGATTTGAGCGAAATCTTCCGCTTCTTCACCAGCAGATAGTCCACCACGGTCATGCCGATGATCGGCCCCTGGATCTGTGCCGCCATGGAGATAAAGCTGCCGAAGTTGTCCATGACCCAGCCCCAGACCGTCAGGGCACTGACATAGAACATGGCCAGAATGACCAGGAGTTTATAGCTCAGCTTCGGAATCCCGCTCTTGATGATCATGCAGTTGACATAGGAACCGGTGCCCTGCGTACCGATGTTTGCGAAGGCGACCATGAGAAGGCTGAGAAGCGAGAAGCCGGGGCCGGCCAGGGTCGCTAACATCTTGGTAGGATCGTCCACATACACGCCGGTCTTCATGAACATGGCAATGGCCATGACGCCGCCGGCTGCCACGAAGAACGGAGCCACCACACCGTAGGCCAGGGAAGTGGACCAGTACCCGCTGCGCTCACTCTTGGCCAGACGGGGCAGGACCAGCGCCTGTGTGGACCAGGAGAAGGCAAAGGCAACGTTCCCTTCCGCCGAAAGCATGAAGTTGCCAAGGCGGGTATCGTAGATGCTCTGCGCCGGCGTATATTTCAGGAATTCGGGCAGCGGAACGGCCGTGAAGCAGATGGCTACGACGATCGCACCGACGATCAGCAGGGCCGTGACCAGGAAGCGGTTGGTCCATTTTATGACGTCCGGCCCGCCCAGTGCGATCAGGGTTCCCAATATGACGCACAAGACCCCGAACGCTGGCAGCCAGAAGCTCTCGTTGAGTGTGACCCCGAAAGCCCCGAACAGGTTGATCATGGACGCGCCGAACAATCGCGAGTCCACCGCATACCAGCCGAAGTTGGCCATACTGATGATGGTCGCTAGTATCGCCACGCCTTTGATGCCCAGCACCGAACGCAGCCAGACCCACAGATCGATCCCGTAGCGTACGCTGAAAAAGACCGGAATGCATTCAATGGACAGCCACACGATATTGAAGCAGAAAATATTGATCAGCATCTGCTTGAAGGACAGATACTGTGCCACATAAGCGCCCTGCGTGTAGCACCAGGTTGCGATGGAGAAGCCGCTGGTGGTCAGGAACAGATCCCAGAAGCTGTACTGTCTGTCTTTGGAAGTCATCGGCACGGTGCCGGTGACGGTCTCCTGCCGGATATAATCCGCATGTGATATCTTTGCCATTACTGAATCACCCCCGTCATGCACAGTACGATCAGCAGCAAACTTGCCCCGATCGCCAGAGCGATACCGAGGTAGTCAGCCTTCGTTGCCTTTGGAGGAAACTCATACCCGGGCGCCTGCATTTCCTTCAGACGCTTGTCTGTTTCTTCATAGATCAGTTCTTCAATACTTTTTTCCATAGGATCCTTCCTTTTCTGATCACAGCTCCGCTTGTATGTTCCGTTGGAGAGCAAAAATGAACACGGAGTTGGTCGTGTTCATTTTTGTATATTATATATGTGCTTTTGAACGGTGTCAAGTTTTTTATTGATCAGGATCCATATTTTTTGCCTTTTTCAGGCATCGGCCCAGCAAGATCAGGGCAAATACGGCGCTGACGGCTTCCGCCACCGGCAGGGCAGCCGCAAGGCCGGGTTCCCGGAAAAGCTTATCCAACAGAAACATAAGCGGAATATACAGGACCAGTTCCCGAACCATGGCGTGCACCATGGTCGATTTTCCCTGCCCCATGGCCTGCATGCAGAAGGAGCTGTGGTAATTGATAAACTGGACCGGAGAAGCCAGGCTTCGGGTCTTTAAAAACAGTGTTCCGAAGGCGATCGTCTCCAGCGCCGCTTCCGGCGAGGCAGAGCGGGACGTGTCCAGGAACAATCTGACCGCCGGCTCCGCAAAGAAGCGGAAAAACAGGATCGCGCAGCCCGCCACGGTCAGGCCCCACCACCGGGCCGTATCGATGGTCTTCTTCATGCGCGCCCGGTTGCCGGAGGAATAATTGTAGGAAATGATGGGCATGGCGCCTTGACAGATCCCGATGCAGATGGCATTGGGGATCCGCTCCACTTTCAGCGTGATCCCGAAACCGGCCAGCACCAGATCGCTGTGCGCTGACGCGATCATATTGGCGCAGATATTGGCGACGTCAAAGAGGCCGGTCAGGATCGCCGAAGGGATGCCGACCGCAAAAAGATTGCGAATGCTTCCTTTTTGCACCCGGCGCGCCTCGGCCGGTTTCAGGCTGAGCGGGGCGGTAGCGGAAGCAGCGCGGAAGGTCAGAAGCAGGTATACGCAGGCAGCCAGGTTGGACAGAAGGGTCGCCAGCGCAGCGCCCACGACCTCATAGCCGGGCGGCAGCAGCACAAACATGAAAAGCGGATCCAGGACCATATTCAGGACCCCGCCGCCGGATAAGCCCAGGCTGGCTTTTCCCGAATAGCCGGCATTGCGCAGCAGATGCGCCAGGGTCATGGAGAGCTGACTGGGAATACTGCCCAGCACGATCACCAGCTGGGTATACTGGACCGCGTAGACGATCGTATTGTCTGAGGCACCCAGGAAGTAAAGGACCGGTCTGGTAAAGAGGCCCAGAAGCAGGGAATACACAAAGGCCACGCTGATGGCGCCCCAAACAGAAAAGGCGCTGACCCGCCTGCCCTCCGCATCCCGTCCGGCGCCCATCAGTCTGGCCAGGAGCGAGCCGCCGCCGATCCCGAAAATATTCGAAAGCGCGGTATTCATCATGACCAGGGTCAGCGTCAGCGTCGTGGCGCCCATCATATAGGAATCTCCGGTCCGGCCTATGAAATAGGCGTCCACCATGTTGTAGATCAGATTGATCAGCTGGCTGATGATGGTCGGGACCGCCATGACCCAGAGAGCCCGGGCTACGGGAAGATTTTCAAAGATCTCCTTTTTATTCTTCGTCTGCGCGTTCACAAAAAGACCTTCTTTCCGGTATTTCAGAACATCATAATGCCGAAAGACCTGTCTGCTTGATGCATGACCGGTTCCTTCGGCATCTGGCTGACAAATAGATGGTATTTGTCCAGGGACCGTATTATATACCTTCCCCGGGGAAAAGTCAAATGCCGGGCCGCTTTTCCCTTCCCTCAGACTGTGCTATAATGGATGCGCCCGGAGGATATACCATGAAAAAAGCGTCCCTTCTTTTCCTGATCTGCCTGATGATCCAGCTTCTTGGCGGCTGCAGCACTGCCCTGCCGACAAAAGAAGCTTCTCTTCCCTCGGCCAGTATTCCCGAAACCGAGCACCTCACCCCTTCCACGGCGCCTTCTGCGACTGAGGATTCCTCTTCCGGCGAGGCGGTGATCTCCCTGGGCGGTCATCCCATCAAAACGCTGTACCTGGCCGGAGAATTCTTTGATCCGACCGGTCTCTACGGCATCATTTCCTCCCCGGAGCAGGATTCCGAGCAGATCCGCACGGATATTGTCTGCCCGCAGGAAGCGCTGACGGCAGGGACAAAGGAAGTCTCCCTTTCTCTGGAGGATCGGCAGTTTTCTGTTCCCGTGACCGTTCTGGAAGGCGCCGGCGCCACCTTTACCTCCCGTACCACCGCCAAAGAGGAAGAAGCTTCGCTGGAGCGCTTCCTTTCGGGATCCGGCTCCCGCGTCCTTCCCAACCGCGATGCGGAGCCCTTTGCGGTTCTTAACGCCCTGCCCAATCCCAGTCCCGACGGTCACGTGACAAGCCGCGATGCCCTGGCCGCCTATGTGGATTATCATGTTTTTTACGGAATATCTTCCGTCGTTGTGTGGCTGGACTATCCTTATACGGATATAGAAGAAGAACTGAACGATCTGTACCTGCGCAGCAGCCTCGTCGCGGGCACAGCTGCCCTGTCTGTGCATGACCCGGGGACCGGTCCGCTGCAGATCCTGCTCCGCTATTACCGGGATCTGCTTCTGGAACCCCGCCGGGAGGATCTGAAGCAGTCTTTCTGCACTCCCTTCCGCAAGCCTTCCTCCAGAAGCGCTTATCAGTCCGACCGCGTCCGGGATGACGGTCTGACGGTTTTCACCTCAGACCAGGCTGTGTATGCGCTCACGAAGGGCTACGACATCACGCCTGTACCGGGCAGCCCGGCCGAGGAGATCATCCGGCGTGCCGGCGAGATCCTGACCCAGTACGGGGACGAAAGCTGGAGCGACATGGAGCGTCTGTATCATATCCTGCTCTTCTTCCTCGACCATGTTTCCTACGATCACCCCGGGGAAGGCATTGCCGGCCGGGTGCCGGATCCGGAACGGGAGCCGGATCTTCTGGTCGCCCGCCTGACCTCCTTCCGGGCGGAAGGGCCGCTCCTCTACGGCAGTGCCGCCTGCTACGGTTTTGCCAAAGCCGCCGCCCTTTTGCTTTCTCTGGAAAGCTATGAATTAACGCGGGTCCTGGCCAAAGAACCGGGTGTCCCGGGCCGCAGTATTTGCGAAACGACGCTGATTGGGACCTACGGGGATGTGATCGGCATGCACTCTTACCTGTACGTGAAGATGGACGGCAAAGACTGTCTCTTTGATCCGACCTATTCCTATGCCGGCACGCTTTCCTTTGGTGCGGATGAGGCGGCCTGGTTCCGGGATCCCTGCCTTTCCTTAAGTCTTTCCGAGCACCGTGAGGTCTACACCACGCTGCTGCCGGATCTGTACGGAAGTTCCGAGGCCTATGAGCCGGGAAGCGGGGTCCGCTTAAAGGAGCTGCTTCTGGCAGAAGGGACCTCCATGCTACTGCAGTCCAGAGAAGATCTGGATCACTTCTGGGAGGCCCTGGCGGGGGAGATTCAGGACAGCGGCAGCCCCTATGCCGCCGCTGTCGCGATCGTGAGCACATCTCTCATGAGCCGCCGGGAAATACAGGAGGAAGCCTACCGTTTCTGTGCCCGCTTCGGCACCTACTATTACGTCCATGTCGGCCAGCACAGCTACGGCGGCGAAAAATACCATACCGTTTTACTGGGGCTGCGCCAGGATCCCTGAACCGGAATGCCCGCCTGATGGGGGCGAAACACCGCTTCCCCCTTTCCGATACAATGCAAAAAGACCTCCGCTTTCGCGGAGGCCTTTTGCTTTGGCAGCTGAAATTATTCGATGATCTCGGTAACGGTACCGGAAGCAACGGTACGGCCGCCTTCGCGGATAGCGAAGCGGAGACCCTGTTCCATAGCGATCTTGGAGATCAGTTCGACCTTGATTTCAACATGGTCGCCGGGCATGCACATTTCAACGCCTTCGGGCAGCGTGCAGATACCGGTTACGTCGGTGGTTCTGAAGTAGAACTGAGGACGATAGTTGTTGAAGAACGGGGTATGACGGCCGCCTTCTTCTTTGGACAGTACGTAGATCTGACCCTTGAAGGTGGTGTGCGGATGTACGCTGCCGGGTTTAGCCAGAACCTGGCCACGCTCGATCTCGTTACGCTGTACGCCACGAAGCAGGCAGCCTACGTTGTCGCCGGCCTGGCCTTCATCCAGCAGCTTGTGGAACATTTCAACGCCGGTAACAACAACCTTGCGGCTCTCGTCCTTGATACCAACAATTTCAACTTCGTCGGATACATGGACAACACCACGTTCGATACGGCCGGTAGCAACGGTGCCGCGGCCGGTGATGGAGAAGACGTCCTCGACCGGCATAATGAA
>CADBSR010000072.1 GCA_902797385.1 uncultured Lachnospiraceae bacterium
CCGCACGGTCGTGCTTCGGGCGGTCTGCACCGAAGATTTCATGACGGCGGACTTTGCCAGGATCCCCTATGAACTGCTCGGGGAAGCCTCAGCCCGCATCATCAACGAAGTCGGGGGCGTTGGCCGTGTCGTTTACGATATTTCATCCAAGCCACCGGCCACCGTGGAACTCGAATAAACCAGGAACAGGAGGAAGCCATGAACAGCAGAAAGAATTCAGGAGACTACTTTGGTTCGTTGGTATTCAACGAAAGCACCATGCGGGACTACATCCCGGAAACATCCCTGGGGGTCTGGAAGGAGTGCGTCAAAAAGCATACCGTTCTTCCGGAGAAGATTGCGGCGGATATCGCTGACGGCATGAAGCGCTGGGCGCTTGAACAGGGCGCGACTCACTATACCCACTGGTTTCAGCCGCTGACCGGCGAAACAGCTGAAAAGCATGAAGGCTTCCTGATCCCCTCCGGGCAGGACGGCTTTCGCATGGAATTTTCCAGCAAGGAGCTGATCAAAGGTGAGCCGGACGCCTCCTCCTTCCCCTCCGGGGGCTTAAGATCCACCTTTGAAGCCCGCGGCTACAGCGCCTGGGATCCCACCTCCTACGCCTTTATCAAGGACAAAGTGCTGTGCATTCCCACGGTTTTCTGCAGCTATTCCGGAGAGGTTCTGGACAAAAAAACGCCGCTTCTACGCTCCGGCGAAGCCCTGAACCGGCAGGCAGTCCGCATTCTCAGACTTCTCGGTGATGAGTCGACCGGAAGTGTAACAGTCAATGTGGGCGCAGAACAGGAATACTTCCTGCTCCGCAAGGAACAGTTCATGAAACGAGAGGACTTAAGACTCTGCGGACGTACCCTCTTCGGGGCTGACGCGCCGAAAAAGCAGGAACTGGACGATCACTATTATGGCGCCATCAAGCCCGAAGTGACGGCCTTCATGCAGGACTTAAACGATGAGCTCTGGAAGCTCGGCATCTGCGCCAAGACGGAGCACAACGAGGTGGCACCTGCCCAGTACGAAATGGCGCCGTTCTTTACGAACGCCAATCTCGCCAACGACCAGAACCAGCTGACCATGGAGATCATGAAGCGGGTCGCCGAGAAGCATGATCTCGTCTGCCTGCTAAGCGAAAAGCCCTTCGCAGGCATCAACGGTTCCGGCAAACACGTCAACTGGTCCATTTCCACAGATACCGGTGAGAATCTCTTTTCTCCCGGCCGGACACCGGCGGATAATACAAGGTTTCTGCTGTTTTTTGCCGCTTTCCTGAAGGGGGTGGACGAGTATTATGAGCTTCTGCGCAGCTCAGCCGCCTATGCCGGCAACGACAACAGGCTCGGCGGGCAGGAAGCCCCGCCCGCGATCATTTCCGTGTTTATCGGCAGTGAGCTTGAGGCCGTCATCGACGCCATCATCAGCGAGCACCCCTATGACGGAGGGGAAAACGCTGCGCTTGCCGTAGGAGGGGACGTTCTGCTGCAGATCGCCCGGGACAACACCGACAGGAACCGCACTTCGCCGCTTGCCTTCACCGGCAACAAATTTGAGTTCCGTATGGTCGGCTCCAGCCAGTCCATCGCCTCTCCCGTCGCCTACCTCAACACCATCATGGCGCAGGAGTTAAAGGAAGCCGCCGACGAGCTGGAAAGCGCAGGCGCCACGCAGGAAACCATCACGGCGCTCATCCGCAGGATGCTTAAAGAACACCGGCGCATCGTCTTCAACGGCAACGGTTATGACGCCTCGTGGGTGGAGGAGGCTGCCCGCCGGGGACTGAAGAACCTGAAGAATACTGCGCAAACCATTCCGGAATATGCCAGTGAAAAGAATATCCGTCTGCTCACCGAAAATGGCATTTACACCCGCAAGGAGATCGAATCCCGAGGCGCGATCCGTCTGGAAAAATACTGCAGCATCATCACCATTGAGGCCCGGACTCTGATCGAAATGGTCCGCAAGGGGATCCTGGGTTCAGTGAGCGCGTATCTTGCCTCGCTTTCCGATGCCTTCGGCTTTGAAAAGAAACAAAAGGAAGAGATCGGCAGGCTCGGCGACCATCTTTACTGCGTGCTTGAACAGCTGGAAGCCGACGTCAAAAAGCTGGATCTGTGCGAAGACGAAGCAGCCAGATTATCCCTCTGCAGCGACGTTCTGACGGCTGATATGAAGGCCGTCCGCGCGGTCATCGATCCGCTTGAAAAACGGATCGACAGCCGCTTCTGGCCATATCCGGACTACACGGAACTTCTGTTTGCGATCTGATCATGCAAGAGGGAAATCATTGAAATATTATACGGAGGAAAAACAATGGAAAAGCTTGAACAGCTGTATGAAGGCAAGGCAAAGAAGGTCTATGCGACGGAGGACCCGGCGCTGCTGATTGTCTCCTACAAGGACGACGCCACCGCCTTCAACGGAAAGAAGAAGGGCACAATAAACGGCAAGGGGATCATCAACAACAGGATGAGCAACCGTCTGATGGCAAAGCTTGAAAAGGCCGGAGTCCCGACGCATTTTGTAAAGGAACTGAACGACCGCGAGACCCTGGTCAAAAAAGTGCAGATCGTTCCCCTCGAGGTGATCGTCCGGAACATTTCCACCGGTTCCTTCTGCAAGCGCTACGGCTTCCCCGAAGGCGTGGTTTTTGACGAACCGACGGTCGAATATTCCTATAAAAACGACGAGCTGAACGATCCGCTGATCTGCGATGACCACATTCTGGCCATGAAGCTGACCACGGCGGAGGAACTCGCAGCGATCCGCCGCTATGCGCTGCGCGTCAACGAATTCCTGAAGGAATTCTGGCTTTCCTGCGGCGTCATCCTGGTCGATTTCAA
>CADBSR010000073.1 GCA_902797385.1 uncultured Lachnospiraceae bacterium
AGTGTCAATGCTTCCTCATTGCGAATCTTCTGCCTCTTCATCGTCCAGTCCGGACGGAGGAATGGCAAAGGCATAGCTGCCCTTTTCCTCTCCCTCTTTCGGCGGGGTCTTTCTCCATCCCCACAACAGACTGCGGATCTCGACCACACCGGTCTTTTCATCTGTCTGAACCTTGTACGGGATCAGCGATACCAGAAATGCCCCTAAAGCCATTCCGCCAATGAATGATTTTTTCATGCCGGATCCTCCTTTTTTGTGTCTGCCCGATTGATTGCCGGTGTCTCCACACGCTTTCCCAGATACAGGCAGTATGCTGCAGATACCACGATGACCGCGATATGTACGATCAGATTCACAAGCTCAGAGCCTTCGTCGGATGCCAGGACAGAGGTCACGTCGATGAAGCTGTGCGCCAGGATCCCGGGCAGAAGGCTCCCACTCTTGTAAAACACGAGTGTAAAGACAAAGCCCATGGCAACCGCGAAAATCACCTGGGTGAGGGTGGGGATCAGATCATGTCCGGTAAAAAGATTCATAATATGCCCCATCCCGAAGGTGACGGAGGAAACGATGACAGCTGCTTTCACATTGCCGTCCTTCAGCATGGCCTTAAACAGGAAGCCTCGGAAGATCAGTTCCTCCGCAAATCCGACAAAAGCCATGGATATAGCGGCATAGATCAGTCCCGGTACAGGATCATCAGGCTGAAATCCGCTGAAGAGATTCACACAGGAGAGGACCCATAAAGGAATGAACCACAGCATGGCTCTGCTGTTCTTAGCCCAGCCGGCCAGGCCGTACTTTTCCATGAGCCCGTTTTTTTTCACGAACAGGAAAATCGCTGCGGATATCACGATCAGGCCCAGCATGTGCCACACCGAATCGAGGCCGAAATTGTTTTGCAGCGTCCCCATGCCCACCGCGTAGATCACGATCCATAGGATCGCAAAGGTGATCTCACTTTTTTGATACAGTTTCGTCATTTTGATTACTTCCTCTCTCTAATCCTTCCGCAACCCTGATCAATGTTGTTTGAATTGCTTCAGGATCGTATTTCATTGCGTTGTTTGCGATCAGGCTTGCGTAGCCGTGAACAAGGGCTGCAAGCGGTTCAAAAAAAGAGACTGCTTCTTCCTCTGTAAGGTTTTCTTCCGTACTTACCGCCGCAAGAACACCGGCAGTTTCCGGAGCCCGAATCAAGTCTTCAAGGCTGAGGCCCAAGAAACGTCCGGACTGAAAAAGGAACTTAAACAAATATGGTTCTTCTTCCGCAAACTGAACGTAACGGCGCCCTATCTCCAATAGATTCCCGCCTGCCAGGATATAATCGCTGTGGTATGTGTCCGCCTTTTGGTATGTCAGGTCTTTCAGAATATCCATGTTTGGAAACTGATACATGATAGGCTGTGTCGAGCAGCCGAGAAAAGCGGCAAGGTTTCTTACCGTCAGAAACTCATGACCATTTTCCCGAATCAGCTGGAATGCGCCTTCTATCATGGATTCTTTTGTGGTTGATGGTTTCTTTGGCATCGAATTCACCTTACAATATTATAACACATGTTATTATATTATGGATCGTCACTTATGTCAAGAGATTATTCAGCGAGAGCCTAATACCTGGGCAGTAAACAGGGCGGCGGGAGCACTCCCCGCCGCCTATACCATATGCGCAGATCAGATCGTTCTTCACCGTCTCCATTGCCTGATCCGGCTGTATTTCCGTTATCAAATCGTTATCAACACTGCCAACAAAAAACAGCAGGCACTCCGAAGAAAGCCTGCCGCTTCATGTTATTCAGGATAATTCAGCACAATTTAAGCCAAAATCTGCATTACTCCCACTCGATCGTGCCGGTCGGCTTCGGGGTCAGGTCGTAGAGGACGCGGTTGACACCCGGGACTTCGGAGGTGATGCGGCTGACGATCTTCCCCAGCAGGTCATAGGGGATCGGTTCAATGGCGGCGGTCATCGCGTCAACGGTGTTGACGGCGCGGATGACGACGAAGTTTTCGAAGGAGCGCATGTTGTTTTTGATCCCGACGGACTTGTAATCCGGGACGATGGTGAAATACTGCCAGACTTTTCCGGCCAGGCCCGCGTTTGCGAACTC
>CADBSR010000074.1 GCA_902797385.1 uncultured Lachnospiraceae bacterium
AGGAACAGCATGCTGGCCAGGCTCACCGCCATGAACGGACGGCTCTTTAAAAGGATCCTGATCACGCGCATGGTTTCGCCCTTCTTGCGCGGCGCCGGCTCCGTTTTAACGCGCTCCTTGCTCCATTTGTAGCACAGGAAGTACGCGAGCACGCTTAACACCGCGATCGCGATGGTGCCCAGAAAGACCTTGTTCTGGCTCATCTGCTTGGTGCCGTCCGCCAGCGTCACATAGCAGAGACTGGCCAGCGCCATGGCGGGCATGGCGCCGAAGGTGGAACCGATGGAGCGGAACACCGACAGCGCGGAGCGCTCTTTATCGTTGGAGGTAATGACCTGCGCCAGGGAACCGTAAGGAATATTGATGCAGGTGTACAGCATCCCGAACAGGATGTAGGTCACATAGATCCACACCAGCCGGCCGCCGGCCGAAAAACTGCGCACGTCCACAAACATGAGCACGGTAGCCAACGCCACCGGGATGGCAAAGATCCGGATCCACGGGCGGTAGCGGCCGTCTTTCTTCAGCTTCGCTCCGTCAATCAGACGCCCCCAGATGGGGTCATTGATGGCGTCCCAGATCCGGGCCACGATGGTCATGATCATAACGCTTAAAACACTGATTTCCAGAACGTCGGTGTAATACTTATTCAGGACGCTCTGGGTCAGACCAAAGACCAGACAGGACGCCAGGTCACCCATGGCGTAGCCGATCTTATCCTTTGTCCCGATGCCGCTGGTGCGGGAAATGTAGGTTTGTTCCACTGTTTTTACCTCTCTGCTTCTTGATTATATCTGCTGGATCGCTTCTGTAAACACCTGTGTAAACGCGCTCCCCTTCCGGAAAAAGACCGGCGGCTGTCCGAGCGGCGCATCTGCGATAAAGGACAGCGGCCCGTAATGCGTCTTGCCATCCCAGAGTCCGATCCATTTACCCGCCGGCAGATGCACGCGCCGGCTCGTCTTGCCCTGCTCCATGACCGGGCAGACGAAGAGATCATCTCCGAGGAAGAACGCGTACGGATCCCGGCTCTCGGCATAGCGTCCCGCCTCCCAGAAATCCGGGCGGATCGCGGGGATCCCCTCCTTCGCCTCATCCAGAAGCGTTTGGAGATACGGCTTTAACGCCACGTGGAGTTTCGAGAGCTTCACGGTATACGGCAGCACGGCTTCATCATTTGGCTGGGCATTGGCCCAGGGTCTAAGCGCCTCGTGGCTGCGCATGAGCGGCGAGAACGTGCAGAGCTCCATCCAGCGGATGAAAAGCTCCGGGTCCCGCTTTAACTTGGCAAACGAGAAGAAGCCCCCTATATCGCAGTGCACGAGCGGAACACCCGAAAAGCCAAGCGAGAAGCTGGCCGGCAGCACGCATGGCATGCCGTAGTCCTTCGTCCAATCCGTATGCTGATCGCCGTTCCAGAGGATCGGCGCGTATTCCTGTACGCCCAGGTATCCCGAGCGCATGAAGAACATCTCGTCGCCTTTGCCGTACTCTTCGATCGCCTCGCGGTTCACCTTGGCCCAGAGCACCGGCCAGGTATTGTGCAGCTCGGCCGGATCGCCCTCATGGATCACGCAGTCCGTCGGCAGATATTCACCGAAGTCCGCCATCCAGCCGGAGATCCCCAGGGAAAGCATGTTGTCTCGAATGAGCGTTTCTTTTATATAGCGCAGCACGGCCGGATCCGTCAGATCCAGCATGCCCGCATCGAAAGTCGTGGATTTAATATGATAGATGCTGCCATCCTTCTTTCGGATCAGGAATCCTTTTTCCTTGCACTCCTCATACAGGCGGCTGTCCTTGACCAGGTAAGGATTGATATAGGCCAGGAAGCGGATCCCGCGCGCGTTCAGCTTCGAAATGGCTTCGCGCAGGCCGGGGTAGAGTTCTTTGCTCTCTTCCCAGTTCCACCAGACCTGCTTGCCCATCACGGTCCGGTTCTCCCCGCACCAGTCCTGGCACCAGACGGCGGAGATCTTCGCGCCGGCATCCTGCAGCGCAAAGGCTTTTTCCAGCACCGTCTTCGTGCCGCCCTGGACGCCCAGGATCATGCCGTCCAGGCACCACTCAGGCAGAAACTGCCGGCAGGGCGTAAGGCGCGCCAGGCGCTTTGCCTGTTCCCGGAAGCTCTCCGCCTGGGAAAGGATGAGGCTCTTCGGGCAGGCATCAAAGCTGAAACGGGACCATTCCGGCTCCAGTCGGGCGATCCCGTCCGACGGCGTCTCAAAACGGATCATGAGGCCGCTGTCGGAAACAAAGACCGGCATCGGCGCGTAAGAGCCGATATCCGCATGATTTTTTTCCTTATAGAGCGAGCGCGGCAGCACGGTTTTTTCCACGATCGTGGAGGCCTTGATATGCTCAGAGACGAAGTTGACCACGTGCTCGCCCTTTAAATTCACTTTCCGGTACTGTTCCCCGCCTCCGAAGATCCCTTCCCGGGGCACGGCAGGCAGGTCTATTTCATAGCCCCAGCCGTCTTCCCCGTTGAAGTCGATTTTCAGCATACCCGGTTCCGGTTCGGACAGGTGGAGCCAGACGCGGTGGGTGCCGCCGCTTAAAACGAGTGTTTTCCCGTCTTCCCCCGGCACCTCTTCCAACGCGCGGAAGTGCAGCCGTTCCTTTTCAATCACGGTTTCCTTTACGGTCCCGCGATTCGTTTCATAGGTCTTTTCCCGGCGGACCGCCGTCATAAAGGGAGCCTCCGGGCGGTGCAGGACCATCTCCCGTTCGCCCAGGCGGATCAGCCAGATCCCATTTTCCACTTTACTGTTCATGGCAAATCTCCGTTCCATCCTATTCAAACACAGGGAAGCCGTACATGCGGGCGAGGGCCTTCAAGGCTCCGCCGTGACGGCCCTTCATGACCACGAAATGCGGCTCAAAGCCGGCTTCCACACTGCCTTCCACCAGGCTCCGGCTGTCCTTGTCCGTCCGGACCACGAGGGAGGTCCCTATGAACTGCTTCGGTTTATCCAGCGCCTCACCCTCGGCAATATAGAAGCGGAAGCTGCCATCCGGCTCCCGGCCGATGCGGAAAATGGTCGCCGCCGGGAATGCTTCGCAGCCGAAATCCATGGCCGGGCCGATCTTCCGGTTCGGATGCACGCCGACCACAGCGCCGGTATCCTTGCGAGCAAGCGAACAGGCCGCCATGCCGCAGTGCCAGAAGCTGATCGTATTTTCTTCTTCATTCAAGGAAACCGGGTCGCCGAAAAACACGCTCTCACCGGAGAGTTGCCGGCCGACCCACATGGAAAGCGCGCCGTAAATATCCGCCTCACAGGCGGCTGCCACGCCTTCATCGTTCAACAGAGAAAGCACGGTGCAGACCGGGGTGCCGAACTCGGTAAAGAAATCCGGCCAGCAGCGGCTGGCCAGGGCCCCGATCCCGTGGCCTTTAACAAAATCACTGTATGCTTTGTACAGTCTGGCATGATCCAGCTGGTTTTTGACCGGTGTATTCTCCAAGCCGCAGGTCGCCTGCGCCGTTTGCTGCAGATATTCTATACATTCCGTCTCCGTGAAACGCTTGGCGGCCCCTATCAACTCCCGCGCCTCGATGGCCTCCAGCTCCGCGCCGAAGGTATGCATCATTTCCGCATCCAGCGCGCGGCCGAAGCCGAAGCCCTGCGGCGTCTGCCCTATGGCAGCGATCTTCAGGCTCCGCATGGCCTTTTTCACGCGCGCTGCGGCCACATGGTCCCGGATCGCATTTCGTACGCTTTCCTCTTCCGGTGCCCCGAAGACATAACCGAAGGGTCTGTTTCCGAAACCGCGCAGTGTATGCGCCGCCGAATACGCGCCTGTCAGCGAATTTAAGCGCAGGCGGCCACCGTCGATCACCGGCTCCCGCAGAGTCCAGAGCAGGACCGGTCCGTCATAAACACGCAGAAGCTCGGACATATACGCCGCGTTGGCAAAAGTCAGGTTCTGGAAAACCACCAGATCCGGCTGCAGGGGCAATAAAAAAGCCCGCAGCGCCTCTACGGATAGAAGCGGCTCATCGGGCACGGTAAAAGAAGCATCTACCTCCTTCAGACTGCGGATCGAACGCTCAAACTGATCCCGGGCACTTTCCATATGGAAGGTCCCGACTCCGACAGGAAGATAGACAGGTGTAAACTGATTCATAACGCCTCCGGGTAATTCGGTCTTAAATTAATTTGATTTTACCCGTTTTACCCTGCTTTTGTCAACTGTTTTCGGTATGGAATCAGCAAGGGTGTGACAAATGGGTACGTCCCTCCGTCATGCGTATCTATACGTGACAAATGGGTACGTCCCTCCGTCACGACTGCTGACGGACTTTTTGCATGCGGCTGTCCCTTTCGCAGTTGACTTTCTCCCCCGGGCGTTTTAAACTGTAAAGGCATTATCTGAACCCTTTTGATAAGGAGGAAAATCCATTGGATCCCACTCTGAAGGACCGTGCGCTGGACATCCGCTGCGACACCATCCGGGCCATCGGGCACCTGGGTGTCGGTCATATAGGCGGATCTCTTTCCGTGGTCGAATTACTGACCGTTTTATACTTTGAAGCGATGCGGATCGACCCGAACAGGCCGGATCTGCCGGGCCGCGACCGCTTTATCTGCTCCAAGGGGCATGCGGGTCCCGTTGTGTATGCGGCGCTCGCGAACCGCGGCTATTTCCCTAAAGATTGGCTCCTGACCCTGAACCAGGGGGGGACCTTGCTGCCTTCCCACTGTGACCGGCTTCGCACCCCGGGCATTGATATGACCACCGGGTCTCTGGGGCAGGGCTTTTCGGCTGCCGTCGGCGCAGCGCTCGGCGCAAAGCTGGAGGAGGACGGAGCCCTCATCTATACGCTGATCGGCGACGGGGAAACGCAGGAAGGGCAGATCTGGGAGGCGGCCATGTTTGCCGCCGCCAAAAAGCTGGACAATCTGATCGCCTTTACGGACTACAACGGTCTGCAGATAGACAATCCGGTCGCTTTGGTCAACGATATTGCGCCGCTCGCTGAAAAATGGCGGGCCTTTGGCTGGACAGTCATAGAGGTTCAGGACGGCAATGATATAGAACAGGTCTCGGCAGCTGTAAAGCTTGCCCGCGCCAAAAGCGGCAAGGGAAAGCCCATCATGGTGCTGCTGCATACCGTCAAAGGCTGCGGCGTCCCGGCGGTGGTAGAAATGGGCCCGCTTAACCACAACTGCGCCTTCAGTGAAGCACAGGCGGAGGAAGCCATCCGTGTCCTTCGGGAAAATGCAGCTTTGCAGGGGAACGCCCCTGGTGAAAACGCTTCGGAAGAGGGGAAGGAGGCTCCGGCATGGAAATGAGACAGATGTATGCCGCCTGTCTGGCGGAGCTGATGGAAAAGGACCGCCATGTCGTGGTGCTGGATGCGGATCTGGCGCGCGCTAGCGGTACC
>CADBSR010000075.1 GCA_902797385.1 uncultured Lachnospiraceae bacterium
CGGGATGAAGTTGCCTACCGTCCGGCGGAAGGAAAGTACCGGGTCTATATCATCGACGAAGTCCATATGCTGTCCGCGGGTGCCTTCAATGCGCTGTTAAAGACCTTGGAGGAGCCGCCGGAATATGTGATCTTCATCCTGGCGACCACGGAACCGCACAAGATCCCCGCCACCATCCTGTCCCGCTGCCAGCGCTACGACTTTAAGCGCATCACACCGCAGGACATGGTCCTTCGCCTGAAGGAACTGATGGCCGGAGAGGGGATCGAAGCGGAAGACAAGGCCTTAAAGTATATTGCCAGGAAGGCCGACGGCGCCATGCGCGACGCCATCAGTCTCTTCGATCAGAGCGTTTCCGCTTTAAACGGCAAGGTCCTGCGCTATGAAGACGCGTTAAAAGCCCTGGGAACGGTGGACAGCGAGATCTTAAGCCGCTATCTGCAGGCGATCCTGATGGATGACACGACCGGAGCCCTGTCCCTGATCGAAACGGTCCGCACGGAAGGCCGCGAGCTGGGGCAGTTCGTACAGGATTTCATCTGGTATCTGCGCAACCTTCTGCTGCTCATGACGGCGGATGCGCCGGCCGATCTTCTGGAGATGTCGGAAGAAGACTGGATGCGCCTCTCGGCCGAGAGCAAAATGACAGATCCCGGCGAGCTGATGGTGCTGATCCGTCAGTACTCGGCTTTATACAACGAAATGCGCGGCGCGGCGGACAAGCGGGTCCTGCTGGAGGTCGCCGCCATCCGTTCCACAAGACCGGCCGCGGAAAAGTCGGAAGAGGCGCTTTTGGCCCGCCTGACCCGACTGGAAAGAAAGCTGGACCGCCTGGAGAAAGAGGGACCGCGCGGCGGTGCCCTTCCGCAGGAGGAAAAAACGCCGACCGAAAAGGCCGCACCGAAGGACGGTCCGAAGGAGATCCCCGTTACGGCCGCCCAGTGGGAGGACCTGAAGCTGATTCGGGACAACAAAGACGCCCTTCTGGCCAGCCTGGATCATCAATCGGCCCAGCTTTTAAAGAATACCTGGCTGGAGCCGAAGGACGGCGGCGTCATGGGACTGGTGATCCCGGACAATTTTACGGCCAATATGATCCGGCGCTTCGGCGCACTCGAGCAGTTAAGCGCCAAAATCACCGAAAAATACAGAAAAACCATACGATTTGATCTGCGTACCCGGGGCCTTCGGGAAACCGAACCGAAGTACACCGTAAGTGACGAGGATCTGTCGCAGTTTCATATCAGGATAGAGACGGAGGAAGACTAATGGCAAAACATGGCGGATATATGGGCGGCATGCCCTCGAATATGGGAAATCTGATGAAGCAGGCCCAGCGGATGCAGCGGCAGATGGAGGAAAAGAGCCAGGAGCTGGAGACGAAGGAATACACAGTCTCGACCGGCGGCGGTGCGCTGGAGCTGGTCATGAACGGGAAGCTGGAGGTCGTTTCGCTCCATATGAAGCCGGAAGTTGTGGATCCGGACGACGTGGAAATGCTGGAAGATCTGGTCGTGGCTGCCGTCAATGAGGCCATTCGACAGGTCCAGTCGGACAAGCAGTCCGCCATGGGTGCCCTGACCGGCGGTTTGGGAGGCTTCGGACTGTAATGGAATACTACAGCCGTCAGATGCAGACTCTGATGGAGGAACTGGGGAAGCTCCCCGGGATCGGCCAGAAGACAGCAGGACGTCTGGCGTATCATTTGATGAACCAGCCGGAGGCGGCCGTGGATTCTCTGGCCAAGGCCATGGTGGAGGCCAGAAGAAACATCCGTTTCTGCAAGTGCTGCTGCACCCTGACGGATCAGGAGCTTTGCCCCATCTGTGCCAGCACGAAGCGGGACCACGGACAGATCATGGTCGTGGAGAATCCCCGCGATCTGGCCGCATATGAGAGGACCGGCAAATACAACGGGGTCTATCATGTACTGCACGGTGTGATCTCCCCGGCTCTCGGGATCGGACCTTCCGATATCCGCTTGAAGGAGCTGATGCAGCGCCTGCAGTCAGACGAAGTGAGGGAGGTCATCATTGCCACCGGATCGACCCTGGAGGGTGAAACGACGGCCATGTACATCTATCAACTAATCAAACCAAGCGGGATCCTGACCAGCCGGATCGCCAGCGGCGTGCCGGTGGGAGGAGACCTGGAATATATCGACGAAATCACGCTATACCGCGCATTGGAAGGGCGCAGAGCATTGTGAAGCAGGGGGAACTATGGACAAGTACACGTACAATATCAAAGCAGATAAGATCCAGAAGCTGGTGAAGAAGGGTGATTTTGAAGCGGCTGTCAGGATCGCGGATACAGTGGACTGGGAAGAGGTCCATTCGGTGCGCCTGCTGACCATCACGGCAGCTGCGTATGAGAACACCAAGGATTACAAGTCGGCCATCGAGCTGCTGCAGATGGCGTATGAGGAATCCGCCGTCGGCAAGCGTATTCTTTACAAGCTGACGGGGCTGGCCATTGCCATGGGCGACGTGGAGCTGGCGCAGCATTATTATGAAATGTATCTGCAGGAGGCGTCGGACGACAACGGCCGGTATCTGCTGCGCTACCTGCTGGCCGAGCTGAAAAAGGAGCCGTTGGATAAGCGTATCGCCATCCTGGAGACCTACCGCAAGTATGAATTTGAGGAAGAATGGGCGCTGCGTCTGGCGCAGATGTACGATGAAGCCGGTATGGGCGACGAGTGCGTCAAGCTCTGCGATGAGATCATCCTCTGGTTCGGTGTGGGCGACTATGTCGACGAGGCCATGGCGCTCAAAGAAAAATATGCCCCGTTAAGCGAAGAGCAGAAAGAGCATCGCGACAACAAGGAATTCTACGAGCAGCGCTACCAAGAGGTCGTAAACGAATACAACAGCCGTGAGGAAGCACTGATCAAACGCGAGGAAGAGGAAAAGGATCCCGAAGCCGCCGCGCAGAAAGAGGAGGAAGCCTGGTCGCGCCAGATCCTCCTGGTCGAGGCGGAAACGCTGGAAGAGGCGGTTCCGAAGGCCCTGGAGCGCGTGGCGATCTATTACCGGGCCAAGGGCATGCCCATGGGCAAGATCTCCCGGATCTCGGCCGAGCGTTTCAATGAAGTCGGCTTTGAGGCAGCCCGCAGCCGTCTGGCAGGACGGGATCTGCTGATCGATGATGCGTCCGCCCTTTCCGAGGACCTGCTGTCCGATATCGTACACAGCGTCAAATACGAAAAGAACCCGCAGCTCTTTATCCTGACCGATAAGCCGGATCAGCTGGCCTATCTGGATACCCGTCTGGGTGAATTCATTGAAAATGACGTTCTGGTGCCGCAGATCGAAGTTTCCGAGCCGCACGCCGAGGATGTGCTGATGCATGTTTCCGAGACGGTGGAGGACGAACTGTCCGAACAGAAGAAAGCGAAAGAGGAAAGCGGTGCGGAGCAGCTGGAGCTGCAGTTCGATATGCCGGCTGTCCCGGATCAGCAGGATTGGGCGCAGGCGGCCGAAGCGGCCAAGATGACCGAGGAGCTGCCGAAGATCGAAGTCAAGGAAACGGCGGAAGAAGTCAAGACGGAAGCCCCGGCTGAGGAAGCCCCCAAGGCAGAAGAAGCAGCCAGCGAGGCAGCTGAGACCGAAGCCCCTGCCGAAGAAAAAGAACCTGTGAAAGAGGAAGCGCTGGCTGAAGAGCTTCCTGCGAAAGAAGAAACGCCGGCTGAAGAGCTTCCTGCAAAAGAAGAAGCCAAGGCAGAAGAGACCCCTGCGAAGGCGGAAGAGGCCGCCGGCCCGGCTGAAACGGTCAAGGCAGAAGAAAGTACCGAAGCGGCTGTTAAAGAGGAAGCGTCGGCTGAGCCTGAGACTCCGTTCATTGAGCTGATCCCGGCCGTGGAAAAAGCGGAAGGCGAAGCTGTGACGGAATCGGCTCCGGCAGCGGAAGAAGCCAAAGCAGCTGAGGCAGAAGAAAAGAAAGAAGAAAAGGAAGATCCGGATCAGGCCTTCCTGGCGGCAGCGGTTCAGGCGGCGGTAGCCGGTCTGGTCGGCAAAGACGTGGAAGTTCCCGCGAAGGAAAACACCTTCCCGGATGAAAACGATCTGAGCGGCTTAAATGACCTGGGCGACGGCGTCCAGTGGACCTTTGACGATTTCCTGCGCGACCAGAAGGCCGCCCATGAAGCCACGAAGGCGCCTGCCCCTGTGGAAGAAGTCGTGGTCAAGGAAGAAAAGAAAGAGGAGATCTGGGCTCCGTTCGTAGGCATTTTCGACCAGGATGAAGAGCCGAAGACCGAAACCAAAGAAGCGGCGAAGGCCCCCGCTCCGGTGAAGGAAGCGCCCGCCGAACTGGCGGCGACCAAGGTCGTTCCTTCCGAAAAGATCCGTGAAGCGGTGAAGGCGCAGGACGAGGATCTTGCCACCGTGCTGGCCGCCAAGATGAAGGCCGCGGAGAAAGAAGCCGAAAAGGAAGCGGCCAAAGTCTCGGAAGATGAGACGATCGTCGTGAAGAAAGTTCAGGCGGCCGTGGCAGAAGAGAAAAAAGAAGAAAAGAAGTTGGAAGGCGAGACCAAGACGGTCAAGAAGTTAAGCACCGCGACCGGCAAGATCGGTGCGATCGGCATGAGCGAGGAAGCCTTCGTAGAATATGCGAAGAACTATCTGACCTCGATCGACTGCGTCCTGGACGATGCCGGCGAGCTCGCTCTGCAGAACGCAGCGGAATCCCGCCGTGAAAGCGGCATCCTCCTTTCCAAGGAAGAAGCCGAAAACATGATCGAAGAAGCCGCGGATCTGGCAGAAAAGAAGGGCGGTCTGTTTGTCAGACGGTACGACAAGGACGGCTGCCTGATCCTTCGCAGCAAATACATCAAATAAAAGATCCCTGTGGGGAAAGGAAACCGCATGAGCAGGAAGCCCATCAACATTTTGTTTACCTCTGCCGGCCGACGGAGCTATCTGATCCGTTTTTTCCGGGAAGCCCTGGACGGCTGCGGGAAGGTGTTCGCCGCGAACAGCAGCCCGCTCTCGACAGCCCTGGAGGAAGCCGATGAAGGCGTGGTCACCCCGTTGATCTATGACGGTGCGTATATCCCTTTCCTGTTGGACTATTGCCGGGAAAAGAAGATCGATGTATTGATGTCTCTGTTTGACATCGATCTTCCCGTCCTGGCACGGCACAAAGCCGAATTCGAGAAGATCGGGACCCGGGTCCTGGTCTCGGATCCGGACTTTGTGAACATCTGCAATGACAAATGGTTGACGGCCTGCTTCCTGAAGGAAAACGGCTTTCCGCTCATCCCTACCTGGCTGGACAAGGACGCTGTCCTGGCAGCCCTTAAAAACGGCGAGGTGAGTTTCCCACTCATCGTAAAGCCGCGCTGGGGCATGGGCTCTTTGTCCATCTTTACGGCCGATAATGAAGCCGAGCTGGATGTTTTCATTGAAAAGGTCCGGCGCGAGATCTTCCATTCCTATCTGAAATATGAGTCGGCTTTTGACCCGGACCACTGCGTCCTGATCCAGAAAAAAATGGATGGACAGGAATACGGCCTGGATCTGATCAATGATTTAAACGGCTCGTATGTAACGACCATCATCCGGAAAAAGCTGGCCATGCGTTCCGGCGAGACGGACAGTGCCGAGATCACGGAGGAACCGCTGATCCGCGCGGCGTCAAAGCGCCTGGCCGCCCTGACCCGCCATGTGGGCCTCATGGATATGGACCTGATCCTGGCCGACGGGACGCCATATATTCTGGAAATGAATGCGCGCTTCGGCGGTGGCTATCCCTTCAGCCATCTGGCAGGTGTCAATATGCCGGCCGTGATTCTGGCCTGGCTGCGGCAGGAAGCGGTCGATCCTGCATGGCTGACCCCCCGGATCGGAACGATCGGACAAAAGGAAATCACGATCAGGAGATTTGAAAAACGTCAATGACTATGATGACACCGATCCAACAGCTGCCGGATCTCGGCGGTGCACACATTTTTATGAAACGGGAAGATCTTCTCCCGTTTTCTTTTGGAGGGAATAAAGTCCGCATCGCGGCAGCGTTTTTTGCGGATATGAAGAAACAGGGCTGCGATGTTATGATCGGCTACGGCAATGCCCGCTCCAATCTGTGCCGGGTCCTTTCGGCCATGGCCTGCCGGGAACAGGTCCCCTGCGTGATCATTTCACCGGACGATGAAGACGGCTCCCGGACGGAGACCTTCAACAGCCGTCTGGTCCGCGCTTCGGGTGCCCGGATCCGGTCATGCAACAAAACAAAGGTCCGTGAAACGGTGAAGGCAGTGTTGGACGAATACCGCGCTGCCGGTTATAAACCCTACTATATTAACGGCAATGCCGAAGGCCGCGGCAACGAGGCGGTCTCCTGCGAGGCTTATATCCGGGTGGCGGGAGAGATCGCAGCCCAGGAAGCAGAGATGGGCCTTCGTTTTGACAGGATCTATCTGGCCAGCGGGACCGGTATGACGCAGGCAGGGCTCATGATCGGGGCTGCCCTTGAAAAAAGAAACTGGCAGATCACCGGTATCAGCATTGCGAGACCGGCGGATCGCTGCCGTGAGGTGATCCGGGAGCGGACAGAGGCCTGGAAGAAGGCGAACGGATGTCCGGCACTCGCCGTGGAAGAGCCTTCGGTCTGCGATGCGTATCTGATGGGCGGTTACGGCCAGTGGGAGGAACCGGTGGCGGCGCTGATCCGCGAGACGGTCCTTCGCCACGGGATTCCGCTCGATCCGACCTACAGCGGCAAAGCCTTCTACGGGATGCGGGAGGAACTGGCCCGGGATGGCAGAGAGGAAAATGTCCTGTTTATCCACACCGGCGGCGGACCGCTGTTCTTCGATTTTATGCAACATGAATTTTAAGAGAAAGGCAGGCGGGCCTGCTGCATGTATACAGAAAAACTGAAGGAAAAACTAAAAGAAGCGCTGGAAGCGGTCGGCCCGATCCTGATCATTGTTCTGATACTCGGACTCACGGTCGCGCCGCTGCCGAGCGGGATTTTTCTGGCCTTTCTGTTTGGATCCCTGCTGCTCGTGATAGGGGAAATGTTCTTCTCCCTCGGCGCTGAGCTGGCCATGGAACCCATGGGAGCCCGCATGGGCTCCAGCGTGACCCGCACCAAAAAGCTGCCGCTCATCCTTGGAGTCGGCTTCCTTCTGGGCTTTCTGATCACCATCTCCGAACCGGACCTGATGGTCCTGGCGGGACAGGTGCAGGCCATTCCGCGTCTGGTCCTGATCCTGGCAGTCGGGGTCGGTGTCGGCCTGTTCCTTCTGATCGGCTTTCTGCAGAAACTGCTGGCCATTCCGTTAAGAACGGTCCTTTTGGTGCTATATCTGCTTGTCTTCGTGCTCGCATTCCTGGCACCCGGGAACTTCCTGGCGATCGCCTTTGATGCCGGCGGTGTCACAACGGGTCCCATGACTGTCCCGTTCATTCTGGCCTTCGGCGTGGGCATTTCAGCGATCCGCAACGACAGGCGGGCAGCCGGCGACAGCCTGGGTCTGGTCGCCGTGTGTTCGGTCGGCCCCATCCTGACGGTCCTTATATTAAGTATTATCTACCGGCCCGAGGTGGACAGCTATACGGAAGTCGTTCTGCCCGAAATTGCGGAGTCGGTGTCCCTGGGACGCCTGTTCCTGAAGGAGATCCCCACCTATCTGTGGGAGATGGCGCGGGCTCTTTTGCCCATCACGCTCTTTTTCGGGATCTGGCAGACGATTTTTATCCGCCTGAACCGGAAAAATCTGGCCAGGATCGGGATCGGCCTTGTCTACACCTATGTCGGACTCGTGCTGTTCCTGACGGGTGCCAACGTGGGCTTCATGCCGGCCGGTCTGTATCTGGGACGGATCCTGGCGGATCTGCCTTTCAACTGGATCCTGATCCCGCTTGGCATGGTGATCGGTTATTTTATCGTCAAGGCAGAGCCGGCCGTGTACGTTTTGATGCGGCAGGTCGAGGATATTACTGATGGCGCCGTCTCGGGGAAAGTGCTGCAGATCAGCCTTTGCTGCGGCGTCGCGGTCTCGGTAGGGCTGGCCATGCTGCGGGTCCTGACCGGTACGTTTATCCTGTGGTTTGTTCTGCCGGGCTATTTCCTGGCCCTGATCCTTTCGTTTGTAACCCCGGAAATGTTTACGGCGATCGCGTTTGACTCGGGCGGCGTGGCATCGGGTCCCATGACGGCGGCTTTCCTGCTCCCGCTGGCGATCGGTGCGTGTCTGGCTTCGGGCGGGAATGTGATCACAGATGCCTTCGGCGTCGTCAGCATGGTTGCCATGACGCCGCTCATTACCATCCAGATCCTGGGGCTCATCTATCGCTTCCGGGGCAGCAGGCGGAAGGCGGCGTTGCCGGCATCCACCGATTTCTTCGCGGATCTGGACGATTACGCTATCATAGAACTGTAGGAGGTTCCGCATGCAGAAACTGAGTTTGCTGATCAGCATTCTGTCCAGAAACAGACTGGCGGAACTGCTGCGGCTATATGAGGAAAGACAGCTGGTGGTCAGCCTGATCTCACTCGGGCACGGGACGGTCAGCAGTGAGACCGCCAGAAAGCTGGGGCTTGACAGCACGGAAAAGGCCGTTTGCTTTTCCTTTGTCACCTGGGAAAAGTGGAAAGAGGTGAAAAAGGATCTGGAGCGCCGTCTTCGGATCGATGTGCCGGGCACCGGTGTCGCCTTTACCGTGCCGCTCAGCAGCATCGGCGGGCGGCGGGAGCTGGCATTCCTGACGCAGGAACAGGACGTAAAGAGAGGAGAGGAGCAAAGCATGCAGGGAACGAAACGGGAATTGCTGATGATCATCTGCAATCAGGGCTATAGTGAAATGGTAATGGACGCAGCCCGCTCAGCCGGCGCGGCCGGCGGCACGGTGATCCATGCCCGCGGGACCGGCATGCAGAGCGCGGAGCGTTTCTTCGGCGTTTCCCTGGCGTCCGAGAAGGATATCATCTATATAGTCAGTACGACGGACAGAAAGAACGTGATCATGAGCGAGATCATGAGCAAAGCCGGTGTGGAAACGCCGGCCCAGTCGATCGCTTTCTCCCTGCCGGTCACGGATACGGCTGGCCTGCGCCTTCTGGAGGAGGATCCGGAGGAAGTGACCGCGGCTCCGTGACAAGGATGGGCCGGACACGCCCTTAAGAGGGAAAAACGGCCGGATGAGCATCTTTTTAGGGCTCTGAAAAAAAGTTTAAAAAAAGTTAAAAAAAGTGTTGACAAGCGGGAGCGGCTGTGGTAGATTAACGAATGCGCCGCTCAAGACGGTGCAGCACCTTGACAATTAAATGATGCATTCCAACCCTGAAAATTCCTTGATAAACAGCGGGGCCGAGAACCTCCTCACAAGGTTCGAAGCCGGAACCGCGACGCATCACGTACAGATGCGCGAGGAAAATCAGAGGTCATTTAAAAAGCGACCAAAAAACCAAAAGTAAAGAAACGGATTA
>CADBSR010000076.1 GCA_902797385.1 uncultured Lachnospiraceae bacterium
GGGACCATTGGCGCTTGGAGGTTTTTCTTATTCTAACGCAAAAATGTTGGGACGGATACTCCCACCCCAACATTTATTATAGAACCGGAAAAGCCCGGGACTTTTTGCTGTTCTTTACACCGCTGTCAGAATATGCAGATTGCGGATGGAGGCATCCCGGATGTGGTCGTTGACTGAGTAGGCATGCTTCTCCAGATCGCCGCAGGTCGCTTTGGTCAGGCTGCGGTCCATGAGCTCTGCGATGAATACGCCGGCCAGGTCTTCGATCAGGATCTGTTTTTCCCGCACCTCTTCAGGGGTATTGGGAGAGGACAGCAGATATTCGAGCGGCTCAGCCAGCTCGCCAAAGAGCGGCAGATCTTTTAAGGCACGGAACTGCCACTTGTAATACGGCTCATAGCGCCCGTTTAGCAAGAAGGCGGTATGCATTGCCGCTTTGGAAAACTCAAACAGACAGAGCTGGGCGGCGCCGGAATCTCCCCGGGCTGTGCAGCGAGCATAGTTGTACTGACCGGCCTGCCCCATCATCAGGAGCTCCCCGGCCAGCTTTTTCAGAAAAACGTCGTCCGGATAGAAGCGGAGTTCTTCCAAAACCTGCGTGAGCAGCCCGGATTCGTCCGTAAAGAGGGTGCCGTGCGTCATTTCAAATAAAGAGGTTTCCGGGATCCGAAACCAGTCGGAAAGCAGGAGATGGCCATCGGATCGTCCCAGCTTTTCCGTGAAAAAGTCCGGGATCCGGATCACGCCGTGGCGGCTTCCGCCGACCGGGTCGATGCGGCTTTTGGAAACGCCCAGGAATTCCCCCGGCAGCTTGGCGTAGGCGCGTTCCAGGCGGAAAGCGGTCTGGCGGTCCATGATCTCTTCCCCGGGGATAAAGAGGCAGAAGCCGACTTCAAAATCATGATCCTGCGAGATCTCATCGTCATATCCGAAGCACTCCGAACCGCTCCCGATGAGGCCTGCCGCAATGCGGTGTTCCCACTCCGGAAACTGCTCGTGCAGCATCGGGGCGCCGAAGTCCTGATAATATTTTCTTGCGAGTTCCAACCCTTTCATTTCGAATCCTGCCTGTCGTTCTGATCCGGCTGCGCCTGCCGGTAGAGGGCGGCGGCGATCTCTTCCAACTCATCGGCATCGGCGAAGCGCCCGTAAGTGCGGAAGGTCGGAGCACAGCTCTTTACCACATAAGCATAGTATCCGTTGCGCGGCAGCGAAGCGGTATCCAGCAGCCGGCGGCCTTCATCCAGAAGGGCCTGAATGGTCTCCTCCGCCGCCTCATAGCCGGATCGGGCCGCATAAAGGTCCGCCAGATTCAGCTTTGTGATCGCCCGCTCCAGTTCCCCGTTCGGGACATTTTCCATGACCCGGAGAGCCTTCTCAAAAAAGGATTCGGCTTCCTCAAAGCGGCCCAGGTCTGCGAGAGCCAGACCGAGATTGTTGTAGAGCCCGCCGAGGCGGCCGTCGTCCGGAGCCAGATTCTTTTCATAGATCGGAGAGGCTTTCTCGAAGAAGGGCAGACTCTCGGCGGAACGCCCGAAGGTTTTGTACACGGTAGCAATATTGATATAAGTCGTGGCCGCGGTGATGCTTTCCCCCATCCCCAGCGCCTCCACCAGCGCGAGGGCCTTGCCGGCCGCGTCAATGGCTTCTTCTTCGCGTCCCTGCTTGCGGAAATAGCCCATACGTTCCCCCTGCAGGGCCAGTTCGCCTTTTTTATCGCCGCAGGCTCTGGCGTCTGCCAGCCAGTAGTCCAGATGCCGCCCGGCACCGGCCCAGTCATCACGGCTTAAATATTCATCCAGCTTTTCCACGATCCGTCCCACAGGAATGCTGCGGGCCGGTCTGTCGGGAAGACCCTGGTTCATGTCCAGAAGGCAGCGCGGCTCGGTGTAATCTTCGGTGCGCAGTTCATTTATTATTTTTGGGGTCTGCATTTTCTTCTTCGCTTTCATTCTTTTATCTGATTCCACAACATCTTGTGGATGTTGTATTTATCATACACTATAGAAAGCGAGATTACAAGGAAAAGCCGGAAAAAGCAATTGACAGGAGAGGGGCGGGAATTTACAATGGTTGTGTTTCAACTGGTCTTTTCCAACTGAGCACTACGGAAAGGAAATCAAGCTATGGGCGGAGGCAGAAATGCGTTGGGGCCGAGAGGCTTTCTGACGGAGGATGAAAAAAAGAACAGACCGAAAGTGACGAAGGAACTGCTGGGGCGGATCTTAAGCTATCTGAAGCCGTACTGGAAGCAGTTCATCATGGTTTTTGTGACGATCCTGATCGCGGCCATCGTGGGGCTGCTCCCCTCGATCATCACCGGAAAGATCGTGGATGAAGCACTGGTCGGCAAAGACATGCGCATGCTGGTGCAGCTGCTGATTGCAGCTTTCGTGACACTGACCTTCTCACGGGTGATCGGTGTGGTGGAGAGCTATATCAACTCCTGGATCTCGCAGCGGATCATTTTCGATATGCGCAACCAGATGTACGATCATCTGCAGCATATGCCGCACGCCTTTTTTACAACGGAAAAGCAGGGCGATATCATCACCCGCATGAATACGGATATCAGCGGCGTGAGTTCCGTGATTTCCGGGACGCTTTCCAGTATCGTCAGCAATGTGGCCACTGTCGTGACCACACTGGTCGCCTTGTTCAGCATGAGCTGGGCCCTAGCCCTGGTCGGGATCGTTGTGATCCCGCTGCTAATCATCCCCACCAAGAGCGTCGGCGAGACACGCTATAAGCTGCTCACGGAAGGTCAGGCCAAACGGGATGAAATGAACCAGCTGATCAACGAAAACCTTTCCGTATCCGGCTCCATGCTGATCAAGCTCTTTACCCGCGAGGAAAAAGAGTATGAGCGCTTCGTGACGGTCAATGAAGAAGTGACGCAGATGTCCCTAAAGGAGGCGCGGAGCGGACGCTGGTTCAGTGTGATCATGGGAATGTTTACCCAGCTGGGACCGCTCCTGATCTACTTTGCCGGCGGCTGGTTCATTATCAAAGGGATCGATCCGACCTTAAGCGTCGGTACCATCACGGCCACGGTCTCGCTCATCAACCGCCTGTACCGGCCGGTGGAATCCCTCCTCAATCTGCAGGTGGATTTCACCCGCTCGCTGGCGCTTTTTACGCGGATCTTTGACTATTTTGACCGGGAGATCGCCATCAAATCGCCGGAAAACGGCCAGAAGCCGCCGGTGGCGGACAAAGATATCTGCTTTCATCACGTTGCTTTCCGCTATGTGCCGGAAAAGCCCCTGCTGACGGATATTGATTTTACGGTTCCCGGCGGCCAGATGTATGCCATTGTGGGACCGAGCGGCTCTGGCAAATCCACCGTTGTGAACCTGATCCCGCGTCTTTACGATGTGCAGGCGGGCTCCGTTACCGTGGCCGGTGTGGACGTGAGGGACTTTGACCTGGCATATCTGCGGGAACAGATCGGGGTGGTTACGCAGGATACCTATCTGTTCAATGGCACGATCCGGGAGAATCTTCTTTATGCGAAGGAAGATGCGACCCAGGAGGAGATCGAGGCGGCGTGCCGGGCGGCTTCGATCCATGATTTCATTGTCCGACAGCCGGACGGCTATGATACGATGGTCGGCAACCGCGGCTTAAAGCTCTCAGGCGGTGAAAAACAGCGCATTTCCATCGCCCGGGTGATCCTGAAGGATCCGAAGATCCTGATCCTGGATGAGGCCACGAGCGCCCTGGATTCCATCTCCGAAGTCGCCATCCAGGATGCCCTGGAGACGCTTATGAAGGGGCGGACGTCCATCGTGATCGCCCACCGTCTGTCCACGATCCTGAAGGCGGACAATATTCTCGTTGTCAAGGACGGGGTGATTGCCGAACAGGGCTCGCACGATGAACTCCTGGCAAAGGAAGGCGTATACCGTGACCTGTACGAGACGCAGTTCCGGAAAGTCCTGGAATATGAGCAGGAAAAGGAGAGTGTTCCCGCGCCGGCCCTTTGATGCGGCACGCACAGCCGAAACAGAAGAAGCAGAAAAGCAAAAAAAGACCCCTCTGAAGTCAGCCGGGAAGGCGGCTTCGAGGGGTCTTTTGACGTTTTCTTTATGATCGGCTACGCCTGCTTTTTCGGCGCATCGTCTTTTTTCTGCTTCTTTTTCTGCCTGGCGGCGATCATGCATCCGGCCAGGGATCCCGCGGCAAGAAAACAGATAAGCGGCAGCAGCAGTCCGCCCGGCTCACCGGTGTCCGGCGCAGGCAGTTTGGTAAATGTTACGGACTGATCCGCATCGGTTAGATCTTCGTGAGAAGCGACCTCGGTATCCCCCAGGAGAATCTTCTGGAAGGCAACGAGGGTCCGGCCGCCCAAAGAAGCGGCGTTAAAGGAGAAGGTCACCTGGACCGTCCCTTCGGAACTGCCCGGAATGAACCTGACCTCCGCCCGGACTTCCTTCCCGCCGATCGTGAGCGGTCGGCCGCTTTCCTTGTCCATCATTACCCCGACGGTGGTATAGGTCTTGCCTGCACATAATCCGGTAAAGCGGATAACGTCCGTGATGGAAACGTTACCTTCCGGCAGCAGTTCCTTTTGACCGGACTTCGTCTCGGCGGCCTTTGTCAGGATCGTCGGTACCGTTACGGTCTGGCTTTCATCGTTTATATCGCTGTGGTCTGCGATCTGGCGGTCTTCCGTATAGAGCGTCTCGAATACGACCAGGTTTTTGCCTGCAAGAAGCGTCGCATCGAAGGTGAAGACGACTTCCACCGTGCCTTCGGATGTCTTTGGCGTGAAGGCTGTCTCGGCGCTTATTTCTTTGCCGTCAATCAGCAGCGCTTCTCCGCTTTCCTGATCCATCAGAACGCCCTTTACCGTGTACTTCCTGCCGGGTTCTACGCCTTTATAGGTTACAACGTCAACGATACTGGCTGTCCTGGAGACGGAAACAGTTTTTGTTCCGGTCGGCGCATCCTCTGCTTCGGTCGTGATTTCGGGGAAGTAAACAGACTGATCAAGGTCGCTTAAGTTCTCGTGCGCAGCCACTTTATTGGTTTTGTTTTTGAGCTTTTCGTATACGACGATCGTCTGGCCTTTAAGGGCGGAGGCATCGAAAGTGAATTCAAGTTCGACAAATCCTTCGGACTTTTCCGCCTGGAAGGAGAGGGAAGCTGTGACTTCCTTTCCGCTGTCCAGGAAGGGTTCCCCGGTCTCGACGACCATCAAAATGCCTTCCAGTGTGTATTCGGCGCCGACTTTCAGGCCCTTGTAATCGACCCGGTCAACGACGGTGACTTCTTCCTTTGCCTCACCGATCTTGTCGCCGTCCTTGAATACAGCGGTGGTCAGGATCTCCGGTACATAAACAGTCTGGCTTTCGTCTTCGATCTCGGCATGGGCAGCAACTGCGTTGTCCTTGTTGTACAGCGTTTCAAAGACAACGATCGTCTTTCCGGCGACGAGGCTGCCGTCGAAAGTGAAGGCAAGTTCTACGGTTCCGTTGGCCATTTCCGCGGTGAAACTGGCTTCAGCCGTCACTTCCTTGCCGCCCATGAGCAGGGCCTTTCCGGTTTCCTTATCCATGAGAATGCCCTTTACGACGTAAGCGGCGCCGACTTTCAGCCCCTTATAGGTGACGGTATCGATGATGGTCAGATCCTCCCCGGCCTTCGCATGATCGGTTCCGGTTCCCTTATCCTTCGCGTCGGTGGTGACTTCAGGGATATAAACCGTCTGAGCCTCGTCTTCGATGTCCGCGTGGACGGCGACTTTGATCCCCTCAGAGCAGAGCGTTTCAAAGGCAACAACAGCCTGGCCCGCGAGGGAAGAGGCATCGAACGTGAAGACCACATCCACATCACCGCTTTCGGTATCGGGTGTAAAGGCTGTCGTGGCGGTCACTTCTTTGCCGTCAGCCAGGATCGCTTTGCCGCTTGCCTTGTCCATCAGGGTTCCGGTCAGAACGTATTCTCTGCCGGGGATCAGGCCATTGTAACGGACGGTGTCGATCAGGGTGATCTGGCCAGCCGTGGCATGATCGGTCCCGGTCACCTGATCCCTGAGGGTCGTCTTAATGCCGGGAAAGTGGACCGACTGATCCTCGTCCGTAAGATCCGCATGGACCGCGACGCTGGCACCGTCAAGATAGAGCGTTTCGAAAGCAACGGCCGTCGATCCTTCGAGGCCGGTTCCGTTAAAGGTGAAGGTGAGCTTGACGCTGCCGTCAGCCTTATCTGCGGTGAAGGTGGTCTCGGCGGTCACTTCCTTGCCGTCAGCCAGGATCGCTTGGCCGGTTTTCTTGTCCATGAGGACGCCCTTTACGGTGTACGTGGTTCCGGCTTTAAGACCTTCGTAGGCAACCGTGTCGATGATCGTGACTTCCTCGAACGCTCCCGTCAGATGATCCCCGGTATCGAGAGCCGTGGCAACGGTTCCAATCTTGGGAATGTAAACAGTCTGATCCTCATCCTCGATATCCGCGTGAACCGCAACTTCGATCTCGTTACAGTAGATGCTCTCAAAGACGACGACGGTGGTTCCGGCAAGCGCGGAGGCGTCAAACGTGAAGGACAGCTCGATGGTTCCGTCGGAAGTTTCAGGCGTGAAGTTTGTTTCAGCCGTGACTTTCCGGGCGTTTACCAGAATCGGTTCATTCGTGGCCTTGTTCATCAGGACACCCTGCAGGTTGTACTCTTTGCCGGGCAGCAGGTTCTTGTAGGTTACGGTGTCGATGATCGTTGTTTTCTCAGAAGCTTCCGCATGATCAGTCTCGGTCGCCTGATCCCGGGCATCGGTCGTGACCTTGGGAATGTAGACGGTCTGCTTCTCGTCCTCAATGTCCGCATGGACGGCGACTTCCTTCTCCTCGGTGTACAGGGTTTCAAAGGCAACAACCGTCGTGCCCGCTAAGCCGGTTCCGTCAAAGATAAAGGCAAGCTCCACGCTGCCGTCCGCCTTTTCTGCGGTGAAGGTGGCCTCAGCGGTTACTTCCTTGCCGTCAACCGTTAAGGCTTCTCCGCTGGCCTTGTCCATGAGGACACCCTGCACAGTATAGGCGCGGTCGGCCTCAAGACCCCGATAGGTGACGGTGTCGTGGATCGTCACATCCCCGGCCGCTTTCGTGACGTGGTCCCCGGTATCGGCTGCCACAGCAGTGGTCCCGATCTCAGGAATGTAAATCGTCTGAGCCTCGTCTTCGATGTCCGCATGGACAGCCACTTCCGCCTCTTCATAGGAAACGGTTTCGAAGACAACGACCGTTGTTCCGGCGATGGAAGAGGCGTCGAAGGTGAAGGCAAGCTCGACGGTACCGTCCGGCTCGTCCGGCGTGAAGGTCTTTTCGGCCGTGACTTCCTTGCCGTTCACGGTTAAGGGTTTGCCGGTGGCCTTATCCATGAGCGTGCCCTTAACGGTATATTCCTTACCGGGACGGAGCGTGGAGTAGGTGACGGTATCCACGACGGTGACGGCAGAGGCAGCTTCGGCATGATTCATTTCAGTCGCGTCATCCTTGGCATCGGTCGTGACGGCAGGCAGATAGATGGTCTGCGCATCATCCTCAAGATCCTTATGCTCGGCAATGAAGACGTCGTTGCGCCACATTTCCTCGAAAACGACCAGTGTCTTTCCTGCAAACCCTGTCGCGTCAAACGAGAAGGAGACGACGAACGTGCCGTCCTTTGTGTCAGCAACAAAGGCGCCGGTCTGTGTGACTTCCTTGCCGGAAGCGTCCCTGAAAACCTCTTTTGTCTCCGGATCCATGACGGTCCCGACTATCTTATAGGTCGCGCCGGGGACCAGGTTATAGTAGTGGACGGTATCGTTGACGGTAACGCTGCCGTCGGCCCTGGATACACCGATCCCGGTTTCGGCATCAGCCGCATCCGTTTCGATCCGGGCGTGAGGGTTGTGAGCCTTGATCACGTAAGGGCTTTCAGACGCGGCATCGACCGTGATGGTCCAGGGACCGTCGGAGAGGAATTCCAGCGCCTGACCGTAGGAGAGGGTCTCGGTCACGGTATAGGTTCCGAAAGGAACTTCGCCAAAGTCGGCAACGCCTTCCGCGTTCGTGACAGCCTGTGCCTCAAATGCCCCGCCGATCGCGCGCGTGCCGGAAAGCGTAAAGGTAAAGCCTTCCACGGTGCCGTTATCGGAGGTTTTCATGACCTTCACGGGTTGGGTGAGCGCCTCGTTCATAAGGCTGTAGGTCACCTGGGGTTCATCCGAAGAGATTTTCACGGTCTCGGCGTCCTTGGTCTTCCAGATTTTGGCCTGGTCAGCGGTCAGTTCCTCTTTGATGCTGTAAGTGCCAAAGGGAACGTTCGTAAAGATAGCTTTACCGGATGCATCGGTCGTGGCCGTCTTGTCAACGACATAGCCCGCATCCGAGGTCCCGGTAAGGCGGAAGACGAACCCCGCAAGAGACGCGGTCTCGCCGCCGCCTAAGGTCTTGTTGACGTTGACGGTGCCGAGCTGCGGCTCATTTTCAAGCTGGTAGCTGACCGTTGTGGCTGAAGCCGACACGGTTACGCTGCCGGCACTCTTGGCCTTCCAGACTAAAGCCTGGTCAGCCGTCAGCTCTTCAGTAATGCTGTATGTCCCGTAAGGCACATTTGCGAATGACGCCTTGCCGGAGGCATCGGTGGTCGCGGTCATGTTGACCGTGGTGCCTGCCAGGGAGGTGCCGCCAATACGGAAGGTAAAACCGGAAAGATCTGCCGGCTTTGCGGCATCCGAAATGGTGGCGAAAGTCTTGGTAACATTGACGGTGCCGTAGAGGAGTGTATTGGAAAAGGTTACTTCCACGTCAGCGGAGGCAACGGTCACGGTCTGGGAAGCGGGAGATACGCTCATATAGTCCGGAACGTTCGTTTCCCGAACGGTATAGGTACCGGAAGGGATGAAACCGAAGTCAGCGATCCCGTTCGCAGTGGTGGTTGCGGTCTTGGAAATGGTTTCGCCCAGCGTAGACGTGCCACTTAAGGAGAAGGTGAAGCCGGAGAGGGTCGCGCCTTCCGAGGCCTTCTTTACCGTGACCTTGCCGCCGTCCGTCTGGTTCGTGATCGTTCCCAGATCATAGACGTAGGTGTTGCCGGACAAGGTCCCGGTCAGGGTCTTCGTGATGCCGGCCGCAGCAGTGGGATCCAGCTTATATCCGGCCGGCGCCGAGATTTCATAGAGCGTGGCTTGCACGCCGTAGGGGAGGTTCGTCCAGGTGGCAAAGCCCCGGGCGTCGGTGCTTGCCCGATGATCGCGGACGACGCCGTCGGGGTCGGGGCCGTTTAAGTTAAAGACCACGCCGGCGATGGGGTTTCCGGCACCATCCACCTTTTTGACCGTGGCGGTCACGGGAATGCGCTGCTCCTTCTGGAGGATCCCGAAGCCCTCGGAGGCATCCGCCGCCTGATTGCCGGACAGAACGGTCACAGCCGAGCTGCGGTCGACCAGATTGAAAAGAATGATTCCGTCCGTGGCATCGGAGCCGTTTCCGCCGGCCAGCTGCATGGTGGAGCCTTCAATCTTAAAGCCATCGGGCGCTTTTGTTTCCTGTATGGTCAGGGTACCGAGAGGAATGATGTATTGTCCCGAGGTACTATCCTTTCCGTATTTCGCAGTGTCTCCGGATACATGGAAGTCATCAGAAAGTCTTGCAATGAATGAACCACCCACATTCTTTGTCTCAATGACCCATGTTGCGTCGGGGGTTGCCGGGAGATCCGTTTTCGTGTACTGCCCGGCGTAGAACTTCAGGGTGTACTGCGCACCGGCCATGTTGGCACCCGCGATGACGTTGCCGTTTTCATCGACCTTGTTGATAACAAGACCGGCCGGGTCATTGAGTGGAAGATCCGTGGCACGCACCATTGCAGTCTGATTCGGAGAAACCGTGAGAGGATAGACCTCAGTGCTCAGCTTATAGCCGCTTCCGGCCGGGACACTGATTTCCTTGACGAAGTAGCTTCCGGGCAGGAGCGTTACGGTATTGGCTGTCCCGTCTGCGTTAACGGTCAGGATCGCGTCATTGCCACGGGTGTCCTTCGCCAGTGCGGTCGCCCCCTGATTCGTGTAAATACCGAATGTGATGCCATTCAGTGAGTAGGAGCTGTTTCCGTTGGTCATGGCAGTGCCGGAAGAAGACTTCGTTAAGGTGGCATATCCCATCGCATCTCCGTAGGCTTTTACATAAGCGGTCTTCCGGGTGGAGACAGGCGTTCCGGGCACAGCTGTCGGCTGTATCGCGCCGATACTGTAGGTCGCGGCATCCGCATTGGTCTGGATCACCATGGAACGTCCGGTGATGTTCCGGGTCGCTGTGATCAGGAGGTCATCGGAGTTTAAAAGAGTCGGTGCCGTTATGGTCAGCCGGTTTCCGCTTACAGAGAAGGTAAGACCGCTGCCGGAAAAGCTCCAGCCATCCAGGCAGTTGTTCGTATCCGTTAAGGTCACGGAATACTGGCTGCCATTCCACTCCATCTTGCTGCGCAGAGCACTGCCCTGATCCCCGCTTAAGAAGCTGGGGACCTTTAACATCTGGGTTACGCTGTTCACGATCGCGTTATACTTTGGAAGGAAGTACTCGTTGTAACCCGGCATGCTTGTTTTGACGATGGAAAGGACCGTGTCAGAGCCACCGGCGGAGCGCTTGGTAAAGTCCGCGTTCCGCTCGCCGACGATGACTTCCCAGACTGCAAGCTGGGTCGCCAGCGCTTCATCGAAGGCCTTTAATACGGCAGGTTCATTCACCGGGATGTTGCCCCAGCGGGAGTCCGTGGTGGAGACCTGCCCTGTGTATCCGAAATACAGGACGTAGCTCAAGAGGTCTTTCACCTGTGTGCCGCTTAAGACGTTGTTCCAGGTCTGGGAGGTAATATAGCTCTCCGTGAACTCCTCGATGTAGTCACCGGTGTGTCTGGCATTCGACGGTGCAATACAGTAGACCGCCTCGACAGGCTGCCCGCCGCTCGGCGGATAGTAGGTGAAAACCATCTGTCTGGAGTCGGACTGGAAGTGCCAGCCATTCAAGAGGTTCTTTTCATCGTGCTCCCAACCGCCGTTATAGGCGCTCATCCAGGTGGAAGCGCGATAGGTAGCCGCGAAGGCCCTTGAAGGGGCAAAAAGGCTTAGAACCATTGCCAGGGCAGTCAGCAGGCTAAGTGCTTTTTTTCGTTTCATCACTTTCTCCTTTCATGAACGAAAAATGGTTGAACATTTTGATTGCTTAGGTACTAAAAAACGCCTTGGAAGATCCAAAGCGTTCGGGGAAACTGAAAAATAGGTTGTTTTACGGAGCTTTTGTTTCTCCGCAGGAACATTGATAGTGAATGATGATGTCTTCATCCCAGGCTGGTGTATCAACGACCGTCTCGTCCCAGGCTTCCTGATCGACGATGACCTCATCCCAGGCTTCCTGGTCAACGACTGCCTCGTCCCAGGCTTCCTGATCGGTCACGGTTTCATCCCAGGCGGGGCGGTCAACGACCCAGTCACTGCGTTTATTTTCTTCACCGGTTTCAGGATAGAAGCTTTCTACTCTTGCCCAGTCTGCATACCAGCCGCTGGCCCAGTTGTGAACATCACGGGAATGTAACATGATATCTTCAAGTCGTCCTTCTTTATATTCGATAGTCAGATCCAGCCCGCATATGTTACAGAATGTGTGTAACTCATACAAATCCCAGTGGCCTGCTTCCTCATGATGAACGATGCGGGTCACGGCTTCATGATGAACGACATGCGTGACGGCCTCGTGATGCACGGTGTGGCTGACGGCTTCATGGTGGACCGTGTGCGTTACCGCCTCATGATGCACGCGCTCATAGACCGGCTGCCAGTCATGAACGTGGACAGCACTTGTCGGCGGCGTTGTGGATGGGACCGGCATCGTCTGTGCAGGAGGTGGAACCGTCGGCGGCACGGTCGGGGTGGGTGTTGTGGCCGGAACCGTCGTCGGGGCCGGGGCTGGTGTTGTAGCAGGAACCGTCGGCGGGGTCGTCGGGGCTGGTGTTGTAGCAGGAACCATCGCCGGGGTCGTCGGCGAAATGCTTGGCGTTGGCACAGTGGGCGGGACAGTGGGAGCAGGAGGAACTTCCGGAAGCGTCGGAGGGATAGTCTGCTCGGACGCTGTAGCCGGAACCGTCGGATCCGGTGTCTCAGGCGGAAGCGTCGGCGCCGCTGTGGTTTGTTCGCTCGTTGTCGGGGCCGGCGCCGCTGTGCTCCGCTCGCTCGTCACCTGGCCCGGCGACGGTGTGGTCTCGGCCGGATCCCTTTGCCGGCAGGCAAACACAATTACGGACAGAAGAGAAAGCAGGATGAAAACAGCCGCCAGGATCATTGCTTTGCGGCTGTCTTTCGTACATTCGGAAGAACGAGTGGAACTCAAAAACATCACCTCCGTTTCCTTATTTGAATCAGATGAGAGAAGAGGATGCCCGCTCTATATAGAAACTTGTCCGCGAAAGAACGGCGGGAAAAGAAGCGGGCAGAAAAAAGAGCCTCCGCCTCCGGAAGCCCTTCTGAAAAACCATGATACAGAATAGCACGGACCGACCCTTTTTTCAACTTCTTTTAACTCTGATTTATCCACATCCGTGGAAACTAACAGGGGAGTACGACGGATAAAATGCCCGCAGAAAGAGAAACGGGGAAAATTTGAAAAAACAGGAAAAGCAGTTCTTCATCTTGCGGAAAGACATGAAAAAGTGGTATATTTACTCTGATGTGATGCGGACTGTGTTTCACGGCCCGTTGCTATTTCTTGCGTTTCAGGAAGGAAGATATGGACTTCAGACTACAGCGTGCCAATGGATGGAAACGGATATCCGCCCTTGTACTGGACGGGATCCTTCTCAGCATTCTGGCTGTGGGGATCGGATCCCTGCTGTCCTGGATCTTCGGTTACGATGCGCTCAACACACGGCTGGAGGAAGCTTATTCGCGCTACGAGACCGAATACAATGTCTCCTTTGCCATTACCCAGGAAGATTACGAAGCCTTCACGGAGGCTGAAAAAGAAAACTACGATGCCGCTTACGCTGCCTTGATCGGAGATGAAGAAGCCATGCAGGTCTACCGGAAAATCACCAGTACGACAATGCTCATGGTCACTTTTTCCCTTCTGGCAGCGTTTTTGATTTTGGATTTTGCGGTGCCGCTGCTCTTTGGCGACGGCAAAACGATCGGGAAATGGGTGTTCGGACTGGCCCTTGTCACGCCGGAAGGCGTCAAGGTGCGCAAGGTCGCCTTATTTGTGAGGACCATCCTCGGAAAGTTTACCCTGGAGACCATGATCCCGGTATATGTCCTGCTGATGCTTTTCTTCGGCCTGGTCGGCCTGTCCGGCACCATCCTTCTGCTGGGCCTGCTGATCGTCCAGCTGGTCATGTATTTTACTTCGGAAAACAGGACCGTGATCCATGACCGTCTGGCGGGGACCGTGGTCGTGGACTATGCTTCCCAGAAGATCTTCGCCACACGGGAGGAGATGCTGGAAGCCAAAAAGCAGGCAGCAGCTGAAAAAGCGGCTCGCCAGGAGTGGTGAGCTTCCAATATAAAACATTTCACGTAAAGGAAGAAATGCTATGAAAGTCGTTCTTGAAAACCTGACAAGAGTCTTTCCCAACCGCACCAAAGGGGGAGAAGATGTAGTGGCCGTCAACAATTTCAGCTTTGAGATCCCTGACGGCAAGTTAGTAGGCCTGCTTGGCCCCTCCGGCTGCGGAAAGAGTACGACTTTGTACATGATTTGCGGCCTGCAGAAACCCAGCGGCGGCAAGATCTATTTCGGAGAGGACGACGTAACGGATCTTCCCCCCGAGCATCGCGGGGTCGGTCTTGTCTTCCAGAATTATGCTCTGTATCCGCACATGACCGTGAAGCAGAACATCATGTATCCTCTGCAGAACTTAAAGGGCGAGGATAAGCTCACCAAGGATGAGATGTTAAAGCGCACGGTCGAAGTCGCCAAGCTGGTGCAGATCGACAATCTGCTGGACCGCAAGCCTTCGGAGCTTTCCGGCGGTCAGCAGCAGCGTGTCGCCATTGCACGGGCGCTGGTCAAGATGCCCCGGGTCCTGCTTCTGGACGAACCGCTGTCCAACCTGGATGCGCGCCTGCGTCTGCAGACCCGTGAAGAGATCCGCCGGATCCAGCAGGAAACCGGTATCACGACCATCTTCGTCACACACGACCAGGAAGAGGCCATGAGCATTTCCGATATGATCGTCGTTATGAAGCTCGGTGTCGTTCAGCAGATCGGCAAGCCGCAGAATGTATACGATGATCCCGCCAACCTTTTCGTGGCCAAGTTCCTCGGGACCCCGCCCATCAACGTCTTCGAAGGTGAGATCCGCGGCGGCATGCTGTTCATTGGCGACGATCCGGTCCTGGCCGTGGGCAAACCGGACCGGAAAGTGGTCGTCGGTATCCGTCCGGAAGGCTTCATTCTGGACGAAAGAGGACCGATGCACTGCAAGATCAAAGGAGTGGAAGTCATGGGCCGCGACGTGAGCGTGGTGGCGACCAATGAAGCCTCCCTCAATCCGGTTGTCCGCTCCATTATCAGTGCGGAAAGCAAGGTCGACGTAGCGGCCGAATCCGTCCGGTACAGTATCAAACCCCACAAGCTGTTCCTCTTTGATCCGGAGACGGAAGAGCGTATCCCTTTTGAGGTGTAAACTATGGTAGACAGCAAAAAACAATGGAAGGCCTGGCTTTATCTGGCACCGGCCATCGTGCTGCTGCTGGTCTTTACCGTCTGGCCGATCATCAACACCCTGCGCATGGCGTTCCTGGACAACTATAACGGCATGCGCGCGGTAGCGGGCGAGAAATTCAATATCGGTATTGAAAACTTCAAAAAGGTCGTGGAATTCAAGGACTTCTTCGTCTGTCTGAAGAATACGGCGCTTCTCTGCGTGATCACCGTTCCGGTCTCCACGCTGCTGGCCCTGCTTATTTCTTCAGCCCTGAACTCCATCAAGTTCCTGCAGAAATTCCTGCAGACCATTTTCTTCCTGCCCTACGTGACGAACTCCATCGCCATCGGCATGGTTTTCGCGGCCATGTTCAATATGGTCCGTACGGTCAGGATCATTCAGACAGCCGGTATCGTCAACAACGTGATCATGTTCTTCGGCGGACAGCCGGTCAACTGGATCAACGCCGGCTCGACCTACTGGGCGAATATGGTCGTCATGATCATCTATATCGTCTGGAATGCCCTTCCGTTCAAGATCCTGATCCTGCTCGGCGGCATGCAGAGCATCAACAAGCAGTACTATGACGCTGCCAAGGTGGACGGGTCCAGCCGCAGCCGGATCCTGTGGAAGATCACCGTTCCGCTGCTTTCCCCCATGATCGCCTATGTCGTCATTACCGGCTTCATCGGCGGATTCAAGGAATACACCAGCATCGTCGGTATCTTCGGTGAAAATATGGGCCCGGCCAGCGCCGCAGGCCGCCTGAACACCATGGTGGGATACATTTACGACGCACTGCCGAACAATGACTACGGACGCGCCAGTGCGGCAGCTCTGATCCTGTTCGGCATCATTCTGATCGTTACGCTGATCAACCTTCAGGTCAGCAAAAAACGGGTCCATTATTAAGGAGGCGGTCATGGCACAGAAAACTATGAAAGAGCAGAAGATGCAGACCGTCACCGCCCGCAGCCGGATCGGATCCACGGTGGTCAAGGCCTTCACGTATCTCTTCCTGATCGTGATGGCTGTCATCGTCCTGTTCCCGTTCTACTGGATGATCATTTCTTCCCTGAAAACCCTGGCGGAGTACAAGTGGGCCAAGCCCAGCTTCTGGCCGCAGACGGTTATGTGGAGCAACTACGCCGAAGCCTTTACCACCGCCAACCTGGGCAGACTCTTCACCAACACAGTCATCGTCGGTGTGATCTCAACGCTGCTGTCGTTGGTGATCACGGTCTTAACGGCCTTCGCCTTTGCCAGACTGGAATTCAAAGGGAAAAACGTTCTTTTTGCCGGCCTGCTGGCGACCATGATGATCCCCGGTGAGCTCTTCACCATCACGAACTACGCGACCGTCAACAGCTTCCACTGGCTGAATACCTATACGGTCCTGATCGTTCCTTTCCTGGTCAGTGTGTTCTACATTTACCTGCTCCGTCAGAACTTCCTGCAGATCCCGAACGAGCTGTATCTGGCGGCGAAGGTGGACGGGACCTCAGACCTTAAATACCTCTGGACGGTGATGATCCCCCTGTCCCTGCCGACGCTGATCTCCATCACGATCCTCAAGATGATGGGTGCCTGGAACTCTTATATCTGGCCCCGCCTGGTCGCCAATGATGATGCCCACCGCATGATCACGAACGGTCTGCGCAACGCCTTCAAGGATACGACCGGCGACGTCAACTTCCCCGTGCAGATGGCGGCCGTCGCGCTTGTTTCGTTCCCGCTTTTCCTGGTTTACATCTTCCTTCGTAAGTATATTATGAAGGGCGTTTCCAGATCGGGAATTAAAGGTTAGGATCGATGAAGCGCTGCCTGCTTCCTTCTGACCCTGTTTCAATCAGCTTTATAAAAAAATATATTATAAAGGGAGAACAAAACATGAAAAAACTCTTAGCCCTGATTCTGGCCGCTGCTATGGTCTTTGCCCTGGCAGCCTGCGGCGAGAATCCCAGCAATCCTACCACACCGCAGTCCACTCCTGCGGGAACGGTAGCACCGGCCCCGACCAAGGCTCCGGAAACGGAACCGGTCCCGATCGTAGATCCCGGCGTCCCCGGAACGACGGCAACCTATGACGGAAGCGAAGTAACGATCCGTTTCTACCACACCATGGGTTCCAAGCTCAGCGACGTGCTGGATCTGTATCTGGCGGAATTCAACAAGCTGTATCCGAACATCCATGTTGAATGGACGGCCATCGGCAGCTATGACGACGTCCGCGATCAGATCGGAACCGAGATCCCGGTCCGAAACCAGCCCAACTTCGCCTACTGCTATCCGGACCATGTTGCCCTGTACAACTTAGCCGGTGCCGTACAGACCCTGGATGCCTACATCAACAGCACCTCGACCGTGACCCGTGCCGACGGCAGCACCGAGATCCTCGGCCTGACCGACGAGCAGAAGGCTGACTTCATTGAAGGCTACTACAATGAAGGCCGTCAGTTCGGTGACTCTCTGATGTACTCCATGCCTTTCTCCAAGTCCACGGAAGTCCTTTACTACAACAAGACCTTCTTCGAAGCGAACAACTTAAGCGTTCCTACGACCTGGGATGAGATGAAGGATGTCTGCGAGAAGATCCTGGAGATCGATCCCAACAGCGTTCCGCTCGGCTACGACTCCGAGTCCAACTGGTTCATCACCATGTGCGAACAGTACGGTTCTCCGTACACCAGCGCCACCGGCGATCACTATCTCTTCAACAATGAGACCAACCGCGGTTTCGTGAAGATGTTCCATGACTGGTACATGAGCGGCTATCTGACCACGCAGGCTCTCTACGGTGCCTACACCTCCGGTCTGTTCACCTCGACCGATCAGATCAAGAGCTACATGTCCATCGGCTCCTCCGCCGGCGCAACCTATCAGCGTCCCGCGGCTGTAGACGGCAAGTATCCGTTCGAAGTCGGCATTGCTTCCATCCCGCAGGTCGATCCGGCGAACCCGAAGGTCATTTCCCAGGGCCCGAGCGTCTGCATTTTCAAGAAAGCCAACGAGCAGGAAATGATCGCTTCCTGGCTGCTTGTGAAGTTCCTGACCACCAGCGTGGAATTCCAGGCTGAATTCTCCATCGCTTCCGGTTATGTTCCGGTCTTAAAGTCTGTAGCTCAGAACCCTGTCTATGCAGAGCACCTGGCCAAGGCTGACGGCGGCGACTTCGTTTCCGCCCTGAGCGCGAAGGTTTGTCTGGAACAGGCGAGTGCCTACTATACCTCCCCTGCCTTTAACGGCTCTTCCAAGGCCCGCAGCGAGGTCGGTCTGTTAATGACCAAGTGCCTGGCAGACGAGAGCGGCGACATCGACAAGGTGATCCAGACCGCTTTCGAAGATGCGGTGAAGAACTGCGAATACAGCAACAAATAAGAAACAAGGTGTGAAATGCGAAAAATACCCGCTCTGATCCTGATCCTGACCCTTTTGCTGACAGGTCTTACGGCCTGTCAGCAGGAGCCTGCCGTGACCACGCCGGCGGACAAGACGACGGAGGCGGCCGAAACGACAGCACCTGTGACGGCAGAGGAGAGTACGGCGGCTGTTCCTTCCGAAACGGCTGCGCCCGAATTCGTGGACTATGTGTCCCAGCTTTCCTTAAATGAGTCGTCAGAGACCCGGAAGCAGAAAGTGACTGTCAGAAGCTTTGTGGATGGCGACACGACCCATTTCAACGTGCCGACGTCCATCAGTGAGGACGGGGTCCTGAAAGCGCGTTATCTGGCGGTCAATACGCCGGAAAGCACCGGAAAGATCGAAGAGTACGGCAAGACAGCATCCTATTTCACAAGGGAAAAGCTGGAAAATGCCGCAGAGATCCTGATCGAATCCGACGATGCAAACTGGAACGTCGATTCCACCGGCGGGCGGTTTCTGGTCTGGGTTTGGTACAAACCCGATGCGAACAGCCCCTACCGCAATCTGAATCTGGAACTTCTGCAGAATGGGCTGGCCATTGCCAACTCCTCGGCCAACAATCGCTACGGCAGCATCTGCATGCAGGCGATCACGCAGGCGCGGAGCTTCAAACTGGCCATCTATTCCGGTCAGAAAGATCCGAATTTCTACTACGGGGATGCGATCGAGCTGTCTCTTCGTGAGATCCGACTTCACCCGAAGGAATATGAAGGAAGCAAAGTCGCCTTTGAGGCGGTTGTGACCAGAGGCGAAGGCGGCTCCGTCTATGTGGAGGAGTATGACGCCGAACTGGATCTGTATTTCGGGATGCCGATCTATCTGGGCTACGATCTTTCCGGAGATGGTCTTTCCATCATGAGCGTTGGAAATCGCGTTCGTGTGGTGGGAACGCTTCAGTATTACGAAGCCGGCGGGACCTGGCAGGTCTCGGGCTTAAGCTACCGGGCCATGCGTCCGGACGATCCGGGCAATATTCAGAAACTCGGGGAAGGCTTTGAGCCGGGCTACAAACTGACCGATCCGAAGACCTTCACGGAGGGGACCGTCAGCATAGAAGATGAGGCAGAACCGTACCGCTACGCGTACCTGACCTTGGGCAGCACCCTTTCCATGAAGGATCTGACGGTGAAGAGCTGCCGGGCCAATGACAACGAGAAATCCTCGTCTTTCGGCGCCTTGACGATCGTCTGTGAAGCGGACGGGACGGAAGTAGTTCTTCATACCGTAGTCATGCGGGATGAAAAGGGCGCGCTGATAAAGCCGGAGACTTATCTGGGCAAAGTCCTGGACGTGAAGGGAATCGTTTCGCATTTCGATGGTCTCTATGAGATCGAGATCTTAAAGCAGGAAGATATTGCGGTCCATCCCTGAACCGCAGCCTGACTGAATGTATAAGGAGTACATGATGAAAAAAGCAGCAGCGATCTTTATGACGCTTATTCTGTGCTTAGGTCTGCTGGCAGCCTGCGGTGAGCAGCCGGTCAGCACCACCCCGGCCGCAACCGAACCGGTCGCGACGGCAGCCCCTACGACGCCGGCCGCGACGGTACCGGCCACCACCCCGGCCGCAACCGAACCGGCTCCGACTGCGGAGCCCGTCCCGATCGCCAAGAGAGCGGCGGAATATCTGGGAACCCTGTATGAGCATATGCCTACCCCGACCCCGGAAGACTACACCATGCCGGCCGTGATCGCCATCGACGGCGTCCCGTATGATGTTGTCTGGACCGTTGACGTCGAGAAGGGGGCTGTCATTACCGGACCCGAAAACAACCTGGTCACCATCGATATCGATGAAGAATCCGGTGAGGAAGTTCCTTACGTCCTGACCGCTACCATCAGCGTGGACGGCGTCACGGAAACGGCTTCCTTCAATCACCTGGTCCCTGTGGGCGCTTCCGGAGATATGAGCGTAGCCGAGACCATGGCCAGACTCTTTGCGCTGGAAGCCGGCGATGCCTTAAAGGGCACGCACGTCCTGCGCGGCAAGATCACCGAGATCGTAACCCCTTACAGCGCGGATTATGACAACATCACCGTCAACCTGCTGGTAACGGATGAAGAGCACATCGTTCAGGCGTATCGCTTAAAGGGCGGCGCAGACCTTAAGGTCGACGAGACCATCACCGTTATGGGTGCCTTAAAGCGTTACAAGGATACCTTCGAATTCGATGCCGGCGCTGTCTTTGACCGCAACCTCTCCGTGGAAGAGATGAAGCAGAAGATCGTTCTGGATCAGCTCTTTGCCCTGGAAGCCGGTGATGCCTTAAAGGGAACCTTCGTCCTGAAGGGCACTGTGACCGAGATCGTAACGCCTTACAGCGCGGATTATGACAATATCACGGTCAATCTGCAGATCTTCGAAGATGACGAGCGTATCGTCCAGGCTTACCGCTTAAAGGGCGGCGCTGATCTGGAAGTCGGCAAGGAAATCACGGTTGTGGGCGCCTTAAAGCGCTACAAGGACACCTTTGAGTTCGATGCCGGTGCGCAGTATGCCGAAGGCCTTCCGCTTGAACTGGCCAAGGCCGCTCTGGTCGTGGAGCAGTTGTATGCGCTGGAAGCCGGCGATGCTTTAAAGGGTCTGTACACCCTGCCGGGCGTGATCACCGAGATCGTAACGCCTTACAGCGCCGACTACAAGAACATTACGGTTAACATTCTGGTGACGGATGAAGATCATCCGGTACAGTGCTACCGTCTGGCCGGCGGCGAAGAGCTGAAGGTCGGTGATGTGATCGAAGTGACGGGTAACCTGAAGCGCTACAAGGATACCTTTGAATTCGATGCCGGTGCCACCTACAAGATGTACGAAGAGTAAACCGGTCCACAAGCCAAAAAAGGGCAGTCCCCGCGGGGGCTGCCTTTTTTGATATTCATGGGCGGGAGAGGGCAGGCTGCCGTCTCTTTACAGCTGCGTCGTGTGCTCTTCATACGGAAGGACCGCGATCTCCAGATTGCCGTTCCTGGTGCGGAGCTCGTCAATAAAAGCCTTTTCCTCAGCCGGATCCTTCAGACGGATCTTGAAGGAAAGACGGAAGAGCGAGCCCATACCGGTCGTTTTGACACCGGCCTTTTCCACGCTACTGCAGTAATGGGCAAAGGTATCGTCGAAGACACCGGTGTAGTCCAGCGATTCGGGGATCGTGACGCGGAGCGTCATCATGGGGGCGATATTCTTGTGCTCAAAGATCGTGAGGCTGGAGACCAGGCAGTAAATGACGGCCAGGCCCAGGATGATCACGACACCGTAGCCAAGATATCCCATGCCGTAGGCAATGCCGGCGCCCATGGTGATCAGGATGGCAGCCAGTTCATCGGCTGTGCCCTGCGCGGAACGGAAGCGGATGAGGCCAAAGACGCCGCCGCCGATGGCGACCCCGGCGCCGATATTGCCCTGCACGAAGGTGATGACCGTCGCGATCACGAAGGGAAGGATCGCTGTCACGAAGAAGAAGCGCGGCGTGGAGCGGATCCGGTAGCTCATGATCCAGGCATAGATGAAACCGGAAACAAGGGCGACGGCAGCCATCAGAAAGAACTGACTGGCGGTTACGGTGGTGGAATATATAGAGTCAAACATGATTATTTTCCTTTCTAAACGCTTTGTTTTACGATCTGCTGCCGGTAGGCTTCGCCGTATTTGGAAAAGCTGGCTTTGTAGATCTTTCCCTCGGAGAGGATGGAGGTCAGCCAGAGCGGCATGGCCTGCTGGACTTTGACTTCCAGGATCGTCCAGCCCGGCGGGAGCAGCAGTGTTCCCTCCATGGAGACCCTCAGATCCAGGTCTTTTGTTCTGTAGCGGGGCGCCTCGTCAATGGTCAGGCGCAGGTCGCCGTCCGGTTCAAAGTAAGCGGTTCGGTCGTATATGATCAGACAGGCCGGAACCAGTGTTTTATAGTAATCCCTGAAATAGACGATCTCCCGGTTGATCTGGCCGCCGGCACAGATATCGCCGAGACCGTCAAAGAAACGTTTGATCAGCGGAATTGTGGAGGATACCCTCCGTTTGTAGACGATCCCGTCTGCCTTGCGCTTCAGCTCCAGGAAGACCGGAGAATCATCGCTTGCCAGCCCATAAGAGCGAAGACGGATCTTTTCCTTAAAGGGCGGCTTCTCGATGGAAGTGCGGATCAGCCGGTAATCCGGCGTGTCATAGTACAATGAGGCGATGGAGGTCTTGCCGAATTCATCGATCTCCATATGTCCCTTCAGACGTTCCCGAAGGAAGGCGGTCTGCTCGGGATTCAGGAGATATTTCAGCTCGAAACGCTTCATGACTACGACTGGATTGGAAACAGCAGCCACGATGCCTCACCTCCTACAGGGACAGCAGCAGGATGAAGCGTCCGTCTTCGACCCGGGCACTGACGCGTCCGCCCATCTGATGGACGGCGTCTTTGACGAAGGATAAGCCCAGGCCGGCGCCCGCCTTGCCTTCTGCATTGGGAAGACGGATGAAGCGGTCAAAGACGTTGTCATAGGTTCCGTCGGGCAGGGTGCAGCCGTTGGAGGCACTGAGCAGGATCCGCCCTTCCTTTTTCTCGCTGCAGATGCGGGCTTCGCTGACGGAAAACCGGGAAATGTTCTCCAGGATCTCGTCCGCGACGCGGCGCAGGACGTCAGGCTGAGCATTGATCCGGATCCCGTCCTCCCACTCCATGGTAAGATCGATCCCGGCTTCTTTTAAGATCGGAGCGGCTTCGTCCGCAGCCTGCCGGAAGATCTCTTCGGGGGAGCAGCTGACAGGGGCTTCATTTTGATTGAAGAGGGCCAGATTCCCCAGATTTTTGGTCAGATCCGCCATGCGGTTTACCTGACGGTGAATGGAGGTCGTATAGTCGGAGGGACCGTTTTCCCGCTCGATCAGTTCGGTATCCGCCTGAATGACGGTAAGCGGGATCTTGAATTCCTGCTCAGCCTCCAGGATGAACTGCCGCTGCTTGCGGTCTGCCTCCTCCAGCGGACGGAAGAGCCGCCGGCTGATATAGTTCAGGAAGAGGAAACTGATCCCAAGACCGAAGGCCAGACCGATCAGCGAGATCACCAGGATCCGGTAGGAGGGCGTCAGCTCACGGCCCTGATCGATGACGGTCACGTAGCTGGCCTCACCTCTTGTATAGGTCCGATACCGGTAGGTCCCGCCGGTCCAGCCGGTGCCGCTCTTGGAGGTCTTAAGGCTCGTGGCCCAGCTGATAGCTTCTTCTTTCGTGACAGCCGCGATTTCATAGGCTGTCACGGTCGCCTCATCCCCCTTAAAGCGAACGGTGAAATAGCGGACGCTGAAACCGGTTTCGGGAGAGGTGGGCCCCATGGGACCAAAGCGCCCGGGAACAAAATGATCCGGGGCGGCCTCTGCAGAAGAGGCGCTTTTTTCGCCGTCCTGAAACTTTCCTTTGTTATCAGCCAGCTGTTCTGTGATGATATCGGCATCGGTCGCTGCCATGGTGAAATTGGTGGCATTGATGATCGTCAGGATCCCCAGCAGAAGAACAAAGACGGCCAGCATGGCATAGCGTACAAATCTTTTTCTGACTTCTTTCATGATCGTTCCCCCTCATGTTCCTGCCCGGCCAGAAGCGTTCGGACCCGGCCGAGAAGCTCCTGCGGGGAAAATGGATAAAAGAGAAAGGCATCTTCGCTTAACAGTTCCCGATAGGGAGAGAGCGTCTTTCTGTCGTTGACGAGAAGAAGGACTCCGTTTTGCTGCTCTGCAAGATACCGGAGCATGGCTGCGGCGTCCATACGGGGCAGCGCACTGTCCAGAATGACAAAGGCAGGACCCCCGGCCAGAGCCGCCGAAAGCTGCGGCCCGTCAAAGGCGGTCGAGACCTCAAATCCTTCTGCTTCCAGCAGACGGGAATAGGTCAGGAGAAGATCCCGCTCCGGATTGCAAAAGAGAATTCTCATAAGGCAGTGCCTCCTTTCTGTAATGTTATATTTTATGGCTAAATTATAAAAAAACAAACACAGAAAAGTCAATCTGTGTTTGTGAGTAAACTGTGTATTCGGTTCAAAGATTCTGTGATCGATCAGGCCTTCTCGTGCCCGCCCAGTTCGCGGCGGATCTGTTGGTAGGCGGTGACATCGGTCCGGCTGACGGTCAGAGGAGAGATGGAAATGCCTCCGTTCATGACGACGTCCAGATCCAGATCCAGGTTTCGGGTGCCCTGATAGACGGAATGGCCGACCGCCTGCAGGAGTTCCCCGCCCCGGCTTTCATACGTGTCCCGGAAATACGGCCCGGCCTGTCTGGTCCAGTAAATATCGCCTTTTTCCTGGGGAATATTGACGTTCAGCAGATCCGTTACCGAAAGGAGACGGTGGGCTTCAATATAGTCCCAGACTCTGTCCAGGCTTTCTTCGGCAGCCTGAAAACTTTCCGGCGTGGTGGAGAAGGCCACCGCCTTCTTCCCGGAGTAGGCGGCCTCAAAGATGGCGCCGCAGGTGGCCGAATAGACAATATCCCAGCCGACGTTCAATCCGCGGTTGATACCGGAGAAGACCATATCGTAGGACAGATACAGACCGGTGTCCGCGATCCGGATACAGTCCGCCGGGGTGGAACCGACGCCGTAGGCAGGGATCCCATAGGGGAAATCCACCTTTTTGACCGGGAAAGGCGTGTGAATGTTGATGCTCTGGCTCTTGGCGCTTTGCTCTACAAGGGGGGCAATGACCGTGACCTCGCCAAAGTGTCTGGCCCAGGCGGCCAGGATCTGAATGCCTTCGGAGTGGATGCCGTCATCGTTGGTGATCAGAATTCTCATAACCAGCCCTCGTGCGTCCGCTTGAATTCACCCAACATGGCATCCGCTTCCCGGATCAGGGCTTCGGCTTCCTCCCAGCTGTAAACGGTGGCACCGCTGGCCCGGTCATGCCCGCCGCCGTGGTAACGGGAGGCGAGTTCCTGCACCGTTATGAAGCGGGAGCGAAGACGGACCCGGATGGATCCGTCGCCGTTGTCAATGAAGGCCAGCCAGATCAGATAGTTTTTGATGGAATCCAGATAGCCGATGGTATTGCTGGCGGCTTCCCGGTCGAGACCGAAGCGCTCCTGCATTTCCCTCGTTACAAACAGGTAGGCGACGCCGTTTTCGGTGCGCTGCATGTTTTCATAAACGTAGGCTTCGTATTTAAAGTGCTCGTATTCTTCCAGGTTCAGGTGGGCGAAGAGCGTTTCCGTATCGATCCCCTGATCCAGAAGAACGGCTGCGAGGCGGAGCGTCTCCCCGGTCACGGAGGGGAAGCGGAAACGGCCGGAGTCGGTCACCATGCCTGTATACAGGGCATACGCCGCTTCTTTGGTCAGGGTGAGTTTATCCCGGAAACTGCAATAAAAGTCGACGATCATTTCACAGGCAGAAGAGCGTTCCTCTTCAACCCAGGAGACATCTCCGTAGGGCTTGTCGTCAATATGGTGATCGATCTTGATGAGCTGTTTTCCCAGACCGATTTTTTTGTTGGAAACGCGGTCCACGGTCCCGGTATCGATCACGATCACCAGGGCGTCTTCATAGAAGCTGTCGTCCGGCGTTTCGTCATCCGGCCCCAGAAAGGCCAGATACGCGGAGGAATCTTCACTGACAAGGCGGATATCCTTCTCCGGGAAGCTGGCACGCAGCAGAGCGGCCAGACCGTGGGTGGACCCAACGGCGTCCCCGTCAGGACGGATATGACGGGAGATCACGATCCGCTTATAGGATTGGATGGCGTTGAAGATCTGTTGTTTGACAGCGATAGGATCTGTATTCACGCTTTTCCCTCCCGCATTTATTCTATGGTTTTGCCGGCCGCTACGGCATCCAGATCGCGCAGCATGGCTTCCATCTCGCTTTTATCCTTCAGGGTGGCGCCGCAGGCCTTGGCATGGCCGCCGCCGCCGTATTTGACCGCAATGGGCTGGATGTTGTAGCGGCTCGAACGAAGCTCCGCCATCAGGCCGTCGGGGCTTTCGGTAAAGTTGGCCCAGATATCGATGCCTTTTAAGTCGCTCATAACGCCGACCATGCCGCGGGAAACATCGAAGAGACTTAAGCCCAGATCCTTGATCTCGTCGGCACTGTTGTACAGGTAGGCGGTACCGCCGGGGGTATACTGGATCTTCATGGTGAAAAGCGCGCGCATCCGGACTTCCTCCACGGTAGAAGAGTAAAGGTTCCGGTACAGCTCATTCGTATCGATCCCGTGGCTGAGGAGCTCGGCCGCCAGACGAAGGGTCCGGGGCGTCGTGGAGTCATAGCGGAAACGGCCGGAATCGGTGACCATGCCGAGGTAAAGTGGCAGGGCGGACCGGGCCGAAACGGTAAGTCCGACAGCCAGGGCAAAGTCGGTCACCAGACCGCAGGCGCTTTCAAAGCTGGGATCGGAGATATCGACCTGGGCGACGGTCTCCTGAAACAGATGATGGTCGAAGCGCAGCGTGGCAGCCGCGTTTTCCCAGCGCGCATCCGAAATCAGACTCTTGGCGCCGCAGTCCAGAATGATGGAGAGCGCTTCCGGAAAGATCTCGTCCGGAACGGACTGCATGGAGGAGCCGGGAAGATAGTGAAAGCGTTCGGCTGAATCACCGACCATGTAGACCTTCTTGTCGGGAAAATTGTCCCGAAGGAGGTTCCTTAATCCCAGCTGGGAGCCGATGGCGTCGCCGTCCGGCATGCTGTGACGGTGAAGAACGATGGTGTCAAACTGCTGGATCAGACTGTAGGCCTGACGATACAAGAGATTCATAAGAGGGAAGATTCCTTTCTGTTGCCGGCGCCGAGATGGCGGGTGAGCAGATATTCTTTGGTGTTATGTTCCGGTGTTTCCAGAACATCCTCCAGCATCTGCTGCAGGAGGACACCCATTTCTTTTCCGGGCTGCATGCCGGCATCGATCAGATCGCTGCCTTTGACAGCCAGATCCCGAAGTGTTATGGCATCACCGCGGGTGCGGATCTCGTCCCATGCCTGAAGCAGAGCGTTGTAGCGCGGGAAGAATTCTTCCGCGGAGACCGGTCCCTTGCCTTTGTTGTCTGCCAGGATGAAATCCAGGAAGTCGGGGAACAAGTCTTCTCCGACGCGGGCAATGAGGCGTCTGACATTGGGGAGCGTGGGAGCGACCCGGAGATCGTGGACCTCGGTGAGGCGGATCACCAACTCACTGATATGATTATCGTAGCGGAATTCTTTCAGGAATTCGCGGGCGTATACGGCGCTGAAGGCAGGGTGGCCTTTGAAATGGTCCACGCCGGCCGCATCGGTGGTTTTGGCTTCGACCTTCCCCGTGTCATGCAGAAGTGCGGTGAGGCGCTGCAGAAGGGTGGCCGGGGCAGCTTTCATGACTTCCAGCGTATGATGCCCTACATCGTAAATATGGAAGGGAGAATTCTGCGCAGTAGCGAGCATTTCGTCGAAACGGGGCATGATCACGGCCGTCATGCCGGCCTGACTCATGAGTTCGAAGTTCTCGGGATGATCGGAGAGGAGAAGCTTGTTGATCTCATCACGGATCCGCTCCCGGCTGACAAGGGAAAGACGCGGTGCCAGCGGCCGGATCGCGTCAAAGGTCTTTTCTTCGATCTCAAAGCCCAACTGGGCGGAAAAACGCACGGCACGCATCATCCGGAGGGCATCCTCGGTAAAGCGAAGGACAGGATCCCCCACGGCACGGATCGTGCGGCTGTCCAGGTCGCTCAGACCGCCGAAAAGATCCACCAGACCTTCCCCGGGTTCGTAAGCCATGGCGTTGATGGTGAAATCGCGGCGGGAGAGATCTTCCGCCAGAGAGGTCACAAAGGTGACCTGATCCGGATGTCTGGCATCACTGTAGCGGCCGTCTGTACGGTAGGTCGTGACTTCGTAGCCGTCTTTTCCCATCATGACCGTTACGGTTCCGTGCTGAATGCCGGTCGCCACGCAGCGTCGGAAAAGCCTCTGAACGTCTTCGGGACGGGCAGAGGTCGCAATATCCCAATCACCGGGCGTGCGCCCGATCAGACTGTCACGAACACAGCCACCGACGATATAGGCCTCGTAGCCGGCATCGTGCAGGGTGTGGAGGATTGAGGCAACTTTGGGCGGCAGCAGGATGGTGATCATAAATGGGATATATCCTTCTTTAATTTGATGAGAGATGGATCTGAGGGATCTGGCAAAAGCTAAAGGCCAGAAGGGCTGCAGATGGAGAAATAGGAGTGCGGACAGAGGGAGTCGAACCCTTACACCTTGCGGTACAGGAACCTAAATCCTGCGCGTCTGCCAATTCCGCCATGTCCGCGGGAGGGGGAGGATAGTGTTTTTGTTTCTCAGTAGGCTGTCAGTTCTTTTGAAACTGACAGCCTGCCCCCAGCTCGAATTCGCATTTTCTACGAAAATGCTCCTTCTCGCTGTGGGCGGGTCTCGTATATTCCAGTCAGCCCTCATGCTAGCATGGGGCTGCTGGAATGCACGAGACCCTGAGAAACAAAAAACGCCTTGTTTTTCCACAAGGCGAGGTGTGTGCGTTAGAGGATTCGAACCCCCGACCTTTTGGTCCGTAGCCAAACGCTCTATCCAGCTGAGCTAAACGCAC
>CADBSR010000077.1 GCA_902797385.1 uncultured Lachnospiraceae bacterium
CCGAAGCCGTGAAGGCGGAGGTCTCCGCGGACGGTGCCCGGATTGACGAGCTTTCCGCCAGAGAGCGCGAGGTCGAAGAGGCCCTGCACAAGGTCATGCTGCAGATCCCGAATATTATTGATCCGTCCGTTCCCATCGGCAAGGACGATTCCGAAAACGTCGAGGTGGAGCGCTTCGGCGAGCCGAAAGTGCCGAACTTCCCGATTCCGTACCACACGGAGATCATGGAGAGCTTTAACGGCATCGATATGGATGCCGCCGGTCGCGTTTCCGGCAACGGCTTCTACTATCTGCTGGGCGATATCGCGCGTCTGCACGAGGCGGTGATCGCTTACGCCAGAGACTTTATGATCGGCAAGGGCTTTATCTACTGCATCCCGCCTTTCATGATCCACGGCAACGTGGTGGAGGGTGTCATGAGCCAGACCGATATGGACGCCATGATGTACAAGATCGAGGGCGAGGATCTGTACCTGATCGGTACCAGCGAGCACTCCATGATCGGCAAGTTCATCGACCAGATCATCCCGGAAAACGCCCTGCCCCAGACGCTGACCAGCTACAGCCCCTGCTTCCGCAAGGAAAAGGGCGCACACGGCATTGAGGAGCGCGGCGTGTACCGCATTCATCAGTTCGAAAAGCAGGAGATGATCGTGGTCTGCAAGCCTGAGGATTCCATGAAATGGTACGAGCAGATGTGGCGCTACAGCGTGGAACTGTTCCTCAGCATGGATATCCCCGTGAGACAGCTCGAGTGCTGCAGCGGCGACCTGGCGGATTTAAAGGTCAAGTCCTGCGATATCGAGGCCTGGAGCCCGCGCCAGCAGAAGTATTTCGAGGTCTGCAGCTGCTCGAACCTGGGCGATGCGCAAGCGAGACGCTTAAAGATGCGCGTCAAGGGCGCGGACGGCAAGACCTATCTGCCTCACACCTTAAACAACACGGTGGTGGCGCCGCCGCGGATGCTGATCGCCCTCCTGGAGAACAATCTGCAGCCTGACGGCAGCGTCCTGATCCCGAAGGTTCTGCAGCCTTACATGGGCGGGACCGAAAAGCTGGTGCCAAAGAAATAAAGGCAAAAAAAATCTGCTTTCCCCTCTTGCGAAACGGGAAGACAGACGCTATACTGTAGAAAATTTCATATAAGACCGTATGAAACTGCCGGAATTCGTCAAGACCGGCAGCGGACGGATTTCTGGAGAACTCCTTAAATGGAGTGCCGAAGGTGCAAGTCGCAAGACGAATCTCTCAGGCAAAAGGACAGAAAGACGGTTTTCCGAAAGGAGACCGGACACAGAGCCGATTGTTTTAAGAAAAGCGGGTGCAGCGTATGGCAGCATCCGCTTTTCTTTTCGGAACTGGTGTGCCAGGATGGAAGTATCGTCAGACGGTCGGAAGGAGAAAGGTATGAGTATACTGAAATTCATTGGCGGCGAACTGAACGATTTTATCTGGGGCTGGTTCGGGATCGCGCTCCTGCTCGGGACGGGCGTTCTGATGACGGTCCTCCTGAAGTTCTTCCAGGTGCGGCGGATCGGACACTGGATGAAGATGACCATCGGCTCGGTCACAGACAAAAAGATCTCCGGCCATACCGGGGAACATGGCACCATCTCGCAGTTTCAGGCCCTGTGTACGGCGCTCGCGGCGACGGTCGGGACTGGCAATATTGCCGGTGTGGCTGGCGCGATCGCCCTGGGTGGACCGGGGGCTGTCTTCTGGATGTGGCTCTCGGCCTTTTTCGGAATGATGACCAACTATTCCGAAAATGTGCTGGGCATTTTCTACCGCCGCCGGGACAAAAACGGCGAGTGGGCCGGCGGCGCCATGTATTATCTTCAGGATGGGCTGGGCTCCAGAAAAGGCATGCACCTGGTGGGACGCGTCCTGGCGATCCTCTTTGCCTGCTTTGCGATCCTGGCTTCCTTCGGGATCGGCAATCTGGCGCAGGCCAATACCATTTCTGGCAACATGCAGGCGGCCTTCGGTCTGCCGCGATGGATCACGGGGGCGGCCTTAATGGCCGTGACCGGCCTGGTCGTGATAGGCGGCATTAAGCGGATCGCCCGCGTGACGGAGAAAATCGTTCCGTTTATGTCTCTCGTTTATATCATAGGTGCGCTGGTGATCCTGTTCATGAATATCGGGAATCTTGGCAGCATTTTTTCTTCCATCTTCCGCTTTGCCTTTACCGCCCGTGCCGTGAGCGGCGGCGCGGTGGGGACCGCCATCAAGATGGGCTTCAAGCGCGGGATCTTCTCCAATGAAGCCGGCCTTGGCTCTTCGGTCATGGTCCACTCGGCCTCGAATGTAAAGGAACCGGTCCGGCAGGGCCTGTGGGGCATCTTTGAGGTCTTCTTCGACACCATGGTGATCTGCACCATGACGGCGATCGTGGTGCTCTCCTCGGGCGTGGTGGATCTGGGCAGCGGAACCGTGGTGCCAGCCTTTGCCGAGATGGATAAAAACACCCTGGTGGCGCAGGCCTTTACGAACAGCTTCGGCAGCTTCGGCGGCGCTTTTGTGGCGCTCGCGGTCCTGTTCTTTGCCTTCTCCACGGTTTTGGGCTGGAGCTATTACGGCACCCGCAGCTGGATCTATCTTTTCGGGGAAAAAACGGTCATGGCGTATAAGATCGTTTTTGTCGGCATCATTTTCGTGAGCAGTGTCCTGACCAATGTGGACCTGCCCTGGAACATTTCGGACACGTTCAACGGACTTATGATGGTCCCGAACCTGATCGGGGTGGTCGCTCTGGCGCCGTTGGTTTTGAAGATTTCGAAAAACTATACGGACCGGACCTTCCGGAACCGGAAGCTGACGCCGATGTATTCGGCCTTCCCGGATATCCAGAAGAAGCAGGAAGAAGACTGATCAATTTTATCGAAAAGAAATTCTGGACAGACTCCGGCTTTTGTGCTAAGGTAAAGGCAGAAAACAGTTCAGTACAATCTGAAAGCGTGAACAAAGCAACAAAAACAGGAGGAACGCAGGATGTTCAGGAAATTCGGAAGCTTCGGGAAGAAACTTTTGGCGATCATTCTGGTCGCGGCAACGCTTACGGCCGGCCTGTCCGTACAGGCGGCGGGAGGCACCACCTACACCAATGCGGCACAGATCATGCAGCTGGTGCATGACGGGTATAATCAGGGCACCAAAGGCCCGATTTCCATCATCAGGGGCACGCTGAAAAGCGGCTTTTCCAGCAAGCAGATCTATCTGATTACCCTGTCCGGCACGGAGATCGTTTTTAATCAGACCACGGAAGGCCTGACGGATCTGTTCTCCGGCTTCAATCTGAAGAGCCGCTATTATTCCAATGTCGTGGACGTCATTCTGAACAATATTCCGAAGGGCGCCAACCTGATCCTGGCAGGTCACAGCCTGGGCGGCATGATCGCGCAGCAGGTGGCGGCGGATTCGACCATTAAGGCACGGTACAATATTTTAAATACGGTTGCCTTCGGTTCCCCGCTGCTTTCGGCCGGCTCCCGTGAGGGCACAGTCAGAAGGCTGGGAGATGTCAACGATCCGGTCCCCTATCTTTCGGTCAGAACCGTAACGAATCCGATCTGGTCCTTTATGGGACTGAACCGGGAGGACGGAGGCTATTTCGGCAGACCGATCACGGCGCACAAGGAAAGCTACAGCCGTGAGGACGTCTGGGGCCGCTATGACGTGACCGGCGCCAAATACGGCAGCGCCAAACTGATCCTGGATTTAAGCACCAGAGTCTTCTTCCAGTCGACATTCCTGTAAATCAGACCGTTCCCGGTCTGCCAACCAAAAAGCTCCGCCGGATATCCGTGCGGAGCTTTTTTGATGGAACGGACGGATCAAAAGACGGTTCGTCTTTATTCCTCCATAAACAGCACGCCGAGCGTCTTGGGGCCGCAATGCGAGGAAACCGTGCAGCCTGCGAGGGTGTGAAAAACCTCCCGGCAGCCGGACAGGCGTTTCACCAGTTCGGTCAGCTCGCGGATGACCGCCGGATCCACTTCCCCGGACTCGGTGATGAAGATATAGTCCGGCCGGATCTTTTTTCCTTCCAGCATCTCGGTGATATACTGCTTATAGACGTGGGTGATGCTGCCGCGATACTTCTTGAAGACTTCGAGCTTGCCTCCCTGCATGCGAAGGGCCGGCTTTAATTTGAGCAGATTGGCCCCTAACGCCGTGACACCCGAGCAGCGGCCGCCTTTCCACATAAACGTGAGGGTATCCAGAACAAAGCTGGTGGAGACTTTCTCCGTCAGTGTACGGACGTATTCGGCAATCTCTGCTGCAGCCATGCCTTTATCGCGGCATTGGGCGGCTTCCAGGGCCAGCAGACCGCCGCCGGTCGAGAGCATGCGGCTGTCCACGGTGTAGACGCCCGGCAGCCGTCTTGCGGCCATGGTGGCGACATTGTAGGTGTTGGAAAGTTCCGCGCTGATATCGATATGAACGACCTCAAAGCCTTCGTTCGTAAACTGCGAGAAGAAATCGTAAAAGTCCTGCTCGCCCGGGGCTGCCGTGTGGGGCAGGATGCCGTCCGTGCGGTAGCGGGCGTACATCTGAAGCGGCGTAAAGCCTTCCCCGTCCAGGAAGGTATCGTCCCCGAGGATAATAGTCAGCGGGATGATCCTGATCTGAAAACGGTCAAGCAGCTCTTTTGAAAGGTCTACGGTACTGTCTGCGGTAATGACGACGGGCTTATTCATGGTTTTTGTCCTCCTGTCCGGCCGAAGGCCTGTCGGTAAAATAGGTCGTGAGTTGTCGTATATATTCCCGGGCTGCCTCGGACAGCAGCGCGTTCTTCCGAACGATATAACCGATCTCCATGCTGCGGTTCGGGTTGTCCGCATCTTCCCGATACGGAATGACACGGCACGCATCGCCGTTTAATTCTTCACAGACGACGCCGGGACAGAGCGTATAGCCGTTCAGGCCGATCATCAGGTTCAAAACGGTGGATCGGTCGGACACCTTGATACTGCGCTCAAATTCATTGTCGGAGAGGATCTCCTCTGCCAGGTAAAAGAGGCTGTCGGCCCCCTGATCGAAGGAAAGACAGGGATAGGGAGCCAGCTCTTCCAGAGAAATGGTTTCGTGAGAGGCCAGCGGGTGGTCCCGGTGCAGATACACACAGGCCTGGCAGCGGGTGATCTCGGTGAAGTCCAGACCGGCTTCATCCAGCAGTTTGACGATATACTTGCGGTTGAACTCACTTAAGTAAAGAATCCCGACCTGACTGGCGCCACTGCCAACGTCCCGGATCACGTCCAGCGTGCGGGTCTCCCGGATTGCCAGACGGTAGCTGGCCGGATCCAGCGCCTGCACCATGCTGACGAAGCATTTGACGGCAAAGGAAAAATGCTGGGTGGAGACGGCAAAACTTCTGCGGCGGTCGGCTTCGGTATACTTGTCCACGAGCGTCTGATACTGATTGCAGATGCTGCGGGCATCCCCCAGAAAACGCTGCCCGGCTTCCGTCGGAACGACCCCGCGGTTGGACCGCAGGAAGATGCTCTGGCCGATCTCAGTCTCCAGCTCGTGAACGGCGCTGGTCAGGGTCGGCTGTGACACGAAAAGATCCGCGGCGGCTTTGTTCATGGAGCCGGTCTCTGCGATCTTCAGAGCATATTGTAGCTGCTGCAGGGTCATAAAAAGCCTCCTGTTCCTGACAGGAGGCTATTATAAAGCAAATTGATAACAATGGCAAGTTTTCTCTTATTTTTTGCCGGCCAGATCCTTCAAGGCATCCAGGCTCGTGACCTGCTTGGAGTAGAGGGAGAGCGGCGCGATCAGCGTATCGCCGATGGATTCGATCTTGTAGCCCTGGCTGGCGATCTCACTGTTCATGTAGGCCTTGTGCTGGAAGGCATTCAGGTCGATGTCGCCGCTGTTCAAGGCTTCGTTCGGCAGGTTATACGCATCGAATTCGACCAGCTCAATATAGATGCCGGCATTCTGCTCATCCAATACCTTCTGGACGGCGATCCACTGATCGTTGTTGGCGCCGCAGACACCGACCTTGACAACGGTCTTGCCGGTCTTGTCGGATTTGTAATTCAGGATATCCTTGACAAAGTTTTCGTCTACACTGTACTTGCTGTCATAGGCAAAGGCAGGGAAGAAAGCTTCCTTGTAGTTTTCCAGCAGGAACTGGGCGACCAGCTGGGTCTGGTAGGCGGCCACAATGGTTTTGTAGGTCGGGTTGTCTTTATCCGCGCTGCGGGCTGCGATGATATTGACGTAGGGGTTGTCACCGCTTTCGCTCTGCTTTTCAATGATCAGGGCGTCCTTGGACGGGGTCAGACCGGCTGGGATGGCGTAGGTCCCGTTGATGGTGGAGGCGGCGAAATCATCGAGGGTGGCGGGCAGACCGTTGGCCTGGGTCGGGACGATCTCGATATTGTACAGATAGCCGGTGATATCGGCCATCTGGGGGGTGTAGCCGGCTTCGGGCTTGACGGTGATGAAACCGGCAGTCTCGAGCAGCTTGATGGCGCGGCTTAAGTTGGTGCCGTCATCCGGAATACCGATCTTGACGGGATCTTTCTTGTCGTTGCTGCCGCAGGCGGCCAGGGACAGTGTGAGAATGAGAATCAAAAGGATGCTGGTAAGTTTTTTCATGGTGGTACTCCTTTTTTTATTGCGAGAGCGCTTATCAAGCCGCTCCGACTGACGTTTAGTGAAACAGTTTCCGGTTGGTGGTCTTCTTGGCCAGCCAGTTGCCGAGCGTCTGCAGGATGAATACAGTCAGAAGCAGGACGATCACGCAGACATTGACGATATCCTGATAATGCAGGCCCTGTCCGTAGTTGACGGCAAAGCTGCCGATCCCGCCGGCACCGACGGCGCCGGCCATGGTAGTCAGGCCGATCAGGCTGATGGCGGTAATGACCGTGACCCGGATGAGGCCCGGGACCGCTTCGTGCAGGTAGACCCGGAAGATGATGCCGAGCGTCCCTGTTCCCATGCTGCGGGCGGCTTCAACCTTGCCCGGATCCACGGAAGCCAGTACCGTTTCCACCTGTCTGGTATAGAAGGGGACGGTCCCGAAGATCAGGGGGATGATGGCTCCGGTAACGCCGATGGCGGTCCCGACCAGCGCCCGGGTGAAGGGGATCAGGAAGATCAGCAGGATCAGGAAGGGGATCGCCCGGAAGAAGTTGATGATCACATTCAGGATCGTATAGGGGATCTTCCGCGGCCGGATCCCGTCCGCTTTCCAGACGGTGAGCAGTGTTCCGAGGAAAAGACCGATCACGAAGGCAATGCTGCCGGCGATCAGGAACATTTGCAGGGTCGCCTCACAGCTGGCCAGGAAACGGTCCCAGTAGGTGACCACATGCGGTGCTATTTTCTGAAACCATTCAGGCATAATCCGGTTCCTCCACTCCGACTTTGTTTTCTCTTAAATAGGAGAGCGCCGCTTCGAGCTTTTCCGGCTCTCCCTTGACAACACACGCCAGGCGGCCGAGCGCACCGTCATGCAGCATGTCGATGTTTGCCAGGACGATATTGACAGCCAGTCCGTATTCGCGGGAGATGGCCGAGATCAGGGCATCTCCGACACTGTCCTTGCTGAAGGTCAGGATGATGAGCCGGCCGCCGGACGTATCGACCTGATGGTGCCGGACCAGCGTTTCCAGCTTGCCGAGGGCGGAAGCGGTGCTGATGAATTTGCGGGTGATGGGCGCCTGCGGATTGGCAAAGACATTGTAGGCGTCGCCTTCTTCCACGACCTTGCCTTCTTCCAGCACGGCGACCTTGTTGCAGATCGCTTTTATGACGCTCATCTCGTGTGTAATGAGGACGATGGTGAGGCCGAGCTGCTTATTTAAGCGGGCTAAAAGCTCCAGGATGGAATCCGTCGCATCCGGATCCAGGGCACTGGTGGCTTCGTCGGAGAGAAGGACCTTCGGGCGTCCGGCCAGGGCGCGGGCAATGGCCACACGCTGTTTCTGACCGCCGGAGAG
>CADBSR010000078.1 GCA_902797385.1 uncultured Lachnospiraceae bacterium
ATGCGGCGGAACTGGAAAAACTCCCGGGGATCGGACCGGCAAAGGCGGCTGCGATCCTTTTGTACCGGCAGGAACATGGAGATTTTGTCCAAAAAGAAGACTTAATGTTGGTGCCCGGCATCAAGGCGGCGACCTATGCAAAGTTGGAAGCCTATGTCACAGTCTGAGAAAAAAGCAGGCAGAGCGGGCGGAGAAGCAAGGGCGCGGCCGGTCGGGAAAAAGCCCCTCGCGAGACGGGGGATCCGCCGTCCCCTGGTCTTTCTGGCTCTCCTCTGGATCTTTTTTCTGCTTTTGTGCCGGGTCCAGGGGCTGCCACTGCGGCAGGCAAGCGCGGTGGAAAAACGGCACGCCCGGGAAGAGGGCGAGCGTCTGCATGGACTGATAAACGGGACGATCCGGGATATCAGCATCAATACGGGCGGCAATTACAGCATTTTGCTAAGCCGGGCTGTGTTCACGCCGCAGGAGACGGACGAGAGACTGTCTGCCGGGACGGTGCTGGTTTATTTCCCGGTGAGGACAGACCTCAAAGCCGGCAATACGGTCCTGTTTGAAGGAGAGTTAAGCTTTTTCCGGGAGGCAGACAACCCGGGCGGCTTTGATGCGAAGGCTTACTATCTGGCCCTGGATATGGCCTGCTTCATGGAAGCGGAAGCCGTCCGGATGATAAACGCGAAATGCGATTTCCTGCGGGACGCGGCGGCAAAACTGCGGCTTTGGGTCAGCCGGTCCCTGGAATCTCTCTATGCACCGGAAGAAGCCGGGATCCTTTGCTCCATGCTTTTGGGGGAGCGAAACAGCGTCTCCGATGAAACAGAGGCGCTTTACGAGGCGGCCGGCCTCTCCCATCTTTTATCCGTCAGCGGCCTGCATATAGGCTTCTGGGCGCTGGTACTCGGACGGTTTTTCGGCTTTCTTCTTTCTCTTTTTCCTTTTTCCCGTGGCAGGAGCCGTTTTTCCCGCTATGGCTTTTCTCTGTTAAAAGGCATTCTGACCGGGGTCATGATCGCCTTCTATATGCTGGTGAGCGGCGGCCGGGTCCCTGTCAGACGGGCCGGCCTCATGGTCCTTTTGGGCCAGCTGGCACGCGGCCTGCGCCTGAGTTTTGATCTCCCCTCCGCCATCGCCCTGGCGGCGCTTACCATTCTGATCCCCTATCCGTACTCTCTTTTTCAGTCCTCTTTCCTTTTGTCCTTCGGCTGCATTCTCCTGATCGGCTGTATTCTTCCCTGGATCTGTGGGAAACTAAGGACGGAACACCTCATGACCCGGGATCTGCTGGTCCCGGCGCTTCTGCAGTTCGGTATGCTGCCGCTTAGCCTGCATTTTACTTACCTGCTTCATCCCTATTCGGCCGGGGCGAATCTTGTCGCTTTGCCGTTGGTCAGCCTGATCCTTGGCGGTGCTTCCTTTAGCTGCCTTCTGGGGCTTTTCTGGCGGCCGGCTGCCCTCATAGCGGCCGGCGGTGTCCATACTTTGCTGGAGGGGATCCGCCGGCTGTGCCTGGGAATAAAAGCCCTGCCTTTTCACAGCCTGATCCTGGGGCGGCCGCCGGCGCTTCGGACAGGCATCTACCTGCTGCTGGCGGCGACCGGCTTTGCACTTATGATCCGGATCCGCCGAAAGGAAGAGGCGCTTCTGGCCTTGTCGCTGACGGAAACGGAACAAAAGAAAAAAAGCCGTGCCTGGCGGGAGAGCGTGCAGACAGTTCTGCCGCTTTCCGCCTGGATGCTGGCCTGCACCCTGGTTTTTCTCCCCCACCGTCTGGGAGGACTGCATCTGACCAGTTTATATGTGGGGCAGGGGGACTGCCACGTTCTGGAACTGCCGGACGGGCGCTGCTATCTGATCGACGGCGGCAGCAGCTACGGGAACCCGGCAGAAAAAAGCATCCTGCCGTATCTGAAATACCGCGGGATCCGCAGCCTGGACTATATCCTTGTGAGTCATCTGGATGCAGACCATATCAATGCCCTGCCGGACCTCATTTTAAGTGATCAGCTCCGGGTCAAGGGGCTGATCTTGCCAGCGGCTTACCGGGGCTCGCCGCGCGGGGCGGAACTGCTGGCCGCCGCGAAGGCGGCGCAGACCGAGGTGATCTATGCCGGAGAAGGGACACTTTGGCAGGACGGAGAAACCCGTTTTGCCATCCTGTTTCCGCCGGATGAAGCCCAGAGGGATCCGGACAATGAAAGCTCTTTGATCCTGCGCCTTGACTGGCGGGATTTTTCCGCGCTGTTTACCGGAGATCTGGGCGAGGAAGGAGAACAAAAACTCCTTCGGATCTGTCCGGATCAGATCCGGCAGATCGACTGCCTGAAGGTCGGGCATCACGGGTCCCGCTACAGCAGCTCGGCGGCGTTTCTTTCGCTGGTATCGCCCCGGTATGCTCTTATATCCTGCGGCCGGAACAATCTGTACGGACATCCGGCTGCGGCTGCCTTGAACCGCTTAAAAATGGCGGGCGCTTCTGTTTTCCGCACGGATCAGGACGGCGCCGTCCGGCTGAGCGTCCTGGCAGACGGAAGTGTCCGTACGGAAATCATGCATCGAAAGGAGCAACAATCTCTGATGGAAAACGAAGAAAAAATCACCCGCTCGACCTGGATCAGCTGCGGGATCGTCCTGGCTGCCGGGATCCTGGCCGCCGTTTTTGCCTTCCTGGGGCCCAAGAAAACGGAGGCCGTTCCGCATGCTTCTTCCGGGACGCAGGCCTCATTCAATGGAACCGAAACCGACGGGCCGCCGGATGCGCTCCCCTCACAAAGTCCCTACTACGAACCGCGGACTGTGGAAGCTGAAACCTGGCCTGTAACAGCGCCTGCCCGGGCGGAAACTGTTCCCTTCTCCGAACTGCCGAAGCGCAATTATGAAGAAAATGCCGGCCGCATCGCGGCGGGAGAGGACCCTCTGGCACCGGGCTTTTATTTCTCCCTGGAACTGACAGATTACCTGTATACGCTGTTCGCCTCGGATTTCAGCAACAATACCCGGGAAGAGGACCCGTTCCGCGGGATCAGCGCAGCTTTAAAAGAAAAGGCGGATCTGCTGGCTGAGCAATTTGCCAAAGGGGCAGCCTCTGCTTCCGAAACCGCTTCACTTTTGCAGGGAGAGAGCTTCATCTGGCCGCAGGATCCCTTGCAGCTACGGCATGATGTCGGCGCCGCATCGGCCAATGTCTATGCATTTTCAGGCGGGGACATGACGCTGGCCAGGGAACGGATTCTCCTGACCAACCGTGCCGGACGGCATTATCTTTTTATCCGGGTCTACCGGAATGCCGACGCCGATGCGGTGCGCATTTATATGGTAAACGCGCTGATCTACTAAAGGATGCATCCCGAAGGTTCTCTTGCCAAGGCACGTTTTTTGCGCTACAATACACGGGGGATCAGGGACCCAAAACACTGACCCCTTGTTTTCAATACTGGCAGGAGGATTTGACGCATGTATTGCTATCGGTGCGGCCAGCGTCTGGCGGATTCGGTGCGGCATTGCCCGAATTGCGGCGCAGCCATCTTTTATAACGAAAACGGACCTTTGGACGGATATAAAGACGCGGATTGCGGGGCCTGTGCGGATGAAGCCTTCGGCTCTTCCTATTCGACCCATGATCCGAACAAGTTTACAACGGATTCGGAAGGTTATACTTACGGATCGCATGATCCCTATGCGGCCGGGAACCGGACCTATCATGACAGCGGCCGGTCCGAAGCGGGGGACCCTTACAATTACGGTCAGAGCGCTTCCGATCCTTATGGAACAGGCGCCGGCGGGTACTATAATCAGGGAGATTATTCGGGAAAATCGTCGGATGGGTATACTTATACACAGCCGGTCCGCAAAAAAGAGGACG
>CADBSR010000079.1 GCA_902797385.1 uncultured Lachnospiraceae bacterium
CATCATCATCACCACCATCACCATCATCCGGGCGAGCACGATGCGGATGAGGTCTTTACCAGCTGGGGCCGTGAGAGTGCCAGAAAGTTTACCGAAGAGGAATTGGAACGGATCTTAAACGAGCTGTCTGAGAACGGAGAAGCCTACGCGCAGATCATCCTGCGGGCAAAGGGGATCATCCCGATGACAGATGGCAGCTGGCGTCAGTTCGATCTGGTCCCGGAAGAGACCGAGGTCAGAAAATGCGAGCCGGATTATACGGGCCGCCTCTGCGTGATCGGCTGCGAACTGAAAGAAGAAAAACTGGCTGAGCTTTTCGGCTTGAAATAAGGAGACAATATGATCCCAGTCTATATCGTCGCAGGTCTTCTGGACAGCGGCAAGACGAGTTTCATTGAGAGCACGCTTCTGGAGCAGGAATGGATCGCAAAGGGCAATACCCTTGTGATCCTCTGCGAAGAAGGAGAGCATGAGCTGAGTGAAGAATACAAAAAGAAAAAGCATGTGATCTGCGTCCCGGTCGGCTCGCCGGACGTCTTCACCAAGGATTACTGCAGTGAAATGACCGAGGCGTTCCATCCGGCCCAGATCATCATCGAGTTTAACGGCATGTGGAATTTGAAGGAATTCCTGCAGAAGGATTTCCCGAAGGATTGGGGCCTGGCCGGCATCTATTCGGTCGCGAACGGCGAAGACCTGGAGCTCGTCATGAACAATATGCGCAATTTGTTCATGAATCAGCATACGGAATCCGATCTGATCGTCGTCAACCGCTGCCGGGCGGATTTGAACCGTTCCCGCTTCCGCAAAGCGATCAAGCTGCAGAATCCGGTCGCACAGATGATCTTTGAATCGGTGACGGGAGAGATCATCGAGTTCAGCGAAGAAGACCTGCCTTATGATATCAAACAGCCGGCGTTTACGGTAGACGATATCGATTACGGCACGTTCTTCTCCGATGCCTCCGAATTCCCGGAACGCTATCAGAGAAAGCGGATCACCTTCCTCTGCCAGATGTTCCGCCCGATGGGCATGCCGAAGAATCTTTTCATTCCCGGCCGCAAGATCATGGCCTGCTGTGCCGCCGATATTCAGTTCTACGGATTCCCGTGCAAGACGGATAAGCCGCTGCGTTTTGCCAACAACAGCTGGCATACCATCACGGTGGATTTCGGAACGGAAAAAAGAAAAGACCCCCGGACAGGGGGCTATGTGCAGGCTCCGATGCTGCGGCTCGTGGCATTGGAAGATGCCGAGGCACCCGCAGAAGAGGTCGTGTCACTGTAAAGACATAAAGAGACCCAGGTTGCCGTTCCTTACCTTTTGACGCCTAGCCTTCGCTAAGCGGGTTACCGCACTCAGGCTTTTGCCTTCCACTCGGGGGAGGCCTGACAGCCACCTGATGATATAGGAGTCCCTGATGTCATACTGTAGGTTCAAAAATGGCAAGGCGTTCGAACAACCCAGGCAAGGTTACTATAGCACATGATTCCAAAAGTGGCAAGTGTTTTTTGCAAACACAGGAGGGATTTTATGAAAACTATTATCACGATTGGCCGTGAATTTGGCAGCGGCGGACATGAAGTCGGATTCCGCCTTGCGGAGGAACTGGGGATCCCCTTTTATGACAAGCTCCTGGTTTCCATGGTAGCGGAAGAAGGGGAATTTGCGGAGAAATACCTGGAAGAAATGGATGAAAAAGTCAATATCCATATCGCTCCTTTCCTGGCGACCCGCTCCACCTATTCGGTCTACAATCAGCCCATCAGCGACAAGATCTTCTTCCGCCAGGCCGACATCATCCGGAACCTGGCCAAGGAGGGCGCCTGCGTAATCGTGGGACGCTGCGCGGACTATATTCTGGAAAAGGATCCGAATGTGGTCCGGGTATTCCTGTACGGAAAGCTGGAGGACCGGGTCGCCAGAAAAGAAGCCATGAATCTGGAGATCGAAGAGTCCGACATGACCAAGCATGTCCTGAACACGGATAAAAAGAGAGCCCGCTATTACCGTCATTATACGGGGAAAGTATGGGGCAGCAAGGAAAACTACGACCTTTGCATCAATACCAGTGTATTGGGAATCAATGAAACGGTCCAGATGATCAAACAGATGGTCCTGGCCCGGGAAGAAGGGAAATAAAGGCAGACAAACCGAAGCACCGGGAGAGCATTCCCCTCTTGTGTTTTGGGACAAACAATGATAGAATAAGCATCAAAGTATTATAGCTGCGTTATCAGTTATTATATTTATCAGGAGGATCCCATGAAACCTTTTAATCTGGAGTATCTCGGAATCTTCAACACCGCCGAGATCTACCACAATCTGACACCGGCCGAGCTGACAGAAGAGGCCCTTTTCCGCGGGGAAGGTATCCTGAGCAATACCGGTGCGCTGGTTATCGAAACAGGAAAGTATACGGGACGGTCCCCGGATGACAAGTTCATCGTCGATGTTCCGAAGATCCACAAAAAGATCGCCTGGGGCAAGGTCAACCGCCCGATCTCGCTGGAGAAGTACAATGCGATCCGCGCGAAGATGGTTGCCTATCTGCAGGGACGGGATCTGTTCGTATTTGACGGCTTTGCCGGGGCCGATCCGGATCACCGCAAGAAATTCCGCGTCATCAACGAACTGGCCTGCCAGAACCTGTTCATTCATCAGCTGCTGATCCGCCCGACGGCCAAGGAACTGCATTACTTCGGGAAACCCGATTTTACCATTATTGTGGCCCCTGATTTCCACTGCAGCCCCGAGATCGACGGTGTGAACAGCGAAGCCGCCATCCTGGTCAATTACGTTGACAAGGAAGTCCTGATCGCGGGATCTGCCTACGCCGGTGAGATCAAGAAGAGCGTCTTCTCCGTCATGAACTTCCTGATGCCGAAGGAGGATGTCCTTCCCATGCACTGCTCGGCCAATATGGACCCTGTCACGCATGAGACGGCGATTTTCTTTGGCTTATCCGGCACCGGCAAGACGACCCTGTCGGCGGATCCAAACCGGAAGCTGATCGGGGATGATGAGCACGGCTGGTCTGAAAACGGCGTCTTCAACTTTGAAGGCGGCTGCTATGCGAAGTGCATCAACCTGAAAGAGGAGAATGAACCGGAGATCTATCACGCGATCAAGTTCGGTTCGCTGGTGGAAAACGTGGTGATCGACGAGAAGACCCGTGTCCTTGACTTTGATGATGCCCGCTTTACGGAAAATACCCGCGTGGGTTACCCGATCGAATACATTGACAATGCGGAGATCCCCGGTGTGGGCGGTATTCCGAAGGTCGTCATTTTCCTGACGGCCGATGCGTTCGGTGTCCTTCCTCCCATCTCCCGCCTGGATAAAAATGCGGCCATGTATCACTTCGTGACCGGCTTTACATCCAAGCTGGCCGGGACCGAGCGCGGTGTCAAGGAACCGCAGCCGACCTTCTCCACCCTGTTCGGCGAGCCCTTCATGCCCATGGATCCGCAGGTCTATGCCAAGATGCTGGGCGACAAGCTCGACAAGTACGGCACCAAGGTCTACCTGGTCAATACCGGCTGGTCCGGCGGTTCTTACGGCGTAGGTTCCCGTATGAAGCTGTCCTATACAAGAGCCATGGTCACGGCGGCGCTGAACGGCGAGCTGGAAAACGTCGAATACAAGCACGACAAGGTATTCAACCTCGATGTTCCGCAGAGCTGCCCGAACGTCCCGAAGAATATTATGAATCCCCGTGATACCTGGGCTGACAAGAATGCCTATGACGCAACTGCGAAGAAGTTAGCCGGCATGTTCCAGGATAACTTTGCCAAAAAGTATCCGAGTATGCCTCAGGAGATCGTGGAAGCAGGCCCCAAGGCCTGATGATGAGATCCCGGCTTCGTCCCGGGCCCGACAAAAAGCACCTTCTCCCGAAAGGGAGAGGGTGCCTCATGAAAATCTTTAAAACTGAATAAGAAAGTGCAGGGGTGCTAAAAAGCTGAGAACAAACCCTTTGAACTTGATCCGGATCATACCGGCGAAAGGAGCGAAACATGAAAAAAATCACCACGAAACAAATCGTCTTTTCTGCTGTCGCGATCGCACTTGCGGTCGTGATTGCCACGTCTCCGGTCACGAAATTCAAGTGGCCCTGGCTGTGGTTTAACGGGGGAAGTATCACCCTGTTTTCCATGCTGTTTATCACGCTGATCGGGTATTGGTACGGCCCGGTGACCGGGATCATCGGTGCGCTGGCCTATGCTCTGATCCAGTACATTACCGGTCCCTATTTTATCTCTCCGCTGCAGGTGCTGCTGGACTATCCGCTGGCTTTCGGCGCCCTCGGCCTTTCCGGATTTTTCTATCAGAAGAAAAACGGTCTGCAGATCGGATATATCGTGGCGGTACTCGGACGGTTGTTCTTCCACTGTGTTTCCGGCATCATTTTCTACACGGAATATGTCGGGGATATCAAGGGAAATCTTCTGGCGATCGGCGGCGGGATTCTGTACAATATGAGCTACATCGTGCCGGAAGCGATATTGACTTTGATCGTTATTTCCCTTCCTCCCGTGAAGAAGGGCTTACAGCAAATAAAAGAAATGGCTACCTCGTAAGAAGGTATCTGCGGACAGGGAGACCGGTGCCCGGCACCGGCTCCCGCCGAAAGGAGTATTATGGAAAACGAATTATTGAAATCTCTTCATAAGATCTACGAGTCGGAGAAAACCGGGGCGGTCTATGCGGCCGACGATGTGTTTGTGACTGTCGTGGGCATGGCAGCCTCCGATGTCGAGGGCGTATTAAGTCTTTCGGATCTGAACACGGGAGAGCTCCTCGTCAAGCCTACTTTAAAAAATCTGAGCAGATGCCTGCGGCTGGATTTCGGAGGCGATCAGATCTCCGTTCTGGTCGGTATCGTGGTGGAGGCCGGTTCCAATCTCCTTGCGGTCAGCTGCAATGTTCAAAACAAAGTTATCAGTGCGGTAAAGGATATCATCGGCTGTGATCTTAGCCGGGTCAATATTCAGATTTCCGACGTCAGATCAAAATAAAACAGGCGGAACCAGTTTCATGAACAGACAAAAAAGAAAATTTGTGTTCGAACAGCTCTTCATGTGTGAGTTCTATGATGCCAAAGAGGTGGAAGGACAGCTTCTCAATCTTTCCGGTGATGAGGACCTGCTGCAGGAGATGGAGTCGGATACCTTAAGTGAGACTGTGCGGGAAGAGCTGCGCAAGAGAGCAGCCACGATCATGCAGCATCGGGAAGAGCTGGACACCCAGATCAATCAGGTGGCGACCGGCTGGAAAACACACCGTATGGGCCGGGCTGAGCTCGCGATTATCCGCCTGGCACTGTATGAAATGAAATATGATGACGAGATCCCGTACCGGGTCGCTATCAACGAAGAGGTGGAACTCGCGAAAATCTATGGAGGAGAGGATTCTCCCGGTTTTGTTAACGCGGTACTGGGGAAATTGGCCGTTGCGCTGAATCTGACAGAATAATGCTATTGGATTCCATACAGCACATTAATGATATCAAAAAGATCGATCCGAAGGATTATCCGGCGCTGGCCGCCGAGATCCGTCGGTTTTTGTTGGAGAAGGTAAGTAAAACTGGCGGACATCTGTCCGCCAATTTAGGTGTTGTCGAACTGACCATGGCGCTGCATCTGGTCCTGGATCTGCCGAAAGACAAGCTGATCTTTGACGTGGGGCATCAGTGCTATACCCATAAATTGCTGACTGGCCGGAGAGACGGCTTTGATACGCTTCGCCAGGACGGCGGCATGAGCGGCTTTCCGAAAACGGCCGAGAGCGAGTGCGATCTCTTCGATACCGGACACAGCTCTACGTCCATTTCCATGGGACTGGGCCTTGCACAGGCAAGGGAGCTTTCAGGGGAAAAATATACCGTTGTCAGCGTGATCGGGGACGGTTCCATGACAGGCGGGATGGCCTTTGAGGCGCTGAACAATGCCACGGAGCTGAAAGGCAATTTCATCATCGTCCTGAATGACAACGGAAAATCGATCGGTGACAACGTCGGGGGCATGTCCGGGGCGTTTCAGAACCTTCGTACCGCCCCGCGTTACAACCGGATCAAGCAGAGTGTGAAAAACACGCTGGACCGGATCCCTTCCGTCGGGAACAGCATGGTCCGGACCATCGGCAAGGCCAAGGACGCCGTAAAGCAGCTGCTTTTGCCCAGCATGGTCTTTGAAGATATGGGTCTGACCTATCTGGGACCGATCGACGGACACAATGTCAAAGCGATGGTGAAAGCTTTTGAAGCGGCAAAGCGGCTGGACCGTGCCGTGATCGTTCACGTCGTGACGACAAAAGGAAAGGGATACCGCTTTGCGGAGGAGGATCCGGAACGCTTTCACGGGATCGGCCCCTTCGATATTATCACAGGCAAAGAGCTCAGAAAAAAAGACAAGAGCTATACCGAATATGCTTCCGAAGGCCTGCTGTCCCTGGGAGACAAGGACGAACGGGTGGTGGGCATCACCGCCGCCATGGCCGGTGGGACAGGCTTAAGTGCCTTCCAGAAACGCTATCCGGACCGCTTTTTCGACGTCGGGATCGCGGAGCAGCATGCCGTATCCTTTGCGTCCGGATTGGCCAAGGGCGGTTATAAACCGTATGTGTGCATTTATTCCACCTTTTTGCAGCGGGCTTATGATCAGATCGTTCATGACGTAGCGCTGCAGGATGCCAAGGTAACCTTCCTGATCGACAGAGCCGGTCTGGTAGGGGCGGACGGAGCCACGCATCACGGCATGCTGGACGCGGGGTTCCTCCAGACAGTCCCGGGTCTTACCCTGATGTCACCCAGGGATGGGGAGGAACTGAAGGAAATGCTGGAATTCAGCCTGCATTTTGCAGGACCGCTTGCGATCCGCTATCCGAGAGGAGCCGCTCCCGAAGCGCTGTACACCCAGCGTTCCCCCCTTGTTTACGGACAGGCTGAGATCCTGGAAGAGGGCTGCGATATTCTGATCTTTGCAATGGGAGCCATGGTGAAGGCGGCGAAAGCCGCTTGTGAAAAGCTGCGGAGCGAAGGCCTGACACCGACTCTCGTAAACGGCCGCTTTGCCAAACCCTTCGATAAACAGCTGTTAAGAGCCCTGTCCGGCTCACACAAAGTGCTTGTGGTCCTGGAGGAGAACAATAAGAGCGGAGCCCTGGGAGAACAGATCGCGGAATTCTGCGAGGAAGAGACCCTGGCTTATCGCTTATTGAATCTGGCAGCGGAAGATGCTTTCTATCCGCATGGCAGCGAAACAAAACTGAAAGAGACTCTGGAATGGGATCCGGACGGCATCTGCCGGCGGATCCGGGAGACAGTACAGGAGATAAACGCATGAAGAACCGGCTGGATGTACTGGTAACAGAACGAGGCCTGGCTTCTTCCCGCGAGCAGGCCAAGGCGTATATAATGGCGGGGCAGATCTTTGTAAACGGGTCGCGGGAGGATAAACCGGGAGACCGTTTTGAGGAGGATGCCGAGATCACTTTTCACGGAAAGAATCTGCCGTATGTGAGCCGGGGCGGCCTGAAACTGGAGAAAGCGCTGCAGGTCTTTCCCATCTGCCTGCAGGATAAAGTCTGTCTGGATATCGGGGCTTCCACCGGCGGGTTTACGGACTGCATGCTGCAGAACGGGGCCCGCAAGGTCTTTGCCGTGGACGTCGGTTACGGACAGCTCGCGTATAAACTGCGGGTGGATGAAAGAGTTGTCTGCCTGGAAAAAACAAACGTCCGTTATCTGACACCGGAAGTGCTGGGAGAACAGGGCGATTTTGCCTCGGTGGACGTTTCGTTTATTTCTCTGAAGCTGGTTCTGCCTGCCCTGATCCCGCTTCTGAAAGACGAGGCGGAGCTGGTTTGTCTGGTCAAACCGCAGTTTGAAGCCGGCCGTGAGAAAGTCGGCAAGAAGGGGGTGGTGCGGGATCCTTCCGTTCACCGGGAGGTCCTGGAACAGACCCTGGGCTTTGCGGCAGAGAATCATTTTGCCATTCTCGGCCTGGATTTTTCTCCCATCAAGGGGCCGGAGGGCAATATCGAATATTTAATGTATCTGAAGAAACAGAAGGAAGGTTCGGCAGAAGGGGAAGATCTTTCCGCAAAGATCGATGCGCTTGTGAAGACCTCCCATGAAGCACTGGACCGTGAAAAG
>CADBSR010000080.1 GCA_902797385.1 uncultured Lachnospiraceae bacterium
GCGCCCTCGATGAGCGCGTCCACGATCCAGGCGATCCACTGCTCCTGATAGCGCAGGAAGATCAGCACCCCGTTCACGATCCCGACTGCGGACACGCAGGCATCCAGGTAGCAGACCACGGTCTCCAGCACCACATTGCCGCCGAAAAGATCCGTGCTGATATCCAGCCCCGAGAGGAAATATCCCACCACCACGGTCCAGACCGCGATCCCGATCAGGATCAGGGCACGGGTCAGGCCGGACAGCTTCCGCACCTTCGTCAGCTCATCTTCTTCTCTGTCAGGATGCTTGTGCCAGTTGATGAAGCTTAAAATATCGATCGGCAGCCAGAAGAACAGGGTCGTAGCCAGCGTCGCGAAGCGGTACGCCAGGACCAGACACATGACGATCTCCGTGATCTCCACAAACACGGAAACGATGAAATTCCACTTGCTCTGCTTGGAGATCAGCAGCTCGCAGAGGATATTCAGGAAGGTATCCAGCAGATACAGCGCCATGATCACGATCCCCTGCACGCCGTTCACATCCTCCTCCGGGAAGAGGATCGAGATGATCCCGGCCAGGATCATGATGGACAGGAACCAGATCTGTTCATAATCCGTAAAGAAATGTCCGAAATAAGCCATCACGAACAAACTGATTGCCATCAGTCCGAGCGCCATGGCGGCCCCGTAAGTATCGTGCTCCTCATCGGCGTTCATGTCCCGGATCGCAGCGGATATCTCGCTGTCATTGGCTTCGTGATCAAAGGCCGTATAGCGCCCGTCCTCCAGCATATACAGCCGGCCCTCAAAGCTGTGATCCTCGGGCAGCGCCTCCCAGTCCTCAAAACTGTAGCGGACCGTGCAGGTGTATGCGCCGTCCTGCGAAACATAATCGACGGGGCAGACGGTCTCGTCCTCGAATTCGTCCTCCAGGGACGCCTCCGAGCGCACGAAGATCATGGTTTTCGTGGAACTGACCGCCACCGGACGGTTGGTGCGCACGATAGCCATGACAATCAAAACGATCGTTGCCAGAAGCAGGGCAAAGGCCAGCACTTTTTTGATCCGGACAGCCGGCCTCCCCTGCATAAAACCTGTTTTTTTATTCTCCTTCTCCATTACGGAATACCTTTCCTGCGCGTATCTTTTTATAGCGAGCGGGCGGATTTACCCGAAATATTAGCTTTCCAGCACGTCCTCGTCCTGGTCATAGAAGCGGTCGCGCTTCCGCATGGCCTGCATCAGGGCGGATTTTTCCTCCGCGCCCAGGGCGACCTCGCAGCTGCCGTTCTTGATTTCCTTTAAATACGTATAGCAGCTGCTGCGGCTGTGGATCACGTTCAGGATGATCCCGTTGTTGTTTAAGTCCAGCATGGCAATCGCGAAGCTGGCCATGCCGCCCATCCCGTCAAACGCGTTGTATTTCGTGATCCCGGTCTTCTGGTACGAATTGACCAGGTTGCGGTTGATCACGCGCAGCATATCCTTGTTGGCCATGTCCTGATTCTGCAGGTTTTCGACCTTGAAGGTCAGCTGTGCCAGAAGATCCTCCAGGGACGCGGCATCCTTTCCGCGCATAAAGACCTCATAGCGCTGAAATACTTTCCGGGATCTGACAAGCCAGAATACCACCAGCACCGTATAAACGATGACCAAAAACAGCAGGATCAGCAGTAAGAGCCCGCTGTCGATTCCCATCTCACTTAATATTTTACTCCCCATATCTTGCCTCACAATGTCAATATCAGCAATATTTTCAGTATATATTTGTATAAACAGCCTGTTTGTTTGCTGTTATTGTCTTTTACCGCTGCGCCTTGAGCAGGTCCGCGAAGCGCTCCAGCTCATCCACGGAGTAATACTCTATGACCAGCTGTCCCTTTTCCTGCTCGGTCCGGCGGATGCTGACCTTGGTCCCCAGGCTCCGGCGAAGGGAAAGCACCAGCTCGTCATAGGCGGTCTGATCCCGGTAGCGGGTTTCCTTGACGCCCTTTCCTTCCGCGGGGCTGCTTAGACGCCGGATCAGACGCTCCGTCTCCCGGACGCTTAAGCCCTTCTCCATGACTTCCTGGGCGGCTTCCAGCTGCTTTTTCCTGTCGGAAAGCGCCAGCAGAGCCCGCGCGTGCCCCTCACTCAAGGATCCTTCCATCACAAACGCCTGCACCCGCTCGTCCAGCTTTAAAAGTCGGAGGCTGTTGGTAACAGCGGTCCGGCTTTTCGCGATCCGCCCGGCCAGCTCTTCCTGCTTTAAACCGTATTCATCGATCAGCTGCTTGTAAGCCTGCGCTTCTTCGATCGGGTTTAAGTCTTCCCGCTGGATATTTTCGATGAGCGCCAGCTCATTGATCTTCTTTTCATCGTACTTTCCGAGGATCGCCGGGATCTTGGTCAGGCCGGCCAGCTTGGCGGCACGCCAGCGTCTTTCTCCGGCGATGATTTCATAATGATCCTTCTTTTCACTGACCAAGATCGGCTGCAGAACCCCGTGCTGACGGATGGATTCCGCCAGTTCCGCCAATGCTTCCTCGTCAAAAACCATCCGGGGCTGGTTCTCCCTGGGTTCGACCTTGGAGAGCGGAAGCTGCAAAACTTTGTTCGAATTGTCCACCAAGTTATCCACTTTTTCCTTCACACCTGTGGATAACTTTTTGGTCCCTGTGAAATTTTCCGGATTCTTTTCCACTTTTTCTTCCCCGTAATCGGGAATCAGGGCCGATAAGCCCTTTCCAAGCACATTTTTACGATTCATTTTCCTGTTTCTCCTATCTTCACCTGCGCTCTTGGGGAAAATTACCTTTTCCCGTTATAGGAAATGACTTCTTTTGCCAATTTTCGATAGCTTTCGGCGCCGGCCGAACGCGGATCATATAAAATGATCGGCAGTCCGTGGCTCGGGGCTTCCGCGAGTCTTACGTTGCGCGGAATGATCGTTTTATAGATTTTCTGTCGTAAATGCTGCTTTACATTGTCCACGACCTGCAAAGAAAGATTGGTCCGCGCATCGTACATGGTAAAGACCACACCTTCTATGACCAGCTCCGGATTCAGGCTCTTCTGCACCAGACCGATGGTATAAAGGAGCTGGGAAAGCCCTTCCAGCGCATAATATTCGCACTGGATCGGCACCAGCACGGAGTCCGCCGCCGTCATGGCGTTGATGGTCAGCAGGTTTAAGGACGGCGGGCAATCGATCAAAATATAATCAAAATCCTCGCGGATCTCGTTTAACTGCTCCTTCAGGATAAACTGGCTTCCCTTTTCCCCGATCAGCTCCACCTCGGCACCGGCCAGATGAACGGTCGCCGGCAGAACACTGACTTTTTCCATGGAGCTGGGATAGATTGCCTCCCGGATCCCGCATTGCCGGATCATCAGCTGATAGACTGTGTTTTTCAGCTGATCCTTATCCAGGCCGAGACCGCTGGAGCTGTTCCCCTGGGGGTCCATATCGACCGTCAGCACCTTTTTTCCCGCCTCTGCCAGACAGGCAGAGAGGTTAATGACCGTTGTGGTCTTGCCGACGCCCCCTTTTTGATTGGCAATTGCAATGATTCGACTCATTTTATCCCTTTCCTTTACCCTAAAGGCTTTTTCCCGGCCGTTCCGGCTTTTCTGGGATAGGCCTTCGGGGTCTGTCGGTCTTTTTTGATTCGGATCAGACTTCTCTGATAATCGGTTCCGGGCAGACTGTATTCCCGGATTGTTGCTTTTCCGCCGCCCAGGATCCGGATCGCACCGGCCGCCTGGTCGGCTTCTTCCTTTGCCCCGGTTGCTTTATAGGCCAGGAATTCCCCTCCGATTTTTACAAAGGGCAGACAATATTCCGCCAGCACCGGCAAAGGGGCGACAGCCCGCGCTGTCACCAGGTCAAATTGTTCGCGGAATTCCCTGTCTTTGGCCAGATCCTCCGCCCGGCCGTGGACGGCGCGGATTTTCTTTAAAGAAAGCTCCTGTATAACGGCGTTCAGGAATCCGACGCGTTTCTGCAGGGAATCCATGAGTACGATCTCAAGATCCGGACAGACGATCTTTAAGGGGATCCCGGGGAATCCGGCGCCGCTGCCCACATCCGCGAGCTTTTTCGGACTGTTTTCCAATTCTTTGCCAATTACGGCACAGCTGTCCGCAAAATGCTTGATCATGATCTCCTGCGGATCCGTAATGGCCGTCAGGTTCATTTTTTCATTCCATATCAGAAGCAACTCCGCATAACGCAAAAAAGCGCTGCTCTGTTCGTCACTCAGGCAGATTCCGAGTTTCTCAAACGTTTCTTCCAGGTATTTCTGTCTTGCTTCCATATGCCTCCGAATGTTTCACGTGAAACATTCTGTATTGTAACGCATTCCCGGGACCTTGTAAAGAAGTCCCGGGAATTATTTGCTTCGTAAAGGGTTGTCCGGACGGTACCGCGCCGCGCTGTCAGCTCATGTTTCACGTGAAACATTTTTTACAGCATGTTTTTCCAGATAGACCTGCAGGACCGCGATATCGGCCGGAGAAACACCGGCGATCCGGGACGCCTGTCCCAGCGTTTCCGGGCGGAATTTTTCCAGCTTCTGATGCGCTTCGATCCGAAGAGACCCCACGTCGTTATAATCAATGTCCGCCGGGATTTTTTTGCGCTCCAGCTTCATGAAATGCTCGACCTGCGCGGCCTGTCTGGCGATATATCCTTCGTATTTCAGCGAGATCTCCACCTGTTCCCGGACATCTTCGGGCAAATCGGGTCTTTCCGGGTCGATTTCCTTCAGTTTTTCGTAGCCAAGCTCCGGCCGCCGGATCAGTTCCGCCAGCTGGATCCCGCTTTTTAAGGCCGTACTGCCGTAAAGTGCCAAAAGCGACTGAACAGCCTCCGTAGGCGCGATCACCGTATGCTCCGTGCGGGCGATTTCCTTTTCTATGGCCGCCTTTTTCTCCTTTAGCTTCTGCCAGCGTTCATCGTCTATGAGGCCGATCTCGTGACCCATTTCGGTCAGACGCAGGTCTGCATTGTCCTGCCTTAATAGCAAACGGTACTCTGCCCGCGAGGTCATCATCCGGTAAGGCTCGGTGTTTTCCTTGGTGACCAGATCGTCGATCAGGACCCCTATATACGCTTCTGAGCGCTTTAATACAAAGGCTTCCTTGCCCTGCACATACCGGGCCGCATTGATGCCTGCGATCAGACCCTGGGCAGCTGCCTCCTCGTAGCCGGAGCTCCCGTTGCTCTGTCCCGCGCTGAAAAGGCCCTGTATGGTCTTGCACTCAAGGCTCGCTTTCAGCTGCATGGGATCCAGACAGTCATACATGATCGCGTACGCATTTCTCACGATCACCGCATGCTCCAGGCCAGGTACGGTGTGGATCATGGCTTCCTGGACGTCCTCCGGCAGGGAACTGGACATACCCGAAATATACAGCTCATGGGTATAGAGTCCCTCCGGCTCAATGAATAACTGATGCCGGTCCTTGTCCGGGAACTTCATGACTTTGTCTTCAATGGACGGACAGTATCGCGGGCCGGTACCCCGGATCGCCCCGGAGTATAAGGGGCTTCTGTCGATATTATCCCTTATGATTTTATGGGTATTTTCATTTGTATAGGTCAGATAGCACGAAATCTGCTGTTTTTTGATCTCGTCCTCCCTGTTTTCAAAGGAAAACGGCGTGATATGCTCGTCGCCCTTTTGTTCTTCCATTTTGGAAAGATCCACGGTGCGGCCGTCGATTCTGGCCGGCGTTCCTGTCTTGAAGCGAAGGAGCTTAAGGCCGATCTCCCGCAGGGAATCCGACAGATGAGACGCCCGCTTTAAGCCGTTCGGTCCGGTTTCCTCACTGATTTCCCCGTACACACAGCGCGCATTCAAATAGGTTCCCGTGCAAAGGACCACCGCCGGCGCAAGGTATTTCTTCCCGCTGACCGACTCTGCGCCTATGACCTTTCCGTCCTCCACCAGGATCTTCGCAATCTCGGCCTGGCGGATCTTCAGACCTTCCGTATGTTCCAGCGTCTCCCGCATTTTCTGCGAATACTCCCGCTTATCCGCCTGCGCCCGCAGGGAATGGACCGCCGGTCCCTTGGATTCATTGAGCATTTTGCTCTGAATGAAGCTTTTATCGATGTTCCGCCCCATTTCTCCGCCCAGGGCATCCACTTCGCGGACCAGATGCCCCTTTGAGGTGCCGCCGATATTCGGGTTGCAGGGCATCATGGCAATGGAATCCACGCTGACGGTAAATATAACGACCTGACAGCCAAGCCGGGCGGCCGCCAAAGCCGCTTCACAGCCTGCGTGTCCGGCACCGACGATAAGGACATCCGCCCGTTCCGTATTATCTATTTTTTTCATCTGCATCATGATCCTGCCGTTTCGTTATGGAGTAAGCCGAAGCTTCCGGAAGAGTGTTCAAAGAATTTATTTTTAATAAAGCAGATATTTATGCATTATATAGTGAATATATTATTTTCCCATGCAAAATTTACTGAATATTTCATTGACCAGATCCTCTTCCACCTCTTCGCCCAGGATCCGTCCCAAGGCGCGGTAGGCATCCATGAGGTCAATGGTCAGAAGATCTTCCGGTGCATGGCTCTGTAAGGTTTTTTCGGCATATTCGAGGGATGTTAAGGCTTCCCGCAACAGTTCCTTATGGCGCAGATTCGTGACCAGAAGGGGCTGCTGCCGGATCTCGGAGAGGCGGAACAGCGTCCGGATTTTCTCCAGGACCGCTTCCAGTCCGCTTCCGTTTTTGGCGGAGATCCCATAGCAGGGACAGCCGTAGCGCGCCTCGAGCGCGGCCGGATCTTCCTTAAGCCCCAGATCTGATTTATTTAAAAGCATCAGACGCGTTTTTCCTTCGCAAAGCGCAAGCAGCGCCTCATCTTCTTCGGAAAGCGTCTCGGAACCGTCTGCGATCAAAAGCACCAGATCCGCCTCTTTGACCGCTTCCAACGCTCTGTCGATGCCGATTTTCTCTACCACATCCGCACTTTCCCGGATCCCGGCCGTGTCCAGCAGCCGTAAAACCAGATCCTGAAAGCGGAAGCTCTCCTCGATCGTATCCCGCGTCGTCCCCGGGATCTGTGTCACAATCGCCCGCTCATACCCGAGCAGGCAGTTCATAAAGGAGCTTTTTCCGACGTTCGGGCGGCCTATAATGGCGGTCCGGATCCCTTCCACCAGGACTTTTCCGTCGTCTGCCGTTTTGAGCAGCCCTTCGATCTCGCGGATCAGGTCCTGAATAAACGGTTCGGCCTCTTTTTCGTAGTCAGTTAGCTCATAATGCTCCGGATCGTCCAGCGCCGCCTCCAGAAAAGCCGTTTTTTCCAGGATCCCGGCCCGCAGGCGGCGGATCAGCGCGGAATTTTTCCCCTGCAGCTGCTTTAAGGCCGTTTCTCTGGCCAGCTCGCTGCCGGCCGAGATCAGATCCATGACCGCTTCGGCTTCACTTAAGTCCAGCCGGCCGTTTAAAAAGGCCCGCTTCGTAAATTCGCCGGGTTCCGCGAGTCTGGCTCCCGCCTTTAAGACCGCGTCCAGCACCTTCTGAAGGACAAAAGGGCCTCCGTGGCACTGCAGTTCCACGGTATCCTCCGCCGTATAGCTGTGCGGAGCCCTAAGAACCGCGATCAGCGCCTCATCGATCACGCCGTTTTGATCCGCGATCTGTCCGTAATACAAATGGTTTGCCTTCGCCTGCGAAAGGGAAAGCTTCTTTAACCTGACAAGCGGCTCACAGACGGCAACGGCCTTGTCTCCGCTCACACGAACGATCCCGATCCCGCCCGGGATCAGGCCTGTTGAGATAGCCGCGATCGTATCGAAATTCATTCCGTCTCCTCCAGCAGATTCAAAAAAAGCGGGGCGATGAGCGCCCCGCTGCTTTCTTACGATTCTTCCTCCGGCGTTCTTTCGGCTTTCTTATCCTTATTGTTGCGTTTTAAGGAGATCACGACATGCCGATACGGTTCTTCGCCTTCGCTCGAAGTGATCACGTTTCTGTCATTCTGAAGACAGGCGTGAATGATCCGGCGTTCATAGGGATTCATCGGTTCCAGAACGACCGGTTTTCTGGTCTTCTTGACCTTGGCAGCACAGCTGCGGGCCAGATTTTCCAGGGAATCTTCCCGTCTTTCCCTGTAGTTTTCAATATCCAGCTTTACGCGGATATAGTCTTCGCTGCCCTTGTTGACCACAAGGCTGGTCAGGTACTGCAGAGAATCCAGGGTCTGACCGCGCTTGCCGATCAGGATCCCCATGTTTTCGCCCTGCAGATCCAGGGAAAGGGCCTTTTCTTCTTCATTGTATTCGGAAATGACTTCGACATCCATTCCCATCGTTTCGAAAACATTGCCTAAGAACTCTTTGGCAATATCCTCCTGGCTCTGAACCAGCGCCCAGGCCTTGATCGTGGCCGGACGGGCACCGATACCGAGGATCCCGTTCGATCCCTTATCGATCACTTCGTAGCCCATCTGATCACTGGTGACCTGAAGCTCCACGATCGCTTTATTGATCGCATCATCTACTGTTTTGCCGCTGTATATTTCCTGTTTCATCTGAATCCTTCTTATTTCTTGTTTCTTTCGTTGTAGTCCCGGACCATGTTGGCCTTGGCTGCCAGAGAACCCGGCGCGGCCGTGCGGCTCTGGTAGTATTCGGTGGCGGCCTTCATTTTGGCTTCCTTTTCTTCCATTGCCTGTTCGGACGGCTTCGCATTCATGGCGTTGTAACGCTCGATATTGCGTGTCGAGATCCCCGCTTTGTCGGAGATCGGCGGCTGACCCTTGCGGGCGCGCTTTTTATTGGCCTTTTCGATGTTTTCCTTGATCAGTTCTTCCGTGGATTTCTTATCCAGGGACTTGTTGATAATAATCTGCTGGACCATCATGACCAGGGACTGGACAAGCCAGTACAGACCCAGGAAGGCGGGGAAGGAGATCGCCATGAAGCCGAGCATGAGCGGCATCACGATGTTCATGATCTTCATGGAGTTGCCCATGGGGTTGTCATTTGCGTTGCTGTTCCGGTTGCTCTGACGGGACGACATCAGTTTCGTGGACAGATACTGCGTCAACGCGACAAGCACCGGGATCAGGATGGCCCAGGTGAAGGGGAAGCCGGACGCTTTGTTCGGCGCATCCTTTAAATTCAGATCAAAAAGCTGCCACATTCTGGTATACTGGTCCGCGCTCAGCTTGCTTTCCAGCGTTCCCAGATAGCTGACATACTGTTCCATCCGGTAAATGACCGGGTACAGAGCAAACAGGATCGGCATCTGGATCAGTGTCGGCAGGCAGCCGGAGAACATCGAAACGCCGTACTTTTCCTGAATGGCACGCTGTTCCTCCAGCATTTTCTGCTGGGAGACCGTATCCGTCTTGCCGGCATATTTCTTCTGAAGGGCTGTCAGTTCAGGCTGAATGATGCTCTGGATCCGCATGCTTTTCTGCTGCTTGATCGTCATGGGAAGCAGCAGGATCTTGGTCAGGATCGTAAATAAAACGATGCAAAGCGCGATATTGTAGATACCGACCTTATCCAGTACAAACATGATACCGTTCATACACTGGCTGAACAGCCAGATGAAGGGTTTCACGAAAAACCAGTTTTCATAGAAAAACGGTTTGCTTGTGACAGTTTCCGCCGTCAACAGTAATAATTGCATGTTTTCCTCCAGCTGTTATCTCTTTTTCGGCCATACTTCGGGGACGGGATCATATCCCCCCTGCGAAAAAGGATTGCAGCGCAATACTCTCCAGATCGCCAAAACAGTTCCCTTGCATGCGCCGTGCTTTTCCAGGGCTTCCAGCGCATATTGCGAGCAAGTAGGAATGTATTTGCAGGTTCCGGAGAGTTTTAAGGGCGAGATCCATTTCTGATAGAATCGGACAAGAGCCATCAGGATGCGTTTCATACGTTCTCACCCTTACCCAACGTGTTCGATTTTTCACCGAGACGGAAGAGTGTTTCTTCCAGTTCTTCATAACTTTTCCCGGCTGCTTCCTTTCGGGCAACCACCACATAATCCCTGGCTGCCCATTCCGATTTATGAAGGCGGAAGCTTTCCTTGATCAGTCGGCGGATCCGGTGTCTGACGACACTGTTCCCGACTTTTTTGCTGACCGATATACCCAACCGGCCGGCTTTCCGGTCCTCATCCGAATTCAAAACATACAGGACCAGAAGTTTTGAGCCGTAAGCCTTTCCTTTTTGATAGACTTCGGCAAACTGCGCTGTCTTTTTCAGCGCTTCCATTGGCGAAAAAGTGCCCATTTCCAATTAAACAGACTCTTATCGGCTGCTTAGAACGCGATCGCTTTTCTGCCCTTTGCCCGACGTGCGGATAAAACTTTTCTTCCGCTGGCCGTCTTCATTCTTGCCCGGAATCCGTGAACTCTCTTATCAGAGACTCTCTTCGGCTGAAATGTCATTTTCATGGCAACATACCTCCTCGTTGATTAAAAACGCAAGCAGTATTATAGAAAAAAGATTTCCTTCCGTCAAGCTGTTTTTTCGACGACGCCTTCCGAAGGCAAAAATAGTCAATATCACCAACAGGAGGAAAAAAAGGGGATAAGTTGTGAATAAAAAGATGCCCGCTTATATATACACATTTTGAGGTCTTTCCCGCTGTGGATACGGTGTATAATTTGAAATTTTATTTGCTCTGTCTCTGTTTTTACGCCCGCCTGTTTTTCTTTTTTGTGGATGGATCCAAAAAAGAGGGTGTACAAGTTTTTTCGTTTGTGAATAAGTCCCGTATTTCTTTCCACATTTTACTTTCCTTTTATTGCTTTTTCCACCGCCCGGGATGATTTTTTTCTTGTAATTTCCCCGCTTTTTTGATATAGTACATCTGTATAAGTCGGATTTTGCCCTTATACCATGAGGTTTACTATGTTTACTGATATTAAAAGCAAATGGGATGATATTCTGGAACAGGTCCGCGAAAATGCCGAACTCACGGACGTCAGTTACCGTACCTGGATTCTGCCTCTTATACCGGTCTCTTTAAACAGCAAGAATGTTCTGACCATCTATTTCCCCGGCGATACCTATGCCGCGTCTTTTGTTGAGAAGAGATACCAGTATTTTCTGCGCTACGCCATTGAGGAGAAGACCGGCCTTGCCTGCAGTCTGAAATTTGTCACGTCCCGCGAGGATTATCAGGAAGAAACTTCCTCTGTTGCCAGACGGGAGTTTACCATAGCGAATCTGAATCCCCGCTATACCTTCGATTCCTTCGTCGTGGGCCAGAACAACAAATTTGCCCATGCCGCCTCCCTGGCCGTGGCCGAGGAACCCGGCGAGATCTACAATCCTTTATATATTTACGGCGGCGCCGGTCTCGGGAAGACTCACCTGATGCAGTCCATCGCTCACTTCATTTTAAAGGAAAATCCGAAGGCGAGAGTCCTGTACGTCACCTGCGAAAAATTCCTGAACGACTACGTGGACGCCCTGGCCAACAAAAACAATACCACCATGACCGATTTCCGCGAAAAATACCGTTTCGTGGACGTCCTGCTCATTGACGATATCCAGTTTATCTCCAAAAAGTACGGCATGCAGGAGGAACTGTTCCATACCTTCAACGCCCTGTACGAGAAAAACAAGCAGATCGTGATCACCAGCGACCGCGTTCCCAAGGAGATCGACGATCTGGAAGAAAGACTGCGCACCCGTTTCGAACAGGGTCTGACCGCCGATATCGGCCTGCCCGATTTTGAGACCCGCATGGCCATTCTCCGCAAAAAGGAAGAGATCGCCGGCTACAATATTGACAATGAAGTCATCAAATACATTGCCAGCAACATCAAATCCAATATCCGCGAGCTGGAAGGCGCCCTCACTAAGATCGTTGCCCTGTCCCGCGTGACCGTCAGGCCCATCACCCTTGAACTGGCCGAAGAAGCGCTTCGCGACCAGATCAACCCCGATGCGCCCAAGGAAATCACGCTTCCTTATATATTAGAGGTCGTTTCCGACCACTTCGGCATCAAGACTTCCGACATTATTTCCAAAAAGAAGGATGCCGAGATCGTGTTTCCCCGTCAGATCGTCATGTATCTGGCCAAGGAACTCACGCAGACCCCTCTGAAAAATATCGGTCAGTTCCTGGGCGGACGCGATCATACCACGGTCCTTCACGGAAAACGGAAGATCGAAGAGCAGCTGCAGACGGATGAATCGCTCAGAAATATCATGGAGGTCCTGAAAAAGAAGATCAAGCCCTGATTATCCACACGAATCCCGTGGATAAAACGGGTACAAGTTTTTCCGCCTGCAGGCCAGGTGGATGACTGACCCTTTTTCCCCTGCCCGTCCAATGAGTCTCAACCGACTTGTCCATGGCAAAATATGAAGGCATAGTACTATAAAACAGGGCTTTCAACATTTCTACAGCCCCTATTATAATAAATACTATGTATCTATAAAAAGGAGATGCTATGTTAGACCTTTTCTTCTCAAAATCGAAACTGATGCAGGCCATCAACACGACCATGAAGGCTGTGCCGACCCGGACGTCGCTTCCTATTCTGGAATGTCTTCTTTTGGAAGCCAAAAACGGACTGGTCACCATTATGGCCAACGATATGGAAATGGCGATCCGCTCGGAAACTGGAGGAACCATCATTTCGGAAGGAACGGTAGCCCTGGATGCCAAACTGTTCGCCGATATCATCCGGAATCTGCCGGAAGATGAGATCCACATCAAAGTGGACAGCTCTCTTCAGGTCGAGATCACGTCAGCAGATGCCTTCTTTACCATGTCCGGGAAGAACGGGGACGATTTCATCGGCATGCCTTCCATTAACAGAGGAATTCCGGTCGTGATCTCTCAGCTGACGTTAAAAGAGATCATTGAAAAGACCATTTTCTCCATCTCTTCCAATGAGAACAACAAGATGATGACCGGCGAGCTCTTTGAGATCAAAGGAAACACGCTTCGGGTCGCCGCGCTGGACGGACACCGGATCGCGATCCGCTATTCGGTCATGAACAACCGGGAGAGCATTGATCCGGTCTCGGTCATCGTTCCCGGCAAGACCTTAAACGATTTAAGCCGCATCATTTCCGGCGATGCCGCCAAGATGGTGAATATCTATATCGGCAAGAATCATATTCTGTTTGCCTTTGAGGGAACCACCCTGGTCAGCCGTCTGATCGAAGGAGAATATTTCCGGATCGATCAGATGATCACCGACAATTACGAAACCAAGCTTGTTTTCAACCGCAAACGCCTTCTGAACTGCATCGAGCGTTCGGTGATCCTGGTTCGGGAATCCGACAAAAAGCCGTTGATCTTAAATATTAAAGACGGCAGCGTAACACTGAGCCTGACTTCGATCATCGGTTCCATGAAAGAGGAGATCGAAGCGGAGAAGGAAGGAAACAATCTGATGATCGGCTTCAATCCGCGTTTCCTGATCGATGCCCTGCGGGCGATCGATGATGAGAAAGTCACGTTATACCTGACCAATTCGCGGGCGCCGGGCTTCATAAGGGATGAGGAAGGAACTTATATCTACCTGATCCTGCCGGTCAACTTTGTAACAAGATAGGGATGTCTATGGAAATCAGGATCAGAGATGAATTCATCAAGCTCGGCCAGGCTTTAAAGCTGGCCGGGCTCGTGGAAAACGGAGCCGAAGCCAAGGAACGGATCCAGGGCGGAGACGTTAAGGTGAACGGCGAGACCGATACCCGCCGGGGAAGAAAATGTGTTCCCGGCGACGTCATTGAAATGGAAGGAAAGAGCTTTACGGTCCAATGTTTGTAAGATCCGTTGAACTGAACAATTACAGAAATTACGGATCACTTGCACTGGATCTTTCCCCCGGGATCAATCTGTTCTACGGGGATAATGCGCAGGGGAAAACCAACCTGCTGGAAGCTGTATATGCCTGTGCCACCACCTCGTCGCACCGGAGCAGCAAGGATCGGGAGATCATTGCCTTCGGCGCGGAAGAAGCCCATGTGAGGCTGTATGTTGAAAAAAGAGGGGTGACAAAGCGGCTGGATTATCACATCAGCCGGGCGAAGGGAAAAGAGGCCGCCATCGACGGCATTCCCTTAGCCAAAACTTCGGAGCTTTTAGGGCAGCTCCACGTCGTCTTTTTCTCACCGGAAGATCTGAAGATCATTAAAAGCTCTCCCGTTGAACGCAGGACTTTCTTAAATGTGGAACTTTGCCAGTTAAGCCCCCTTTACACCCGCCTGCTGGTGGAATATAAAAAAACACTCATGCAGCGGAACGCCTTGCTGAAAGAGGCAAGGGAGAAGTCGGAATACCGGAAACTTCTGGATATTTACGATGAAAAACTATCTGCCTGCGGCGAACAGCTGATGCAGGAGAGAGCGGCCTTTACGGAAGAGTTAGCCGGGATCGCTTCGTCCATCCACCGGGACTTAACGGAAGGGAAGGAAACGCTTTCTATCTCTTACGAACCCGGAGCGGATCCGGGAAAGATGGGAGAGACGCTGTTTATGACAAGGGACCGGGATATTGCGGCAGGCAGTACAGGCTGCGGTCCGCACCGGGATGAGATCGGCTTTGCGATCGATGAGATCAGTGTGAAGCATTACGGATCCCAGGGACAGCAAAGGACCACCGCCCTGTCCTTAAAACTGGCGGAGATCGAACTGGTCAAAAGGAAGATCGGCGAAGCCCCCGTTCTGCTGTTGGATGACGTTCTTTCGGAACTGGATGAAAACCGGCAGGACAAGCTCCTGGGGAGCATCCGGGAGATCCAGACGCTTCTGACCTGTACGGGGATGGACGAATTCGTCAAACGCCAGATCAACGTTGATAAAAAATGGAAGGTTGTTTCAGGCAGCCTGACACAAGGAGTATAAAAGATGAGTGAAATGGAAAACAAACAGGAGGGTCTGCAGCAATATACCGCGGATCAGATCCAGATCCTGGAAGGGCTCGAAGCGGTCCGGAAGCGCCCCGGTATGTATATCGGAACCACGTCCGCGCGCGGCCTGCATCATCTGGTATATGAGATCGTAGACAATGCGGTAGATGAAGCATTGGCCGGCTTCTGTGACAATATCGAGGTGGAGCTGAACAAGGACGGATCCGTGACGGTCATCGACAACGGCCGCGGGATCCCGGTTGGTATCCATCCCAAGGCCGGTATTCCGGCGGTTGAGGTCGTTTTTACGATCCTGCATGCCGGCGGCAAATTCGGCGGTGGGGGCTACAAGGTCTCCGGCGGACTGCACGGCGTGGGCGCTTCGGTCGTCAACGCCTTATCCGAATGGCTGGAAGTCGTGATCCATCAGGACGGCGTGGTATACAAGCAGCGCTATGAAAACGGCGGTCACGTCGCCTCTCCCTTAACACCGATCGGGACCTGCAAGAAGTCCCAGACCGGTACCACGGTCACGTTCAAGCCGGACGCGACGATCTTCGAGGAGACGGTCTTTGATTTTGAAACATTAAAGACAAGACTCCGGGAAACCGCCTTCCTGACCAAGGCGCTGCGCATCACGATCCGTGACAAGCGCGGGGAAGAGGTCAAGGAAGTCAGCTATCACTATGAAGGCGGTATCCAGGAATTCGTTACGTTCTTAAACAAGAGCAATACGCCGCTGTACGATAAAGTCATCTATATTGAAGGCTCATCGAACGGTGTCTATGTGGAAGTGGCCTTCCAGCACAACGACGGCTACAGCGAAAACACCTTAAGCTTCGTCAACAATATCATCACGCCCGAAGGCGGCATGCATTTAACAGGCTTTAAGAACGCGACCACGAAGTGCTTCAACGACTACGCCCGCAAGAACAAGATCTTAAAGGATAACACGGCGAACCTGACCGGCGATGATATCCGCGAAGGCTTAACGGCCATCATTTCCATCAAGATCGAGGATCCGCAGTTCGAAGGTCAGACCAAGCAGAAGCTCGGCAACTCCGAGGCCAGAACAGCGGTGGAATCCGTCGTGGGTGAGAAGCTGGTGTACTTCCTGGAGCAGAATCCGCAGGTCGCCAAGGCCATCTGCGATAAAGCCATGCTGGCGCAGAAAGCAAGGGAAAGTGCCCGCAAGGCCCGCGAGACCGTGCGCCGCGCCAATGCCCTGGATTCCTTTGGTCTGCCGGGCAAGCTGGCCGACTGTTCCTCCAAGGATCCCAAGCAGTGCGAGATCTTCATTGTCGAGGGCGATTCCGCCGGCGGCTCGGCCAAAACGGCCAGAAACCGCGACAATCAGGCTATTCTTCCGCTGCGCGGCAAGATCCTGAACGTGGAAAAGGCAAGAGAAGACAAGATCTACGCGAATGCCGAAATCAAGACCATGATCACGGCCTTCGGCACCGGGATCTTAAGCAATTTTGATATCGAAAAGCTGCGCTATGACAAAATCATCATCATGACCGATGCCGACGTGGACGGCGCCCATATCGGAACGTTGATGATGACCTTCCTCTACCGCTTCATGCCGGAGCTGATCCGTCAGGGTCACGTGTATCTGGCACAGCCGCCGCTGTACAAGGTCGAGAAGAACAAAAAGACCTGGTATACCTACAGCGAGGACGAGCAGAAAAAGCTGATGAACGAAGTCGGGGCCGACGGCGCCCGCATCCAGCGCTACAAAGGTCTGGGTGAGATGGATGCCGAGCAGCTGTGGGAGACCACCATGGATCCGGCCAGACGGATCCTGCGCAAGGTGAGTATCGATGAAGATACCGCTTCGCTGGTGGATATGACCTTCAATATCCTGATGGGCGACAAGGTCGATCCGCGCCGCGAGTTTATCGAGGCCAACGCGAAGTTCGTAAAGAATCTGGACGTATAGAGGCAAAGCAATGGCGAAAAAGACAAAAAACGACAATATCGACAATACGATTTTCGATTTCGACCGGATCCATGAGGTCGACCTCAAAAAGACCATGGAGGAGTTCTATATCGATTACGCGATGAGCGTTATCGTATCCAGAGCTTTGCCGGATGTGCGCGACGGTTTAAAGCCGGTCCAGCGGCGTATCCTGTACTCCATGGCAGAATTAAACAACGGCCCGGACAAGCCTCACAGAAAGAGCGCCCGTATCGTCGGTGATACGATGGGTAAATATCACCCTCACGGCGACTCCTCCATCTATATGGCCATGGTCAATATGGCGCAGCCCTGGTCCATGCGCTATCCGCTGGTGGACGGCCACGGCAACTTCGGTTCCATTGACGGCGACGGCCCGGCGGCCTCCCGTTATACCGAAGCCCGCATGTCCAAGATCTCCATGGAAATGGTGGCGGATCTGAACAAGGATACGGTGGATTTTGAGGATAACTTCGACGGCAGCGAGCGCGAACCCGTGGTCCTGCCGGCCCGGATCCCGAACCTCCTTGTCAACGGCGGTACCGGTATCGCCGTTGGTATGGCTACCAATATCCCGCCGCACAATCTGCGGGAAGTTATCAACGGTGTGGCGCTGATGATCGACAACCGCGTGCGCGAAAACCGCGACACGACGGTAGACGAGCTGATGGAAGTTATCAAGGGACCGGATTTCCCGACCGGAGCCGTGATTTTAGGCCGCCAGGGGATTGAGGAAGCGTACCGCACCGGGCGTGGTAAGATCCGCATTCAGGCGGTTTCCACCATCGAGCCCATGGCCAACGGCAAGCACCGGATCGTGTTTACCGAACCGCCTTACGAGGTCAACCCGGAAAAGGCCCTGAAGGATATCGCGGACTTGGTCAAGGAAAAGAAAATTGACGGGATCACCGATCTGCGCAACGAATCCAACAAGGACGGCATCCGTCTGTGTGTGGAGTTGCGCCGTGACGCGAACCCGAATCTGGTTTTAAACCAGATCTACAAGCATACCGAGCTTTTGACCTCCTACGGCGTGATCATGCTGGCGCTTCGCAACGGCGAGCCGAAGGTCATGAATCTGGAGGAAGTCCTGCACGCTTATCTGGATCATCAGGAAGAAGTGGTGACCCGCCGGACCAAATATGACTTGAACAAGGCGGAAGAGCGGGCGCATATCATTGAAGGTCTGCTGATCGCCCTGGACAATATTGACGAAGTCATCCGTATCGTGCGCAGCGCGCGGACGGTGCAGCTGGCCAAGGAAGGCTTAATGGCCCGCTTCGGTCTGACCGATCCTCAGGCGCAGGCGATCGTGGACATGCGGATCCGCGCCCTGACCGGTCTGGAGCGCGAAAAGCTGGAGGCCGAATATGCGGACCTGCAGGAAAAGATTGCGGAATGGAGAGCGATTTTGGCGGATGAAAAGCTGCTGCTGGGCGTGATCAAGGAAGAACTGCTGATCACCGCCGAAAAGTTCGGCGATGACCGCCGCACGCAGATCGGTGCGGACGTGGATGAGTTGACGGATGAAGATACGATCCCGGATGAGCCGGTCGTCATTGCCATGACGTCCCTGGGCTATATCAAACGGATGAGCATCTCCAACTTCAAGGCGCAGAACCGCGGCGGACGCGGCGTGAACGGCATGAAGACCCTCGAGGAGGATTATATCGCCGAGCTCTTCATGACCACGACGCATCATTACATCATGTTCTTCACGAACAAGGGCAAGACGTACCGCCTGAAGGCTTACAATATTCCCGAAGCCTCCCGGACCAGCCGCGGGGTCGCCATTGTGAACCTGCTGCATCTGGACGCGGACGAGAAGATCACGGCCATCATCCCCATCAAGGCCTACGAAGAAGGAAAATTCTTCGTGATGGCGACCCGGAGCGGTATTGTGAAGAAGTCGTCCGTGACGGAATATCAGAACGTGCGCTCGAACGGTCTGGCGGCCATCAACCTGAAAGACGACGACGAA
>CADBSR010000081.1 GCA_902797385.1 uncultured Lachnospiraceae bacterium
CGGCCGTGAAGCGGTCAGCCTGGACTATCAGCTGCCGCTGATCTCAGCCGGCGCCGCCCCCGGAACGCTGGAGCTTCTTGCCTCTGGCGAAGCGAGGCGGACGTCAGAAAAGACCGTCTGGTTTTCCGTAAAACCGCAGGCCTTGCTCGTTTTTTCCTATACATACAAGACGGCCAGCCCTTTGATCCATGCCGGCGCGATCGGGATGGACTTTAAGCAGCTCCTTTTCCGGGAGGGCGGCCGGATCGGTCATTTTTCGGTCAGTCTTACCCTGCGTGAGGAGGACCTGCCGCTGGTAGAAGAGATTTCACCGGTCAACTACCGGATCAACGGCTGTGAGATATCGCTGGAACTGATCGATTTTTCGCCTTCCGTGCTTTTGAACCGTTTTTATCTGACGAAAGAAACGTATCGGAACTTAAAGGGCAGCCGGGATCATGAGCCGAACGAAGAGCAGCAGGCTGTGCTGGAAAACTATCGGAAGTGGTTCCGGGAGGGGATTCCGCTGCGTGGAATGGGAAAAGGTGGCGCTGCCCGGATCTTTGCGAATATGATCGGTGCCGAGATCACCCCGGGCCCGGCTTATTTGCAGCCCTATATGGCGCATTACAGCCGGCTCAAAGAGGGTAACAGGGCTTATCAGTGGATCGTAGATTATCTGATCCTGCGGGAGCTGACCGGGATGGAGGCGAAAGCGGATCAGTATGCAATGATGAGTTTTATAAACGACGGCCTTGTTTGCCGGGAGCTGCTGCGCAAGGGGCTCTACGGAGATGACTGTTACGTGGTCGTAATGGGGATGTATGCGGAGCCCTCCCTTTGTGGAGTCCCTCTCTTCAGGGGACATACCGTCGGCAGTGAGGAACAGTTTGAATGGACGCCGGTTACGGAAATGGATCTGCTGTTTGCCGAGCCTTACGGTATGTATTCGATAAAAAACATAGACGAATACCTCCGCTTCAGGACTTCTGCCATACGGCACTGTGAGCAGATTAGTTCAGAAATACTGAGTGCCTATCTGAGAACGCTGGGAGCTGATTTGTTTGTAAAGCAGATGCTGCTGGATAACCGTCAAAATGAGTACAGCCCAGAGCGTTGGGGCATAGACTGGATCAATGCTGTTTTTGCCTGCCCGGAAACGGGAAACATCCGGGTGGATGATCTGAAAACAGCCCACAGTGCCATGTCAACGGAATATGAAAGGCCCATTGTGGTTCTGGAGCAGGACGATGATCTGCTTTCCGGTCTGCCATGTCCGGCCTTTACGCACTATACAGGCTGGATCAGGGAAAAGGATGGCGAGGCCCATTACGAGCCGTTTGAGTCGGCCGGATATCTTTCCTACCCTGAAGGTCTTCCCTTTTATGCACAGATTGCAGACTCTCCGAAAGCACTTGCTGTGAGAGAAAATATGAAGGCGCAAGCGGAGCTCCTAAAACGGGAGATCAATTCCCGGATTCAGACAGCTGGCACCGGAACTCTGACGGAAACGCCGTTCCATGAAACCGGTGACCGCACCAGGCTCTCCGTGCTGGCGCTTGATATGGAGGTCGTTGAAGAAAGCGACCGGGTGACGGCCCGGCTGCTGCTGGAAAATACGGGAACAGAAGCGGTGACGGCCTGCGTGCCGCTGCCGATCCTGCGGAACGGGGCAGCAGAGGACTCGATCAAGGTTGTCAATAACAGCCGGGAAAGCGGCGTCAAAGCGGACCCGATATCGGGAAACCGAATCCTGCTTACGATAGCGGGCGGTGCCGTTCTGGATCTGTCTGTTCGCTATTTGGCGGCGTCCCGTCTGATCCATGCCGGTGCTATCGCGCTGGATCTGGAGCCGTTTGTCTTTTCAGAGGGCGGACGCATCGGGCGCTTCTCCATCGTCGTCACCTTGCGCGAGGAGGATATTCCGCTGGTAACGGAAATCTCCCCTGTCAATTACCGCCTTGAAGAGCAGACTGTTTCCGTGACACTGTACGATTTCGCTCCGAACAGGCTGCTTTCACGCTTTATCCTTACGAAAAACACCTACCGGGATCTGATGGGCAGCCGGGACTACGAACCGTCGGAAGGCGAACTGTACGTGCTGGAGAATTATCGAAGATGGTTCCGGGAAGGCTTCCCGCTCCCGGGCGGACAGCCGCGGATCCTTCTGGATTTGGCGGAAATCGTGGCTGGTGCGATCAATCCCGACGGCTCCCATCCGGAGCGGATCATGAACCCGGGCGGCCGGCCTCTCATTCTCTATAAAGTCCTCATGCACCTGTGTCTGAAAGCTTTGGTGGAGAAAAACCGCATCACCAAGGCCCAGGCAATCGATTTCCTGGAGAATTCCATGGAAACACAGTGGTGTGCTCCGCTGACGTTGGATCTTCTCCGGGAACGCTTTTCGGCACAGGCGCCGGTTCTTGTCGCGGTTGAATATGCGGGGGAAGAAAGTCTGGCGGGAACGCCTCTGTTTATGGAGGAATGGAAGGAAAGGCAGCAGGGAGAAGAGACGGTTTTGGTCCGGGAAATTATCCCGGTTGATGAGCAGCAGTTGATCCGGGCCCGCAGGACACTGATGCCCGGCCAATTCCGCTATGAGCAGGAAAACATGCGTGTTTTGAAGCTCTCTGATAGCAGTGACCTGCCGGCCGATGTTCTGCAGGATACACTGGACGTGCTCGGCATTTCACTGTATATCCGCGCGAAACTGATGGATAACCGGGACGGTGCTTACGGCAAGGTTACCTATTTCATGCCGGCGATATCAGAGCGGGAAATATACCGTCAGGCCTATTTTTCCACGCCTGAGGGAGGCGTTCTGAGCCCGGAGGCACTTCAGGAGGCCTTGCTTTCCGAGGCGTTTTTCAGACGCTGGTACGATGAAACTTTCTTCACAATTCTGGAAACGGCAGACCCCGGACTGGCGGCCCTTTCCATCCCTGCGTTCACGCAGTATGCAGGGATCGTGGAGACAGAAGAGGGGAAGGCCATGGTGAGGATGATGGAGATTTGCTCAAATCCGCTGTATTCTGAGTGCGGCCTACATAATTACCGTGCCATTTTGCAGACAGAGGCGGCGGCCGCAGCGCTTGCCGCGCAGCAGGTAAGAAGAAATGAGCGTATCAACCACGTGATTCAGAAGATCGAATCCGTGACACAATAAATCACACAAGGAGGAGATTGTATGATGAAAAAGAAAGGCCTTTCGCTGCTTTTGGCAGCCTGTCTGGTACTGAGCCTTGCGGCCTGCGGGCCGGCAAACGGGCCGGTAACGACCGTGTCGCCTGCCCCGCAAACGAGCCGGGTCCCGGAGGAGTCAACGGCGGTCCCCGTCACACCGGGAACAACGGCTGAGCCGGCTGAACCTGGCACCACGGAGCCGGAGACCAGCACGAGCGAGCCGGGACCGACACCGGCCGCGCCATCCGAGACGACAGAGCCGGAAACGGATTCCCCTTATCATCCGACCACGTCGCTGACCTTTACCAAGGAGACTTATCCGAAGGTGGATGGCGCGACCGCCATGTATCCCATGTCGGTGGAGATCGCGAAGGCTGTCATCGGCCTTTCTGAGGAAGAGGCGGAAGCCTATATCACCCACCATACGACGTCGAAGGCGTATTACGGCCTGATCGACAAGACCTGCGATCTGATCTTTGTGTCCGAGCCCTCAGACGATATTTTGAACCGGGCGAAGGATGCGGGCGTCAGCTTTGAAATGGTCGGCATCGGCCGGGACGGCTTCGTTTTTGTCGTCAATCAGGACAATCCCGTGGACAGCCTGACACTGGAGCAGATTGTTGGGATCTATACCGGTAAAATCACAAACTGGAAGGAAGTCGGCGGGGAGGATCTTCCGATCATTGCCTATCAGCGCGAGCCGAATTCCGGCAGTCAGAATCTGATGGAAAAGATGGTGATGAAGGGCACACCCATGATGGAAGCGCCGGCGGAGTATCTCATCAGCTCCATGGACGGCCTGATCGATCAGGTGGCGTCCTATGAAAACAGCCGTTCAGCTCTGGGCTATTCCATCTATCTGTATGCCAAAGACCAGTACGTGAAGGACAGTATCAAATTCCTGTCGATCAACGGAGTCTATCCGACCGACGATTCGATCGCGGATGGGAGCTACCCTCTTTCCAAAATCGTGTATGCGATTTTCCGCGCCGATGAGCCGGAGAACTCTCCGGTGAGGCAGTTGGTGGACTGGTTAAAGACGCCCGAAGGGCAGCTGGCTGTGGAGGCCGGCGGCTATGTGGGCATGAAATAAGAACCCTTAAAACGCAGACCGGAAGGGCTTAGAACCTCGCAGAGCTGAATAAAAAAAGAACCCCGCTGCCTTGTGTGAGCGGGGTTCTTTCTGCCTTGGAATCAGGCTTTCCAGAGACCGTGCAGGTTGCAGTATTCATAGACGGCAACGACTTCATCGTCCGCCGTCAGCAGGAAGCTGGCCTTCGGCTCCTCACCCGGATTTAACTTCTTGAACTGAGCGCCTTTCTTGGTTTCGAGGGCGATCCATTCAATATAGTGAGCCTCCAGCATGGGGTGGGCTACATCACCGACTTTGACGTTGACTAAGCCGCCGACCTGTTCGCAGACAGGAATGTGTTTCTCATGCGCACCGTCCGTGGTACCGGGGACGATCTTTTCCATGGGAACACCGCAGCAGTGGACGTCGCAGGGCTTATTCTTGATGGTCAGAACGATCTGGCCGCACTTGGGGCATCTTAAAAATTGAAGTTCCATAGGTTCCTCCCGTTTCGGTTTTCATACCTCTATTCTGCCATAAAAGACGGCAGATTGCAAGGGGAAAGATGGCGCCCCGGAAGATTTGCGCGCGGGTTTTTGATTCATGTCTTGACATTCCGGGACGGATCCACTACAATAAAAGCCGAACAAAGTTTCGGCTTTTTTTTGACGGCCTTTCGGGCCGCCTTATGCAGACAGCCGGAATGATCAGAAGAGATGAATGCCATGGAAAACTACTTAAGCAGCTTAAATCCCGAACAGCTGGATGCCGTTACCACAACGGAGGGCTATGTGCGCGTGATTGCCGGGGCCGGCTCAGGCAAGACCAAGGCCCTGTCCTCCCGCTTTGCCTATCTGGTGCAGGAGATGGGGATCCTGCCGTCAAATATCCTCTGCGTGACCTTTACGAATAAAGCGGCAGAGGAGATGCGGCGCCGTATTCACAATCTGACCGGAGACCATGATACCGGTTTTGTCAATACCTTTCATGGCTTCTGCGTTTCCGTTCTCCAGGAGGAGTCCTATGCGATCGGGTATCCGAAAAGCTTTCTGGTTCTGGACAATACGGACATCAATGAGCTGCTGCGGCTGATCTATGAAGAACGGAACCTGAATCTGCGCAACATGACCTTTGCGGATGCCCGTGACATGTTTGAGATCCGCAAATGCATTTCGGAGCCGGCCTATTATCTGTACCTGGTGGACGAGTCACTGGAAACTATCAAAAAGAAGTACGATGAATCGACCGAGGTCAGGGATATCCTGTTTTACGGCTATCTTTATCAGCAGAAAAAATGTTTCGGCCTGGACTACAACGACCTGATCATCCTGACACTGCATATTTTCCAGACACGGGACGATATCAGACGAAAGTGGCAGGAACGCCTGGAATATATTATGATCGACGAATTTCAGGATATCGATCCCCTGCAGATCAAACTCATGGATGCCCTTCAGGGCTATCATAAGAACCTGTTTATTGTCGGGGATCCGGACCAGACCATCTATACCTGGCGGGGAGCCAACGTCAAATATATCCTGAACTTCGACAAAGAATATCCGGGTACCAAAACGATCCTGATGAATACGAATTACCGCTCTTCGCCCGAGATCATTGCAGCGGTGAATTCCCTGATCGCCAAGAATAAAAATCGGGTGGCCAAGGATCTGATCCCGACCAGGCCGGACGGGCCCCTTGTCCGGGCGAACCTGTGCGAAATGCCGGAAGATGAAGCGGCCTGGATCGCGGCCGGAATTCAGCATCTGCACGAATCTGGCCGTCCCTACCGGGACATGACGCTGTTATACCGGGCACATTACCTGACTCGCAGCATTGAAGAGGTCCTGCAGAAGGAGGAGATCCCCTACACCCTTTACGGGGGAGTGACCTTTTTCGACCGGGCGGAGGTCAAGGACGCCCTGTCCTATCTGCGTATGATCGCCTATGAGGACGACCTGTCCTTCCGCCGCATCTGCAACACGCCAAAGCGGAACCTGGGAGAGAGACGGATGCGCTTCCTGGAAGAGCATGCAGCGACTGAAGAAACGAGTCTGTATCAGACCTTAAAAAACCATATCACGGAAGATATTTTCAAAGGAACCGGAGCGGAAGCTTTTATAGAGCTGATCGACCGTTTTGCGGCGCAGGCGCCGGGGCAGAGCATCAGCAAGCTTTTTAACGCGCTTCTGAATGCCTCCGGCTATGAAAAAATGCTGCGCACCGAAGGGGCACAGGACCGTCTGGACAATCTGGCGGAATTAAAGCAAATCATTCTTCGTTACGAGATCAGCTGCGGAGAGGAATGTACGCTGCCGGATTTCCTGGCACATATTGCCCTTTACGGGGAAAATGACCGGGAGGAGGAAAATGACAAAGTCAAGCTTATGACCGTGCATGCGGCCAAAGGGCTGGAATTTCCCGTAGTATTTCTCTGCGGTCTGAATGAAGGCGTTTTCCCGGGGCGCCGTACGGAAAGCTTTGAGCAGATGGAGGAGGAACGCAGGCTCTGCTTTGTTGCCATGAGCCGCGCGAAGGAAGAACTGTATCTGTCCGCCGTGGAGGGACGCCTGCACGATGGAGCGCCGCGCTATATGTCCCGCTTTCTGCTGGATGTAGACCCCGGACTGATCGAATACGAGAAGGAACCGCGGGAGGAACTGATCGCCGACACGCGGGATTACATTGCCATGAAGGATAAGCTTCTGGATCGGGAGGATCAGAAGCTCTTTGCCATCGGAACCCGCGTCAGGCACGGTGTACTGGGCATGGGGACGATAGAAGATATTGACACGAAAAAGAAAGCATATCTTGTCAAATTTACGGATCTGGATACGCCGCGGGCCATCTCCTTCCGCGCAAGGCTGGAAGAAATTTGACAGACAGATTTTTAGAAAAGAAGTGCTCTTCCATGGCGCTTCTTTTCTTTTTGTGCTACAATAAAAAAAGCAATCGGAATGGGAGGCGTTTTATGTATAATGTGACACGAATCTCGGAGATGGAAAAGCTGCTGGATGAATCACAGGCGGCGCTGGATCAACTGATAGAGGCCCTGGAAGGCTTTGCTGCGGTCCAGGAAAATATCCGCGCGCTGGATGCGTACTACACAGGTGATGAATGGCGGGAAGATTTTGAGGCGGATGAGCAGGGTCTGCTGCCCGTGGATTTAAAGCGGGGCGTCTTGTCGGAAGATGCTGTTTATGACCTCTTGACGGATAATCGTGAGCTGATGGCAAGACTGCTGGAAGTCGCCGCGGAAAGCATTCGGGAAGGATAAAACTGCGCGTTGGACCGTCCGGAAGGAGCCTGGACCTTGTATCAGGAAGGAGAGAATATGATAAGACATTTACTGACGGTAGCCGGGGCAAGTCTTTCCGGCACGCCCTGGAATACCTATCCCCGACCGCAGATGCGCCGGGAAAACTGGCTCTGCCTGAACGGCCCCTGGCAGTTTGGAACGAACAGGGAGACGGAAGAGGAAATACAGGTTCCCTTTTGCCCGGAGAGTCTACTTTCCGGGATCCGGCGTGACTTTAAAAAGGAATCGGTCTTTTATTACCGCAGACATTTCGAAGTGGAGAAACCGGGCAAAGAAGAACGTGTCCTGCTGCACTTCGGTGCGGTGGATCAGGCCGCGGAAGTCTTTGTCAACAGCTTTTATGTGGGACATCACGAGGGCGGGTATCTGCCGTTCGAGTTTGATGTGACGGAATATCTGCAGGAAGGCGAAAACGAAATCTTTCTGGAAGTGACCGATGCACTGGATCACAAACTCCCCTGGGGCAAGCAGAAGAAAAAACGGGGCGGTATGTGGTACACGCCGGTCAGCGGGATCTGGCAGACGGTATGGCTGGAGAAGGTGCCAAAGGAGTATATCCGCTCTCTGCAGATCTCGGCCGGACTGAACTGGGTCAGGATCCGGGCGGAAGGCGTAAAAGACGGATTGGTGACCCTGGAAGATTCCGATGCCTGCTACCCCCTGGAGGACGGACAGGTGCGGATCGAGTTTGATCATCCGATCAACTGGACGCCGGCGACGCCGTATCTGTACTGTTTTACCGTGGAAAGCGGAGCGGACCGGGTGAGTTCGTATTTTGCGCTGCGCGAACTTTCCGTCCGGACAATAAACGGGAAAAAGCGGCTCTGTCTGAACGGAGAACCGTATTTCTTTAACGGCCTCCTGGATCAGGGCTACTTTAGCGACGGGATCTATACACCGGCGGATCCGTCCTGCTATGAAGCGGACATTCTGGCCATGAAGTCCCTGGGCTTCAATACATTGCGCAAGCATATCAAAATTGAGCCGGAACAGTTTTACTATGACTGTGACCGCCTGGGCATGGTAGTGTTTCAGGACATGGTCAATAACGGCGACTATCACTTCCTCCGGGAGTCGGGTCTGCCGGTGGTGAATCTGACCAAACTGAAGGATGAACGGATGAATCCGGACGCGGTCACCAGGCAGAATTTCTTTGAAGCCATGAAGCAGACCGTGCTGCATTTAAAAAATCATCCCTGCATCTGCTACTGGACGATCTTCAATGAAGGCTGGGGCCAGTTCTGTGCGGATAAGGCCTATGATTTTATGCTGAAGCTGGATAAGAGCCGTTTCATCGATGCGACTTCGGGCTGGTTCCATCAGACGAAGTCGGACGTGGACAGCCTGCATATTTATTTTAAGCCGCTGCATCCGGGCAGCGAAGACAAGCCGCAGGTCCTCTCGGAGTTTGGCGGTTATGTGTGGAAGGATGCGGAACACAGCGCCAATCCGAAGGAAACCTACGGATATAAGATCCTGGAAAGCCGGGAGGAACTGGCCAAGGCGCTGCGGAAGCTGTACAGTGAGGAACTCGTGCCGCTTGCCGAAGAAGGCCTTTGTGCGGCCATCTATACTCAGGTCAGTGACGTGGAAGATGAAACAAACGGAATGCTGACCTACGACCGGAAGGTTCTCAAAGTCCGGCCGGAGGAACTGGCGGAATTCGGACCGCTTCTGCAGGAGGCTGTCCGAAAGTAGCGGGAGAGGCCGCGGAAAGGAGTTCGCGTATGAAAAAGACCTATCAGGGCTGGCAGGAATGGACTGAGCCGGGACAGCAGAAGGAATATACAGAAGAGACACCGCTTTTGGACCGGAAAGGCCATGTAAAAGCGGCAGGCTGGGCCAGACGGGGCCTTTTTCAGTACGACCGCAGCCGGGTAAAGCATAAAATGCGCCGCAAGGAGTGGGACTTTTACCAGATTTCCGACGGGGACTATATGGTGCAGATCAACTTTGCCAATATTTCCCTCGGCGGCTATGCTTCGGCGATGCTCGCGGATCTGAAAGCGCATAAGATCCTGGCCAATACCATGTCGCCTTTTATAGGAGGCGCGGATAAGTATGTCCTGCCGGAGCGGGGCGATGAGCCGAACTATGTGAAGTATACGGTCGGAAATGCCACGTTTACGGCAGATACCCGGGAAACGTCCAGAAAGCTGCGCTTTGAAAGCAAGACCGTAAACTGCGAGTTTACCATGGATATTCAGCCGGGGCTGGAAAATATCACGACCGTGCTGCCGTTCAAAGGCTATCCGGACCGGTATTTCATGACCACCAAGCAGAACTGCCTGCCCTGTGAGGGCGTTTTCCGGGCGCCGGGGATCGAGCGGCATTTTTCAAAGGAAAAGACCTTCTGCGTACTGGACTGGGGACGGGTTTGTACACCCTATAAACTGGTCTGGTACTGGGGAAACGGCTCCACCTGGCTGGACGGTCCGGACGGGAAAAAGCACCTGTTCGGTTTTGAGATCACCTGGGGGATCGGCGATGAATCCAACGCGACCGAGACCTGCCTCTTTTATGACGGGAAAGCGCACAAGATAGGGCCGGTGGATGTGGAAACCTTCCCGAAACCGGACCGGTATATGGAACCGTGGAAGTTTGTATCGAAGGACGGCCGCTTTGATCTTGTCATGAAGCCGTTCTACGATCATCATTCGGATCTGAACGTCCTGGCCATGCGCATGCACTCCCATCAGGTACACGGTTTATGGTCCGGGACGGTGACACTGGATGACGGCACCGTGTTGGAAATCAAAGACATGTACGCTTTTTGCGAATACGTGGAAAACCGCTGGTGACCCAAACCGTTTTTCCGGCAGAAGAGCAGATTTCAAAACATCGTCAGAACTTGATCACATCTTTTTCACAAAAGGGGGCTATGCTGTTTTAGGCGGCAAGCCCCTGATTTCGTTTTCTGTCTGTACCCCGAGCGGACGGGAAACGAAGGGGCTTGTCCCTGAAAGGAGAAACAATGAGAAAGAACAGCTTGCGGATCGTGGCGATCCTTCTGACAATAGCCTTTCTGATCAGTGCCTGCGGAAGCGGGGAAAAGACCGATACACAGCAGACGAACAGCGCTGCCTATGGACAGACGAATCCGGTCACGCAGCCGGTCGTGACAGAAGCGGACAGCGCGGAGCAGGAGAGCCTCTTGAGAGATCCGGAAGAAAGCAAAGTGGAGAACAGCGGAGCGCTTTCTGTGTTGACGGAAGTTTCCGACGGTTTCTCCTGTGAGGGAGATGTCTACACCATAACGGCGGCCGGGACCTATACCTTCTTCGGTGTTTCCGGTTCCGGACAGATCGTAGTGGATGCGGCAGAGGAGAAGGTTGAGATCATTTTCAATGGGGTCACGCTTGCCAATGCGCAGGACGCGCCGATTAAGATCCTCTCTGCCGATAAAGTCACGCTCACGGCGGCGGAAGGCAGCTATAACGATATCTCGGACGAGAGAGCGCTGCGTACAGAAGAGGAGGCCGAGGCGGAAGAAAAGGCGGCCGGCGGGGCCATCTATGCCAAATGTGATCTGACGCTGGCCGGCAGCGGCACACTCGTGGTAAGCGGAAGCTATAACAATGGGGTACATACGACCAAGGATCTGAAGATCAAGGATCTGACATTGAAGGTGACGGCACCGAACAATGCCTTAAAGGGCAATGACTCCGTCAGGTTCAGCTCCGGCAGCGCGCTTTTAATCTCGACCGGCGGTGACGGTATTAAAACCGAGGACAGCGATATTTCCTCCAAAGGCAATCAGCGCGGGACGGTGACGATCTCCGGCGGGATCCTGGAGATTTACGCAGCCTGCGACGGGATCGATGCGGCTTACAATGTTGAGATCGCCAAAGGAGACGCGGTCGTAAAAATCTGCACGGATACCTATTCCCCGTATACGGGCGCGGTTGTCGGCACGACCGGAACCAAGGCCTATCTGATCGTCACGCCTTCGTTATACAATCAGTATAAGCTTTTCGCGGCCTATTTCTACCAGGATGACCGGGAGGGCGGTGTCTGGGCCAAGGCGGCTTTTGACATGAACTGCTACAGCGGCCGGACGACCTACAATGCCTTGCGCTACACGGTCCCTTCCGGATATGACAATGTTGCCTTCTTTGTCTTTGACACAGAGGAGGCTTCCCTGGAAAACTATGCGGCGGCCACTTCGGGCGGCGCTGTGAGTCGGGCCATGAACGCCTTCCTGATCACGGCTATAGACGGCAGCAGCCTGTCGGGCGACTATGTTTCCTTAAGCACCTCCGGCAGCAGTTCGGTTTCGATGAAAGGGATCAAAGCGGACAATGAGATCCTGCTTGCCGGCGGCAGCTTGACGGTTCAAAGCAGTGATGACGCAGTCCACGCCAACGGCGATGTCGTGCTGGGGAACGGCTCAAACGGGAGCGGAAATGTAACTGTCTCGGATGGGACGCTTATCCTTTCCAGCGGAGATGATGCGATCCACGGTGACGGCACCGTGACCATTGACGGCGGCAGCATCAACATCCTGACCTCCTACGAGGGCATTGAGGGAAATCAGGTCTTTTTCAACGACGGAACAGTCTATATTTACGCGCTGGATGACGGTGTCAATGCCGGCAGCGGCGCCACGACGCCCCTTATTCAGGTAAACGGCGGCTATCTGCAGGTGACGACCCGCAACGGCGATACCGACGGGATCGACTCCAACGGGAACTATGTCCAGACCGGCGGTTTTGTCCTGATCCTGGGCGGCTCTTCGCAGGGCGGCATGGCCGGCTCCCTGGATCTGGACGGAACGCTCACCGTAAGCGGCGGGACCGTTGTGGCTCTGGGCGGAATCTGTGAGACGCCGTCCGGCAGCGGGAACTGCTGTACGGTGGTGATGAGCGGTCAGAGTTTTGGCAGCGGCGCCTACACGGTCACGGACGGAAGCAGCACGCTGATCAGCTTTACGCTTGAAGGCAACTATACGAACGGCTGGATCGCGTCGGATACCTTCAGTACGGGCAGCTCGTATCAGCTGTTAAAAGACGGCAGCAGCGTCTACAGCTGGTCACAGGATTCCCAGTCTGTGGGCAGCGCGGGTCAGAGCGGCTGGGGGCACCCGGGCGGCTGGGGGCGACCGGGCGGACGCAAATAAATGCAGACCGGAATAGAAGATCAGCGGGAAGAGAAATGGAAGGCCATCTCTCTTCCCCTTGTTATTTCCCCGGAAAACGGATATAATCAAAGAAATGAAGCAGCAAGGAGGTTCGTATGTCTCTTCCGTTTCGTATCTATCCCGTCCGAAAGGACGAAGTCCTGCGCCGCAGCGCCATGCGGAATCCCTCTGCGGAGGAGATGCGGCTGCTGGATGAGTGCTGCCGGGACGGCGGCTATGTACTGGAGTATCATATTACGGAGCGGCCCCGGGCGCTGGAGATCGTAGAAGATGAAGCGTTAAGGGAAGCCCTGTCCGGCTGCGAGGCCGTGATCGTGTTTACTGCGTCTTTGGGAGATGCTTTCCGGGATCTGGTCGAAAGCCACGACGAACCCGAGAAAGATATTCTCTATCAGGGACTGGCCGCAGAGCGAATGGATGCGCTGATCGAGTCATACCTGGACTATAAAGAAAATATACTGAAAACGAGCGGCGCTGTTTTAACGTCGCATTATCCCTTCTCTTGGAACGGTGTGGAAGAAAACAGCTGCACCGCCACCCGGATCGTTGGGATCGGCATGCATCCGGAGCAGGTGCGCCAGAGCCGCTGCCGGACCTGCTTTGTAGCCGACTGCCCTTCACGCCGGGAATCTCCGCAGGAAAGCAAAACGTGAAAAAATGCATCCTCATTCTGATGATTCTATGTCTGCTTCCGGGCCTTTCGGCCTGCGGGCGTGATTCATCGTACGAAAAACCGGTCAGCGGGAAGTATTATCTCGCGCTCCTTCCGGACAAAAAGGGGAAAAACACGGTCGAAAATGTGCTGGATGTGACACTGCGCCTGAAAGTTGGTGGCGCGCTGGTCCATACGGCCTTCGGGCAGGAGGAAAGCGGGACCTGGGAAGCCGGGACGCGTGAGATCACACTGACCTGGGGAGATGAGAGCTACACAGGGAAACTTTCGGAAGACCGGATCGAGATCGGAGAGGCAGTCTATATCAGGGGCCTGAAGGAGGCCAGAGACCTGTGGACGGCTGATGCGGCCGCTTATGTCGCCGACCCGCTTGCGGAATATGAAGGGAAATATTATCTTTCGGGTCTTCTGGAAGGAGGCCAGAACCGTGTCGAGAAGATAAATGACGCCACCCTCTGGCTGCTGCCGGAAAACGAGGCGATCCTGTTTGACAAGGGTAAAAACACGCTTCTGTCCTGGAATGCTGACGGAAACCGGATCGTGCTGCGTGAGGGGAATGATACACAGATTTTTACATACAAAAACGGTACCTTAAGCGGAAATACAGAAGACACGGAGGTTTTCTGGTGCCGCGACAAAGAGGAGGCAGAAAGCTTCCTGGCAGCGCATCCCTATGTGCCGAAACCGCACATTCCGGTCTTAAGCGGCCTGGAAGGAGATTATTATCTGGCCGCAGCGACAGCCTTCGGCAGGGCTGTGGATATCGGCCGGGCCGGTGCCATCCGGATCAGTCTGCTGCCGGACTGGGGCCTGTATTATGACGGTCAGATCTATGCCGAAGAAGGCTCCTACGGCCCTCTGCCGGGAGGCGATTATGAGTTTGTGACAGCCAGTGGCCGCTTTACCGGGTCGGCCGAAAACGGCTGCCTGACGCTGAAGGATCCGGGCGGCGATCAGATGATCTTCTTTGACAGTCTGGAAAAGGCAGAAATCTATCGGACAGAGCATGGCGGTGCGGACGGTCCCGGGACCCAGGAAGACCCGAAAGAGAGCACGGAAGATCCGACCCTGGAGATCGAGGATCCGGACTGGGAAAGCTCGCTGGCTGAGATCCCGGCAGAACCGGAGGATGCCGAATTCTGGCAGGGAACCTGGTTTGGTCTGGTGCGCCTGACCGATGACTGCAGCGGCCTTTACAGGCTGATGCGCGGAAAATGTTATACGGTCTATGTGACACTTTCCATGCAGCCTGACGGGACAGGGACGCTGATCGCCTTTGATCCGGCCGCGACCTTTGCGGAACGTCTTCTGAGCGGAAGCGTCGTATGCGAGGAAGGACGGACCTTGCTTCTTGCTGAAGGACTGATTGAGCCGTTTAACGTCACGATCAAAAACTTTTCCGCTTCTTTCGATGAGGCGCGCGGACTGGTGAGCTTCTCGCTGAAGCAGTCTGTAAGCGGCGGCGCTATAGGCGGCGAACTGCTGCTGCGCCCGTGGGGGGAAGGCTGGGAGGATCAGCCGGAGATACTGGCTCTGTTCCCGGATTATGAAGCGTATCTGGAGGAGGTCGCGGCCGGTGTGCCGCGCTATGCTCCGGAGAGCGTCGGACCGGAGCCGTCTACAAAGTGAAAAGGAAAACCA
>CADBSR010000082.1 GCA_902797385.1 uncultured Lachnospiraceae bacterium
ATTCAATGAATGAAAGCCGATACACATTGCTGCAGGGGAATAATGTGATTGATTGGGGAAAGAAGGGACAAACAAATTATAGCGAGTCTTGATAATGAATGCAAGAAGGAAAAAGGTGACAAACGGGTACGTCCCCCTGTCACCTGGTTGCCGGCACCTTTATTTTTTATGCCTTTACAAGCGGTTATATTTTCACGCTTTTCCGTGATCTTCCTTTACAACACCATCGTGGTAAGCCTGCAGGAGGGCTTTTAAGTCGTCTGCCTGGGCTTTTAAGTCCCGGCCGATATCGGTGTCGCTGATCCGCAGACGGCGGTCCGCCCGGTCAAAGATATACGGCGTAGAGTCGATATCGATATTTTCCCGGATCGCCTTTTCCCGGCCGGCGAAGGGCTGATGGGACACGATACGGTAATAATACGAGTTCGAGATCAGCGTATAGCCGGCGATGCCGGAGGTGGGCTGATAAGCCTTGCAGAAGCCGCCGTCGATCACGATCAGCTTGCCGCCGCCTTTGATGGGGCTTTCGCCCTTTTTGGTCTTGACCGGTACGTGACCGTTGATGATCAGGCTGTGCTCGTCCGTCAGGCCGAATTCTTTTAAGAGGAATTCGCAGACCTCCTTGTTCTGATACAGTTTGTAGTAGGCGTTCTTCGGTTCGCTCCAGGCCGCCTCGTCCTCAATCAGGCGCCGTTCGAAGGTGGTCATGCGGTCCTTGCCGAAGATGGGACTGTTGCGGCCGGCCCAGAGGAACCATAAGAAGTCCATGCCGAGTTGTTTTTCGGGCGATTCGGGCTTGAAGTAATACGCCTGCCGGGCTGCCTGATCGGCATAGTCGAAGAATTCCTTGCCTTTTCTTTCCTTTCCGCCCAGGCGGAAGGTCAGAAGTTCCCCCTCCGGTGTCAGCGGGATGCAGCCGTGGAAGAGCAGGTTGCCGTTATAGATCTTGTAGATGCTGCCCTTGGAGTACAGGAAGCGGACGTGCTTCTGGAGCTTTTCACTGTGCATGAAGGCGCTTGTGAGCTGATTGATCACAGCATCTTCCTCCGGCGTCAGCGCATAGGGATCCTTCGGGTCCACGGTGGGGAAATCCGTATCTTTGAGCGGCCAGGTCACGCCGTCAATGGTGATGCATTTGTTTTCGTAATCGATCTTGTCCAGGAGCAGGCGGTCCTCCATGCCGTATTCGGGATGGCGCAGGATCTTCTGGCCTTCCAGCTTGAAGAGGATCACGGTGATGGCCTTGTGCATGCGGGCGGACAGGAGCTTGTCCTTCTCGGTATAAAGTTCCTTGTCGTCTCCGGTCAGCTTGACCTTGAAGCAGGAAACGTCACAGTCCTTGTAGACTTCATTCGCAAAGACGGAGAGCGGGCGCAGCGAAATGCCGTAGCCGGTCTCTATCACCTCCAGATTGTTGTAATGGATGGAGTTGGAAACGACCGTGGCGACCAGCGTGCGGCTGCCGGAAGCGGCGCCCATCCAGAGGATGTCATGGTTGCCCCACTGTACGTCCACGCTGTGATAGTTCATGAGGGCGTCCATGATAATATCCGCCCGCGGGCCGCGGTCGAAGATATCGCCGACCAGGTGCAGATGGTCCACGGACATCCGCTTAATGACGGTGGCGAGTGCCTCGATCAGCTTGCCGGCCTGGTCGATCTCGATGACCGTTGAAATGATATTTTCGAAATAATCGTGCTTGTCGGCTTCTTCGTTGTGGGTGTGAAGCAGCTCGTCAATGATATAGGCGTAGTCCTGCGGAATGGATTTGCGCACGTTGGAGCGGGAGTGACGCGAGGAGACGGAACGGCACAGTTCCACCAGGCGGTGCAGGGTGATGCGGTACCATTCGTCACGGTATTTGACGGTCGGCAGGATCAGTTTCAGCTTTTCCTTCGGATAGTAGATCAGGGTCGCGAGCTGATCCCGGTCCTCCATGGAGAGAGTGTTGCCGAACATTTCGTCAATGCGTTCCCGTACGGCGCCGGAGCAGGAGTTTAAGATGTGCAGGAAGGCTTCATGCTCGCCGTGTACGTCAGAAATGAAATGCTCACAGGCCTTCGGCAGGTTCATGATGGCCTGCAGGTTGATGATTTCGGTGCCGGCCGCCTGAACGGTGGGGAATTGTTTCGCAAGGAGACTCAGATAACGCAACTCCTCGGGACTGTATTTTTTTGTTTCTTTCATAGAACAAGCCTCACGACGGTTTGATGCTGTCATCTTACCAGAAAAGAGCCCTGTCTGGCAAGAAGAAATAAGGGAGAAAAGGCTCAAAAAGAAGCGCTGTGCTCAAACGGAGCGGGCAGGGCTTGAACATCAATCGTTTTTATGGTATTTTCGTCCGGGAGGCTTTGATATCGTTTTATGTCTCCCCCGTTGTGGGCAGGTGTCTGCAGCTGTGAGGCATAACACTTTCTTATCGGAGAAAACAAAAGTGGATATTTTTAATATTATTTCTCTCCTGGGCGGCCTGGCCATGTTCCTGTACGGGATGCGCTTGATGGGAGATTCGCTAAAGGAAAACTCGTCCGGTACCCTGAAAGCGGCCATGGAAAAAGTGACCAACAACCCTTTCAAGGCCTTCCTCCTGGGAGTTCTGATCACGGCACTGATCCAGTCTTCAACAGCGACCATTGTTATCACGGCCGGTCTGGTCGGGGCCGGGATCTTATCGCTTCATCAGTCTCTGGGAATTATCATCGGAGCCAATGTCGGGACGACTGTCACCGGGCAGATCATTCGTCTGCTGGATCTGGACGCCTCCGGTTCCGGTGTACTGCGCTTTTTTCAGCCTTCGACCTTGGCCCCCATCGCGCTGATCATAGGCATGGTCCTGATCATGGGCAATTTTATCAAAAATGCGCATTCGGTGGGGCGGATCGCCGTCGGCTTCGGTATTCTTTTTTCGGGCTTGCTGAATATGACAGGCGCCGTGACGTCACTCTCGGAATCCGGCGTGGTGGAATCGCTGTTTTCCGGTCTGGGAGATCATCCCTTCCTTGGATATCTGACGGGTGCCGGCGTTGCCTTTGTCCTGCAAAGCTCTTCCGCGACCATCGGTATCCTGCAGGCCTTTTCCGCAACCGGTCTGCTGAGCTTTAAGTCCATTTATTCCGTGATCGTCGGGATCTATCTGGGCGACTGCGTGACGACAGCCATCGTTTGCTGGATCGGTGCCAAGGCGGAAGCCAAGCGCGTCGGGGTCGTCAATATCCTTTTTAACTTAAGCGAAACCGTTGTGGTGCTGGCTCTGGTCACGATCGTTCACCGGATCGGATGGCTGGACGGTCTGTGGGAAAAAACAGTCAATTCGGGAACCATTGCGAATACGAATACGATCTTCAATCTGGGCTGTGCCTTTTTGCTGTTCCCGCTGCTGAACACCTACGAGCGGCTCAGTCGCCGGCTGGTCAAAGACGATCCGGCTCCAGCCTCCAAATACCGTGACGAACTGGACGCGCTGAATCCGGTCTTCTTCAATACGCCGGCACTGGCTTTAAACAGCTGCTATCAGCTGCTGCTGACGACCTTCGTAGCTGCCCGCGGAAATATCGAGAAGTCTTTTGTGCTGCTGCAGCACTACGATGAAGCGCTGCATGAAGAGATCATGGCAGAGGAAACGGAGATCGACAGGATGACAGACTCAGTCAGCCGCTATGCGGTGGAACTGCTGCCGCATCTGCAGCTCTCCGATCACGTCTCGATCCTGAATCAGTATTATAAGGTCATGGCGGAATTCGAACGCCTGGGAGACCACGCGGTCAATATTGCGGATCAGGCGGCCTCTTTAACAAAGAACAAAACCCGTTTTTCTCCGGCGGCGATGTCGGAGCTGGCGGTTCTGGAAGCAGCAGTCATGGGGATCCTGGATGAGGCGGAACAGGCTTTCAAAAAGCGGGATGTAGATGCGGCCAGACGGATCGAGCCTACCGCGCAGGTGATCGCGGAGATCATCGGAGAGATGAAGAAAGACCATCTGCTGCGTATGAGCCGCGGCGAATGCAATATTTATGCGGATTCGGGCTTTACCAATCTGATGAATGAATTTCGCCGGATCGCGGATATCTGCTCCAATGTCGGGATCGCCACCATGGTCCGTGTCTATCCGGAACTGGCCGATCATGAGCATCTGTACTTTGAGAGCCTGCATGAAGGCGGCGACAAGACCTTTAACGAAATGTACGACAGGATCTATGCGCGATATTTTTCGCTGCTTCACAGACCGGCGGAAACGCCGGCGGACGCAGAAGCGTAAAAATATTCACTCATATTTCTTCCGGGGCCGCCGGTTTTTACATTCAACCAGTAGTTTTCAGTCTCCCCCCTCTTGAAATTTATACGCTTTGTGTTACAATATATGCACCGAATTCTATTGAGGAGGCTTTCTCATGGCTTTAGTAACCAGTACAGAAATGTTCCGGAAGGCTTATGACGGCGGTTATGCCATCGGCGCTTTCAATGTTAATAATATGGAGATCATCCAGGGCATTGTGGAAGCGGGCCGCGAAAACAACGCGCCCCTGATCCTGCAGGTGTCCAAAGGCGCCCGCGCCTATGCGAACCCCATCTATTTAAAGAAACTGGTGGAAGCAGCGGTGGAGGACACCGGCCTGCCTATCTGCCTGCACCTGGACCACGGCGATTCCTTCGAGACCTGCAAGAGCTGCGTGGACGGCGGCTTCACCTCCGTCATGATCGACGCTTCTGCCAAGTCCTTTGAGGAAAATATCGCGATCACCAAGGAAGTTGTAAAATATGCTCACGATCACGGTGTTGTGGTCGAGGCGGAGCTGGGCACCCTGGCCGGCATTGAAGACGAAGTCAGCCACGCCGTCGGTTCCTACACCCGTCCCGAGGACGTGCAGGAATTCGTGGAACGCACCGGCTGCGATTCCCTGGCCATTGCCATCGGCACCAGCCACGGCGCTTACAAGTTCAAACCCGAACAGTGCACCCGTGATGAAAACGGCATCCTGCAGCCGCCGCCCCTGCGCTTCGACATTCTGGAAGAGGTCTCCAAGCGCCTGCCCGGCTTCCCGATCGTTCTGCACGGCGCGTCCTCCGTTCCGCAGGAATTCGTGAAGATCATCAACACCTACGGCGGCGCCATGCCCGATGCGGTCGGCGTACCGGAGGATCAGCTGCGTCAGGCAGCCCGCATGGCAGTCTGCAAGATCAATATCGACTCCGATATCCGTCTGGCCATGACGGCGACCATCCGCAAGTATTTCGCGGAGCATCCGGCCGATTTCGACCCCCGTCAGTACTTAAAGCCCGCCCGCGCGGCTGTCAAGGCCATGGTGGCACACAAGCTGGTAGACGTTCTGGGCTGCAACGGAAAAGCCTGATCTGACCGAAATAGATTCAAATAGGGGGACGTGCCTGGCGCGTCTCCCTGCCAGGAGCATTTTATGCGATATGTTATGAAGGGCGGCAGCCCTTTGGTCGGTGAGGTGACCATCAGCGGCGCGAAGAACGCGGCGCTCGGGATCCTGACCGCAGCCATCCTGACCGATGACACAGTCACCGTGGAAAACGTACCGGACGTCAGCGACGTTACAGTTCTGCTTTCCGCCTTCAAGGAGATCGGCGTTCATGTGGAACGTCCGGAGCGTCATACGGTCAGACTCAATGCCGCCAATATTTTTACGGCCTGCGCCGACAGTCCGTATATCAAAAAGTTAAGAGCCGGCTACTACCTGCTCGGTGCCCTTCTGGGCAAGTATCATCATGCCGAAGTTTCCATGCCGGGCGGCTGCAATATCGGCAACCGGCCGATCGACCAGCATATCAAGGGTTTCCGCATGCTGGGCGCTTCTTCGCACAATGAAAACGGCATGGTGGTTCTGGATGCGAAGGACCTTCGGGG
>CADBSR010000083.1 GCA_902797385.1 uncultured Lachnospiraceae bacterium
GGTCTGGCGGCCATCAACCTGAAAGACGACGACGAACTGATCGAGGTCAAGATCAGCGACGATTCCGACGACGTGCTCTTAGTCACGAAGCTCGGTCAGTGCATCCGCTTCCATGAAACGGATGTGCGCGTGACCGGCCGTGTCTCCATGGGTGTCATCGGCATGAAGCTGGATGACGGCGACGAGGTCGTTTCCATGCAGTTGGCCAGCAAGGGCGAGGACATGCTGATCGCCTCCGAGCTGGGTCTGGGCAAACGCACGGATATGAACGAGTTCAGCCCGCAGAACCGCGGCGGCAAGGGCGTCAAGTGCTACAAGATCAACAACAAGACCGGCGACGTGGTCGGCGCCATGGCGGTGAACAAGGATCAGGAAATGATGTTAATCACCACGGAAGGCGTCATTATCCGGATGGCGATTAATACCATCAGCCGGCTGGGCCGCATTACCTCCGGCGTAAAGCTGGTCAATATGCAGAAGGGCGTCAAGGTCGCCAGTATTGCCAAGGTCCGCAAGGGCGATTCCAATAAAGAAGGCGAAGAAGAACCGGAGATGCCGGAAGAATTATAAAGAACTGGGAAGGAGATCATCTTGGACAAGAAAGAAGCGGCAGCCTTAAAAATCAAGGCTGCGAAGATCCGTATCGCGGCGTTAACGGCCTTTGATTCCCTGGGAAATGGTCACGTCGGCGGATCCTTAAGTATCTGCGATGCATTAGCCGTGCTATACGGCCGTGAAATGAAGGTCGACCCGAAGAATCCGGGCTGGCCGGATCGTGACAAACTGGTGACCTCGAAGGGTCACGCGGGCCCCGGCATCTATGGTGCGCTGGCGGTGGAAGGCTATTTCCCTTACGATGAGTTAAAGACCTTAAACAAGCCGCACACGCATCTGCCGAGCCACACGGATCGCAACCTGACCACCGGCGTGGACATGACCACCGGTTCGCTGGGCCAGGGCACCTCCATTGCCTGCGGCATGGCGTTGGGCGACCGCTTAAAAGGCCGAAAGAATCGTATTTTCCTGATCGTCGGCGACGGGGAATGCGATGAAGGACAGGTCTGGGAGGCCTTTGCCTTTGCGGCAGCCAAGAAGCTCTCCAATCTGGTCGTCCTGATCGATATGAACAAGAAGCAGCTGGACGGCCGCACCGATGAGGTCATGCCGCTCGGCAGCCTGGAAGACAAGATGAAGGTCTTCGGCTTCAACACACAGCTGGTCAACGGCAACGACGTGGAAGCCATGGCCCAGGCCCTGGAAAATACCCGCGGCGGCGGAGACAAGCCGTATGCGATCATTATGGATACCATCAAGGGCGCCGGCGTCAAGGAAGTGGAAGAGACCGAGATGAATCACTCCATTCCTGTCAGCCATGAGCAGTATGCCCGCTGGAAAGCGGAGCTGGAGGCGGAGATCGCCGGATGGGAGGCTTTACTATGAAGATCATTTACGACGGAAGCATGGATCCGAAGCAGGTGAAGGCCGTCCTGGGGAGCGTGATCCCGGATATGGCGGAAAAAGATCCCGACTTCATCTATCTGGACGCGGACCTGATGAGCTGCATCGGCACCTTAAAGTGGGGCAAGGCCAATCCCGAGCGCGCCATTGAGTGCGGGATCGCGGAGGCCAATATGATCGGCGTTGCCTGCGGGCTGGCCGCCAGCGGTTTTAAGCCCCTGGCCCATTCCTTTGCACCGTTCGCCTCGCGCCGGGTCTTTGACCAGGTCTTCTTAAGCGCGGCCTACGCAAAGAACGATATTACCATCCTTGGCTCCGATCCCGGTGTGACGGCGGCTTTAAACGGCGGCACGCACATGCCGTTTGAGGATGTTGCCTTATACCGCAGCATTCCGACCGCGATCATCTTTGATCCGACCGATAACGTACAGTTGGAGGATATCCTGCGCCAGAGCCCGGATCTGCCCGGTGTCAAGTACATTCGCGTCGGCCGCAAGGATATGCCGAAGATCTATGCCGAAGGCTCGCATTTTAAGCCCGGCGAGGCAGTCGTGGTCCGCGAAGGAAAAGACTGCACGGTGGTCGCGTCCGGTATTATGCTGGGCGAAGCCTTAAAGGCTGCCGATGCACTGGCAGCAGAAGGCATCTTCCTTGAAGTGATCGACCCGGTCAGCATCAAGCCGCTCGATAAAGAGACCATCGCCGCTTCTTTAAAGAAGACCGGCTGCCTGGTCGTAGCGGAAAACCACAACAAGAACGGAGCCCTGTATGATGCGGTGCTGGAAGTGGTTGCCGAGTACTGCCCCGTCCCGGCCGCTCAGGTCGCGGTGGAAGATGAGTTCGGCGAGGTCGGTCCGCAGAAGTATCTGCAGGAACGTTTCGGCCTGACAGCGGAAAACATCGCGGCAAAGGTGAAAAAGGTTATCGCGAGAAAATAAAGGATAAGCCACAGTCGGCAGGCAGGCTGACAGGTGGCAGCAGGTAAGAAAAGAGCGACACAGGCCGGACAATACTTTCGAGGCGACTGGGAACAAAAACGAGAAAGTTTTCGTCCCGGCTGTGTCGCAACTATTATCATGATTCATCTTCTGGTTTTATACAAAGATTTTTTAAAAGTATCGTCTGAATAGTATGTCCGAAACAGGAAAACAGAAAAGTTCAAACCGCAGCCGCCTGATGATCCTCCTTACGGCCCTGCTCTGGGGCCTGGCGGGCGTCTGCGTCAAGTCCATCAGCTGGGGACCCATGCCCATCATTGCGGTCCGCAGCCTTATTTCTCTCCTCATGCTCTTTGCCATGAAGGGGAGTCTTAAACTGCGATTCACGAAAACGAATCTTTTCGGCGCCCTTATGATGAGCGCCACCAGTATTTTGTATGTTGTCGCCATCAAACTGACCACCGCCGGGACGGCGATCGTTCTGCAGTACACCGCGCCGGTGCTGGTCTTTTTATTTTATATTCTGTTCCGTCACCGGAAAGCAACGCTGGCGGAGATTATACTCACCCTGGCGGTCTTCGGCGGCTGTGTCTTAAGCTTCCTGGACAGTCTGGATTTTACCCGCCTGCTGGGAAATCTGCTGGCGGTCGGCTCGGCCTTTACATTTGCCGGGCAGATCATCGTCATGAACGGGGAGGACTGCGATACGGAAGACACGGCGATCCTCAGCAATCTTCTGTGCTTTCTGGTCTGTTTCCCCTTCTTTTTTACGGAAACACTGGTCTGGGACGCGAAAAATATCCTCTGGCTGCTGGTCATGGCGGTCTTTCAGTACGGCCTGGCCAATGCTCTTTTTACCCGGAACATCCATAAGGTGGATCCGGTGGAGGCTTCCATTATTCTGACCATTGAACCGATTTTCAATCCCATTCCCGTGGCGATTTTCTGCGGAGAGAAGATGAGCGCACTCGCGCTGATCGGGTCCGCCATTGTCATCATCGCCGTTACCCTGCACGGTCTGCTGCCGGCCTGGGAAGCAAAAAAGGCAAAGCGGCAGACATAGAAGGCCTGCACGATCAGGAGACATGGCATGGAAGAGACAGTAAAAAACAAACAGGAAATGAGTGAGGCCGCCAGAGCGCGCTATCAGAAGCTCACGGAAACGCCGGTGCCCGAGCTGATCCTTCGCCTGTCGGTGCCGACCATCATCAGCATGCTGGTTACGGCCCTTTACAATGCGGCGGACACCTTTTTTGTCGGGAAAATCTCCACGGAAGCAACGGCGGCCGTGGGCCTTTGCTTTTCCGCCATGGCGATCATCCAAGCCTTCGGATTTTTCTGCGGCCAGGGCTCGGGGAACTATCTGTCCCGGATGCTGGGCGCCGGAAAACAGCAGGAAGCGGAAGAAATGGCAGCCACCGGACTGGCACTGTCCGGCATTATAGGGATCGTAACGGCAGTCGGGATCAATCTTTTCGCGGAACCCCTCGCCTATTTCCTCGGTGCGACAGACAGTACCCTGAAGGACGCCGTCACGTATCTCAGGATCATAGCGATCGGCGCCCCGTTTATGATGTCGCAGTTCGTCCTGAACAACCAGCTGCGCTATCAGGGCAGCGCGGTCTATGCCATGGTGGGTCTCATGTGCGGTGCCGTCCTCAATGTCGGACTGGATCCGCTGCTGATTTTCGTCTTTGATCTGAAAGTCGCCGGTGCGGCCCTTGCCACCATCTGCGGGCAGATGATCAGCTTCACCGTCCTGCTCATCGGCAGCACCAAGGGCGCCAATATCCGCCTGAAGGTTAAAAATGTCCGCCTTAACGGACATTTCCTGATCCAGATCATCAACGGCGGGATCCCGGCCCTGTTCAGGCAGGGATTGGCTGCGGTCGCAACGGTACTCTTAAATCGGGCGTGCCGCGTTTACGGCGATGCGGCTATCGCCGGTATGAGCGTCACAACGCGTGTCATGATGTTTGTCTCCAGCGCCATGATCGGGTTCGGGCAGGGCTATCAGCCGGTCTGCTCTTTCAACTACGGCGCCGGAAAGAAGGAACGTGTGCGGGAAGGCTATTTCTTCTGTGTCCGCTACGGAACGATCTTTTTGCTTTTCATGTCGGCCTTCTGTCTTCTCTTTGCCCCGCAGATCATCGGCTTTTTCCGGGATGATCCGGCCGTGATCGAGGTCGGAAAGACGGCGCTCCGCACGCAGGCGGTCGCTCTGCCTTTCCTGGCGACGATCGTGATCACCAATATGATGCTGCAGTCCATGGGCAAAGGCGTCAAGGCTTCCGTTACGGCATCCGCCAGAAGCGGCCTCTTTTTCATTCCCCTTATTCTGATCCTGCCGAAGCTTTTCGGGCTTTTCGGAATCGAAATCACACAGGCTGCGGCGGACGTGCTTTCCGTCGGGGTCTCTATTCCGCTGGCCGCTTCCGAGCTGCGGAAAATGAAAACGTAAGTTTTGTTTGCCTATCCCCGGAATCATGTGACAAAAGGGTACGTCCCCGTGTCACGGAAGGCTACTTATATTGATTTTGAGTTAGACGAATACTACATAATCTGTAGATATAGAAAGGAGAGATTCCGTTATCATGACGGAGAGAGAGAATTGTTCTTTGCCGCGAACCATGCAAAGACGGATAAAAACGGTTCTATGTGTCTCCATCGTCTTTGCCTTGATATTAGGTGCATGGATCGGCCCAAAAGCTTACCTTTGGTTCTTTTCTGTAAAAGAAAGCAGTGGGATACCATCCGGTCAGGCTTCGGACTATACCAAAGAAAACATCAGTAATAAAGAAAAAAAAGCAGTCGCAGACGCCATGACCCGTTTTATCTGTGAGACATTAGCAGAGGAAGAGGGAACAAATAAGATATGTTTGCCTGTTAATGATTATCTTCTTTTGAGTGCGATAATAGAGTTTGCAGCGAGAGATACTCAACAGAGTATTATAAGCATGTTTGAAATGGAGGATATAGATCAGATAAGGAATATTTCTGCATATTTATACAATAAAGTGCTGAAAATGGGAGAAAAATGTGTTCCCGCCACCTCTTTATGGCTAAACAACACGTATACTATACAGCAGGAAAGCATGGAAAGGCTCATTAATAATCCCTTTTTTGATATTTATGAGGGAAGAATGGGTTGTTTTTTTTATAATAAGGCTATGCAAGCGTGGGTGGGGCAAACAGCAAACAGAGGCATCAAAAGACTATCAATTGACAGCGAAGAAAAAGAGAGTCTTTTGGGAATAATATCATCAATTCGTCTAAAAATAACATGGACTCGTTTTTCAAGATTAGAAAGTCAAAACAATCTTTTTTTTACGAAAGCAGGCAGTGAAAACACTACATTTATGACGACTATGTTTCCATCCCGGTGGTATTACCAGGCGCAACACTTCAATGCAGTTCGGGTATTGATTGAAAAGGATATGTATATGTGGTTTATTCTACCTGAAGAAAGCATTTCTCCAGAGGAGATTGTTTTACATGACGAGTTCAGTTCATTCCTCCACAAGCAATTCTTTAAAACGAACAGTACAGAAGAGCCGGTTGAAATATCTTTGAGTTTTCCCCGTTTCTCGTTCGCGGTAGAAAATGACAAGCTGAGTTTATTTTCGAAACATGGATTAGAAGAATGCTTCTCTGCAGAAGATCAGGGCATGTCTTCCATCGCAAACGAAAAAGATTATATAGGCTTCATCAGACAGTACGCCTCGATTTCAGTCAATGAAGAGGGCATAAACAGAATATCATTTCCACATCTTAGGAGATCCCACAGAGATCCTTTGGTTGGAGAGAGCATTGATTTTATGCTGAATCGTCCGTTTATCCTTTTGTTGGTTGAGGGAAACAATATTCCTATCTTGGCAACGATCGTGAACAATCCGTAAAGAATTCTCTGCTGTTAGGCATCATCGTACAGCGAAGGAAAGAGGAAAATTCTTTCGGCCTCTCGCATAAGAGGGAAAGCTGTGTTAAAATATTTCCGGATATTTAACACAGCTTTTGCTATTTGAGGA
>CADBSR010000084.1 GCA_902797385.1 uncultured Lachnospiraceae bacterium
AGATACCCCAGCATCACCTCCCGTATGACCATGACGCCATAGAAGGGAAGGAAAAAATTCACCATGCCCATGCAGGCCTCGATCACCTCCGCATCCTTGCTGAACCACGCGGAAATGGGTCTGGCGAAAAGCATGAGCAGAACCGCCATGAACGCCGTCACCGCAGCGCTTAAGCCCAGGCCGTACCAGATCCCCTGTTTGGCGCGCTTATACTGCCCGGCACCCAGGTTCTGACTCACAAAGGTCGTTGTAGTCATGGTGACCGCCTTGCACGGCAGGATCACGAAGTGATCGATCTTGACAGCAGCCCCGATCCCGGCCGAAACGGCGGTGGGGAAGGCGTTGATATAGGACCAGACGAAGATATTGGAGAAGGAGATCATGGCATTCTGCAGACCGGCCGAAAAGCCGATCCCGACCGAGGCAATGATCTGCGGCCGGCCGCTTTCCCAGGTTTCTTTGAGTGCAACGGCACGGGTCTCCACCCGCCGGCGGATCAGGCGGTGGACCAGGAGGACCGAGACACCCTGCGCCAGAATGGTCGCGACGCCCACGCCGGCTGTGCCCCAGCTGAAGGCACCTACAAACAGCAGATCCAGCAGGATATTCAGGACACTGGTCAAGGCCAGCACGCACAGCGGCCCGCGGGAATCCCCCACTGCGCGCAGGATCCCGGTTCCGCAGTTGTAGATGACCGTAAACATAAGGCCCGCCAGATAGATGCGCAGATACACGATGGCTTCCGCGTAGATCTCGTCATTGCAGCCCGAAAGCTTCAGAAGGACCGGCGCCAGCAGGATGCCGAGGGCCGAGACCACCACGCCCAGCACGATGGAGAAGGTAAAGGCATAGCGCACCGCTTTCTTCGTCTTTTCCTCATCTCCGCTGCCGAAGGCCCGGGCCACCATGACCGTATTGCCGATCGACATGCCATTAAAAAAACCGATCAGCAGGTTAGCGATCGGTCCGCAGACGCTCACAGCCGCTAACGCGGCATCTCCCACATAATTTCCCACCACAAGCGAGTCCACACTGTTGTACAGACTCTGCAGCAGCTCGCTTAAAATGATCGGCACAGCGAACAGGATCAGTTTGGGGATGATGCTCCCCTCCGTAAAGTTTATATTTCTCTGCGAATACTCCTTCATGCCCGCTCTTCCTGCCAGATCACGCTGTTGCTTCTCATAGAACCGCTTTCATTATAACGGAAACACCCGGGCTGCGCGACTAACAATTATCTTATGCAGTTCCGCTATAAGCCCCTCAGGGCCAGATAGATCCGGAACAGCTGCGGGAAAAGCACTAACGCGGTGATCAGACGAACGACGTGCATCACCAGCAGTTTGGAGCTGATCACGCCCATATCGGCGGCGACCAGCGTCACCTCTGCCGCACCGGCCGGTGAGACGGAAAGCATGCCTTCCCGCAGACCCATCCGAAACCGCTTAGCAAACAGGCTGCCGAGAAGGACGCAAAACAGCGAATAGCCGATCACCAGAATGATAAGCGCGGGGATCATCTTCGCCATGGTGGCCAGCTCCCCCCGTGTGATCCGGATGCCGATACAAATGCCGGACAAAACCTGTGCCACCCGCCGAAGCGGTCTGGGGGAATAGCCCCTGTCGGTCTTTACATTGAAGAGCATGGCAAAAATCAGGGCACAGGCAAAGGTCCCCGCCGGAATGCCGAGCCATTTTCCGAAAAAGCCGCCGGCGGCAGCCGTCAGCAGTGTCAGGGCCATCATGAGAAGGGCTTTGTCCGGCTTTTTTCGTTTTTCCTGTAAGCGATCCTGCTCGCGGACAGAAGGAACGCCGAGTCTTGGCGCCAGGACCTTATCCGCCGCCAGCAGGACAAGCGGCAGGACGCTGATGCCGTAGATCGCACGGACCAGCTGTGCCGCCACCACGATCCCGGCCTGCGCCCCCATATCCATGGCCACCAGCGGCGTGTCCGTCATGCCGCCGGGCAGCGCACAGAACAAGGCGGTAAGAGGATCCAGGCCGGCAAACTTTTCAAACGCCAGGCTGCAGCCGATGCACAGCAAAAAGAAGCCGACGATCATGATCAGCGCCGGCCCGATCACCTTCGGAATTTCCTTGACTTCCTCTCTCGTCAGAGAGCAGCCAAGATATGCCCCCGTAAGGATCTGCGCCGTCATTTTGAACCAGGAAGGCGCATAGCCGATCTCAAAGCCGAGATTTAAGACCGCCACCCCCAGAATAGCACCGATCAGCATGCCGCCGGGCAGCTTCAGCTTCTGCAGCAGGTTCCCGACGGCCACCGCTGCAGCAAGCTCCATGATAACGACTGTGATCTGGGGCATGTCGGATTCCTCCCCGAAAAGAAAAGAGGAAAAGCGCCGGACACAAAGCGTTTTTCCTCTTCTCAGAAAAGCCGCGATCAGCCCTTGATATACTGCAGGGCGTCGTACATGATCTGCCAGTGCTCGGCCGGGTGCTTGCCCCAGACGACCATCATGCAGTCCACCAGGCGGCGGACCTCTTCATCCGTCGGGTTAATGCCCAGATCCCGGAGGCTCATGGGCTGGTGGATGCTGGCCATGTAACGGCTGAAGTTTTTGGTTTCAAATTCGGGCCGCTCATAGGCGTACATGGCGGCCTGGCAGCCAAGGCCCACGATCTCGCCGTGCAGCCATTCCGCGGTCTCTTCCGTGTAAATGGTCTTGCAGGCATAGTACATGGCGTGGGCAAACGTCGCGCCCTTCTTGCCGCCGCTGATCAGGGCCTTGTGGTTGTTGTAGTTGACCGCGGCCGCCAGCGCGGTGGTCGCGACATTGGCAAAGACGCAGGCTTCCAGTTCTTCGGTCACCTGGTGCGCTTCGCAGTCACGGTAGGCTTTTTCGCCCTTGTTCAGCAGGATCTCATTGGTAGTTCCGGCCAGAACCTTGGAGCAGTACATGCCCACCGGGGTGGTGAACAGGTTGTTGTACTCCATCATCAGGCCGGTCTCGATATATTTGGCAAAGGCATCCGCCATGCCGGACGCAAACAGCTTGACAGGAGCGTCGGCGATGATCTGCGTGTCGATGATGACGGCGTTGTTTTCCTTCGCATGCCAGATGCGGTCGATGGGCTTGTGATCCGGCGTGTACATGACCGACATGGCGGACCAGCAGTTGACCGTTGCCACGGAAGTCGGGACGTTGATGACCGGGATATCACAGCCGTGGCCGGTCGCCTTGCCCATATCCATGACCTTGCCGCCGCCGAGACTGATCACGCAGTCCGCGCCGACCTTCGGAACGATCTCGGTCTTCAAATATTCCAGGGTCTCATAGGTGCAGTCCGTGGTCATGATATAGACTTCGAAGGCGACGCCGTAATTCTTTAAACTCGCCTCCAGTTTGGCACCCGCTGCTTCATACGCTTTCTTTCCGGCTACGATCAGCGCCTTTTTACAGTGAAGCAGCTCCGCTTCCCGCCCGACGATCTCGATCGAGCCCGGCGCCTGGACATATCTTCCGCAGCCGAATTTTACCGGTTTGAATTCATTTGCCATACTAAACTCCTTTTCTTGCTCGCTCCCTACTTCAAAAGCTCTATCAGATCCCTGATCTTCCCCTGATCTTCCAGAATAAACCGGCTGATCGCCTCAGCCTCTTTCTCCGTTTTCCCGCCGTAGCAGGCCAGGTCCATGAATTTGGTCTTAAAGTCTTCGATAGTCATGGGGACCTCGGGTTCGCCCTTGGCGAAATCCACTTGCTTGTAAAGGCGCGTCCCGTCCTTTAGGATGACCTCCACGCTGGCGGCCCGTTTCTTCGGGACCCAGGACGTGATCTCGGCATCTTCCAGAACGTCGGTCTTTTCCGTCAGGCGCAGGATCAGCGGATCATGAATGCTCTCTTCCGTGAAGTCCTGCATCCCGGCGGCGCCGTGGACCAGGGCCAGTGCCACACAGAAGGGAATACTCATTTTCCCAGAGATCGCCGTCGGGATCTCCTTAAACTCATGCCCTTTGACACCCTGCCGGTACGTTCGGACCAGGATCTTTTCAACGGCCTCCGGATCCAGCTTCTTCTCCTTCTCCAGGGCCAGGACCCCGTCGATGGGCGCGTGCGTGTGGCGGCAGGATGCATAGGGTTTATGATAAGCCCCGAGGATGTTGAAGTTCGGATCATTTTCAAGTGAGAGTCCGCTCACGTCAAAGGTTTCCGCCATCTCGGAAAGCCAGCCGAAATTGCCGCCCAGCGTATCGTTCGGTCCGATGAATCCGGCTTTTGCGATCAGCGCCGCTGTGATCCCGTCATGACCGGCACGGCCGATATTGTAGGGTTTTAAGGTCGAGGCATCCAGTGACATCCGGTTGTTCCCGGCTGCACTGGAGGTGGCGGCACTTAAGGCCGACTTCATCTCCAGACGGTCAAAGTGCTGGGCCGCCGCAACCGCCATGGTCGCTCCGACCGTACCAATGGTTCCGGATGCATGGAAGCCGCGGTCGCGGTGCGACGGTTGCAGGCAGCGTCCCAGGCGGATCGCCGCCTCATAGCCTATGATCACACCGCGCAGCAGGTCTTCCATGCTCCTGTCAAACCGCTCGCAGGCGCTTAAGGCAGCCGGTATGATGGTCGCGGCCAGATGGACCGTGCTGAAGCGGTGGCCGTCATCCAGGTCGAAGACATGTGCATTCATTCCGTTGGCCAGAACGGCGTTCTGCAAAGAGGCCTGCCGTCCCAGCCCCACCACGGTCGACCCGCCTGTTTCGGACATCAGATCCAGATATGCATTCAAACGGTCTTTTAACAGGACCGTTCCGCCGATCATGGAGCCCAAAAGATCCAGAACACATTTGCGGGCCTCGAAAAACACCTCTTCGGGGATCGGGCCGTTTGCCAGCTCATATAAAGTACTTACCAGCGTATCGGTAATATTCATGTCTTTTTCTTAACGCTTCCCGGCGCTTTTGCTTACAGCTCCACGCAGGCCATGCGCGGCTCGAAGCAGCAGCCCGGCCGAAGGGCCACCACACGCACACCGCTCGCGCGCTGCGGGCCGACCTTCATGAAGGTTGCCAGAACGGTGGTTTTGCCTTTTAAACCAAGCGGGCCCACGCCGGACTCGTTGACTTTGTCGGTGATGTACTTTTCCATGTCGCTCTGCTTGTTAAAATCGCTGTAGACCATGGCTTCCATCATCAGGGCCGTTGCCTCAAACTGGGAGCGGCCTACGCCGACGGCCAAGGCGCAGGGCGTGCAGCCAAGCAGTCTGGTCGCGTCCTTGGCGCGGTTTACGATCTCGTCCAGCACCACCTGCAGGTTGTGCTTATGGAAGATCCGATGGGTGATGCCGCGAATCGCCGGGCCGCCGCCCAGCATCAGGATATGCACGCGGAGAACGTCCTCCTCCACTTCCTTGATCAGGAACGGCGCCAGGGCCAGATCCTCGGAGTTCGGGCTGATGCCGCCGGACATATCGATGCGGCCTTTATCGTCTCCCAGGATCGCCATGGGACGGCCGGGCAGTTCCTTCAGGCCTTCTCTGACGCCTTCTTCAATCGCTTTCATCATGGCGCCGGTCAGGCACTTATTGGGACCGACCTCCACAAAAACGTGCGGGATGCCCGTGTCATCGCAGAGCGGACTTCTGTCACGTTCTGCCACTTCGGCATTGTCCAGGATCGTTTCCAGATTCCATTTCGCACGCTCCAGCTCCTCGGAAGCGATCGCGCATTTGTAGGCATCCTTCTTGTCCTGACGGAAGGTGGAGCCGGCGCGGACCAGACAGTCCGCTACTTTTGCAACAACATCCTTGTAATTGAATTCCATCGCTGCTTCCTCCTTACGAAAGTCTCTCGCCGTGCGCGGCTGCTATGATGCAGGGGAATTTATCCACCTGCAGTTCGTAGAAGGCTTCCATTCCCAGCTCCGGGTAAGCCAGACATTTCTGCGAGAGGACCTTGCTGTTTAAAAGCGCTGTCACCGGGGCAATGACCGCATAGACGGCATTGTATTCATTGAACATCTGAATGGTCTCGTCTTTTAATTCGCCCTTGCCCAGGAACATGCGGATCCCGGCTTTGGTCAGCTGCGGCATGGTGCCTTCGAGCTCCGCCTTGTTGCTGGAGGTGGGGCCCACGCCGGCGCGGCTCACGGCCGTGTGGAAGATCACGCCGCCCTTTAAGTCGATCCCAGTCTCATCAAACGTTCCGTTTTCGATCTTTTTCACCAGCTTCGGCAGGACCGCATCGCGGCCGCAAAAGATAGTCCCGGAAACATTCACAATATCTCCGACCTTTAACGAGGAAAGCACCTCGTCCGTAAATGGAGCCGTAATCGTTCTGATTTCCATAGGTCATTCTCCTGTATTTACGAAATTTTGAAACAGGCAGACAGGGAGAGCCCCCGTCTGCCTGCTGCAGCCTGATCAGTGATTGAGCGATCCCTTCGGCGAATAGGTGGCTTCCGGATAGTACTCGTCGATCACGCGCTTGACCAGCATGACCTGTTTGGCGCGCTTCTTGGCGTCGGCATCCGTGGAATCCCAGCTGTGAGTCTTGGCAACGGAGCCGCCGGTCTTTAAGTAGATCGGAGCCGCGACACGGATCATCTCCGGCACCTCGTAGTGGCGGATGAAGCCGCCGGAGGATTCGGGGTTCTCGGTGTGGCAGTCGATCGGGATGTTGATGGCCGCGCGGACCGCTGCCAGATGCTG
>CADBSR010000085.1 GCA_902797385.1 uncultured Lachnospiraceae bacterium
GCGGCATGCCCAGGTTTTTCCACGGCGTAAGGGCTTCCGCCTGTACCTGGGCCCGGGCGGCCGCGGCCGTCACTTCGGCGATGCGGCGGTCTTTGCGGATCAGGTCCTCCGCCAGGGCGGCGGCCGCTTCCGCATTGCCGGCGCGCTTTTCCCAGTCTTCCGGCGTCAGTTCTTTCGCTCCGCTTAAGGATGCCAGCATGCCGCCGTCTTCCGGGGCATACTGCTGCAGCACTTTTAAGGCCTGGTCCGCCGTCTGGATCCGTTTTTCCGCGCGGGAGAGCGCGTCCCGGACCGCGGGCGCGGCCAGTTCTTCTTCCCGTACGGGGATCAGATGGAAGGATCCCTGCCGCTGCAGCGTTTTCATGACGGAAGACTTCTCTTCTATGGCGCCGCAGATCAGCATTTTCCGCATTGATACGATAGCCATAAAAAGCCTCTCTTTACCGTAAATAGGACAGGACGGCTTCCGCAGCCCGGTCCATCCTGCGGGCGGATGCGACCCGCAGCACGGCGCGCGCGGTCATTGCCTCTTCTTCCGCTTTCCGGCGGGCTTTGTCCTGAAGCTCTTCCGCTTCACGCCGGGCGGCCGCCAGCCGGGCCGCGGCCTCATCCCGGGCTGCCTGCTCTTCGGTTTTCAGCCGTTCCTGCGTTTCCCGGATCAGCGCCTGCGCCTCTTCCCGGGCCGCGGCAACTTCCTGCGCCGCCCGGTTTTCTTCTTCCAGGATCGATCGGATCACGGGATTTTCCATAGTTCCGCTCCTCCTACTCTTAAGTGACTCATCGGATGCCGCGCGTTAGTTCCCCCGACACGCGGATGCCGAAAAATTTTTCATATTTATCATATCACAGAATAAGTCTCTTCGCAAAGGGGAATTTCCGAATCTGTCATTCTGAAGTTCCGAGTCTGTCATTCTGAAGTCACAGCCGGCCGTATATCCGAGGCAAATTGCTTGCCATCGTCTCTTTTTCTGGTATAATAGAGAAAGGATATATGGTTTGCGCCGAAGGAGAGTTCCATGAAAAAAAATATCGTCCGCCGACCCGTATTTCTAATCTGCCTGCTCCTGCTTTCCCTGCTGGTCCTGCCGTCTGCCGCCCGAGCCGCGGCACCCGGCGCCGGGATCGGCGTTTATCATAAGCCGGCCGTCACCATCACGGTCCTGCACGCCTCCCCCGGCGCGGAAATGACGGTGACCATGTTTCATCAGTTCAAGGGCGGTTCCTTTGACGTCAAGCCGCGGAAAGAGAACCGGGGCTGGGAGGTCTGCTTCCGCATCTACCGGATGGACGTGTTCGACCTGGACGCCTGGTACGGCAACGCCTATGATTTTAAGGATGCGGCTGTCACCCTGCGCGACAGAGACCGCACCGTGACCGTTCCCGTCCCCTACGAGCAGCTGAAGGAAGCCTCCTTCAACGACTTCCTCATCCTGGACGCGAAAAAAGGCACGCTTACCGTCGGTGCGCCGTGGACCCGGACCGCAGCCCTGGTCCTGATGCAGCTGGCCCTCTATCTGCTGGTGGAAAGCATCGCATTCCGGCTTCTGGGCATCCGGGAGAAAAAGAGCTGGCTCTTTTTCCTGATCTATACCGCCGTGACCAAGGGACTTTGCTGCTTCTACCGCCGGGACTGGCTCAATGCGGACCCCCGCATCTATATCTTCTTCGGCCTGACCGCGATTTTCCTGGGCGTGCTGGATATGGGCGTCTACCTGCTGACGGTGGATGAGTCCAAGGACAACCTGGCCAAATTTTCGATGATCAGCAATATCGCCGCCGGGCTGGTCGTATTCGCCGCCATGCGCCTGCTGCCGCTCCCCTATTAAAAAAGGCCCTTTTGGGCCGTGTAACAGGAAGTATTATTCATGAACCGTAATAAACTGCATACCGTCTCCGTTCTGCTGATCGCACTGACCGTGCTCCTCCTGCCGCTTTCCGCCAAGGCCTTCGGCGTTTACCGTAACCCCGCCATTACGGTGGACGTGCTTCACGCCTCCGGCAATGTGGACGTTCAGGTGACCATGCAGCGTCACGATCACACCGGAGACTCTTTTAACGCGAAGATCCACAAGGACCGCCGCGTCTGGGAGACTCTGTTCCGGATCTACCGGGACGACATTTTCGATCTGGATGCCTGGTTCGGCAATTCCTACGACTTCGAAGGCGCGGTCCTGACCGCGCGGGACGGCGGCCGTACCTGGACCATCCCGATCCCGTATGATCAGCTTAAAGTACAGGACTATGACGACTACCTGATCCTGGACATGAACAAAGGCACGCTGACGGTCGGCGTCCCCGTGACCCGCTCCATCCTGCTGGCGGTCATGCACCTGATGATCTACCTGCTGGTGGAAGGCCTGATCCTGCATCTGGTCGGGATCCGCTCCCGCCGCAGCTGGAAGATCTTCTTGCTGTATACCATCCCGACCAAGGGCATCATCTGCTTCATCACCCGCACCTGGGTCAACTGCGACCCCCGGGCCTATCTCGCCTTTGCCGTGGCCTCTATTTTCTACCTGATGTTCGACCTGGCTTTCCTCACCATGCTGATGGACAATTCCAAGGACAAGATCGGCAAATTCGCCGCTGCCGGCAATCTGCTCGCCGCCCTGGCCGTCTACTGGTCCTTCCTCCACCTGCCGATGTAAAAAAAGAGAACCGGCCCGAAGGGCGGGGCGCATAAGACAGTTTTATAGTTTTCAGGAATGGCATGATCTTCGGGTCATGCCATTTCCTATGTCATCAGTTCATTCAGAGGGATGAACCCAATAAGGTCATAGCAGATATGAATGCTCTGACGGCGCTTTCCGCTGCTTTTATCAGGAGCCCCGACATAGATTGCCTTTATTAGCTCATGGGCCGCATAAGGCGTTAATTCCGTCAGCTCTGCGTACTTTCTAACCTTCTGAATGAACTGTTTGCAAATTGGCGAGCATGTCCGAATCCGGATCTGCACCAATTTCTCCATTGGCTCGTTGGGAACACATCCCAAGCCCAGAAATCGCACAAGTGCGAGCTGCGCGTTTTCACGCTTCCGAAGAATTAACGTTTTTTGAAATATGAATTCCCAACGAGGCAAGCCTTTTCAAAATAACGGGATCTCTCAAGGGATTATATTCGGAATTTGCGTAATCAAGGTCCTTTAGTCTTGCTGCAATACTCCAAATTGTGTTGTTCCCGTAAGGATCATTTTCATTTCCGAGGCGATAGTAAAGAAGCCCAATTGCCGTTTCTGTATCGACCTTCTCACCTGCAAGAACAGCGCTCCATATGATCTCCGCCATGATTTGATAATCATTTTCTGAAAAGGCGTCGTCCTGCAAAATGGAGAATAAAGCCTGCTGTAGATCTTGCCATTTGTGCTTCGGAAGAATCGTCTCTTCCGCGATTTCTGCCGCATCCTCTTTTTCGAAAACAGCTTTCAATTCCGATACTATCTTACTGGATTCCACAAAAGTCACATCAACCTGTTTCAGATATTTCACCGGAACACGCTTTGTCAGCCAGACTCCATTTACAGAACAGTAAAAAGCATAACCTTCTGTTTCCATCTGTTCTGCATTTACAAGATACACGACCGGCTTCCCATGCCTAGATCCCACCTTAACTGCAGTTTCATAATCTGAAGAAAGATGCACGTACAGTCTGGATTTCGGGATCAGTCCCTGCTGATCAATCGATGAAGTGAATTTTGCTCCAGTGCCATGATATAGGTATTTCGGCGGCTTCACTTTTTCCAGTTCCACATCCACAGGAATCGAATGTCCCTGATTCGCACGGATCAGACTGTGATCTTCATTGAAGGAGTACCGTTGTTTTTCATCTGTGCGGACGATCTCTTCCAGGCTTTCCCGGGTAAGAGGGTGTGTCTTGCTAACCCCTTCAATCAATTCATCAACATTGGCCCAGCCATGTTCATCAAGAGTGATCCCGATGGTTTCGGGCTTATGCCGCAGGATAAGCGAAATGAACTTACTTGTGCTGTTATCAGACATGGTTTTCACCATCCTCTCCGTATGGAGTTGTCGGTTCAGCCACCATCAGTGCTGGGCCGGATTCCATCGTATATGACGTCCTTTGCTGTCTGGCAGTCCGAGCCGCTACCGGAGGATTGTAGGTGGCATTGAAAACCATATCCAGAATCCATTTACGGAAGGATTCGTTGCTCTGCACTTCTCGGTACAGTTCTACACCGGAACTCATGGTCGCAAGGATCGCTTGGCTTGTTGCGCGGTCACTTTCAGCTCTGGCGTTCTGCTTGTCCGAATAGTGCATAGCGTTCTGGTATGTTTCGTCTTTGCTGACGATATCCGGAAGGTCGACGATCTGCTTACGGATGTAATCCGTTTTAATCCTCATGA
>CADBSR010000086.1 GCA_902797385.1 uncultured Lachnospiraceae bacterium
TAATCCGTTTCTTTACTTTTGGTTTTTTGGTCGCTTTTTAAATGACCTCTGATTTTCCTCGCGCATCTGTACGTGATGCGTCGCGGTCTCGGCTTCGAACCTTGTGAGGAGGTTCTTGGCCCCGCTGTTTATCAAGGAATTTTCAGGGTTGGAATGCATCATTTAATTGTCAAGGTGCTGTGCCGTCTTGAGCGGCGCATTCGTTAATCTACCACAGCCGCTCCCACTTGTCAACACTTTTTTTAACTTTTTTTAAACTTTTTTGCAGGCAATTTTTTCAAGTCTCTCCCTGCCTGGTCTCCCGGCTATCCGGCGTGCGCCGGGCAGTAACCGTTTCCTGAAGCGAGTGAGTCTTAAAGCCTTTTCTGCCGTTGTAACAGCGGCGCTTGACTATCGCCTTTGCTTTCCCTTCATTCCCTGTGCTTCTGAAATTGACTTTTATACATATTTTGTTTATTATATTGTCAGTACAAATCTATCAGACAGGAAGGAGTTTTGATGATGCTTCCTCACGATCCCGACATTCTTTACAGCTACATGAATCAGCAGCTCCGTGATAAATATACGTCCCTGCTGCAGTTATTGGATGATCTTGACGATGATCCGGCGCCGGCACTGGAAACGCTTTCCCGGGCCGGTTACACCTACGATGCCCGTCTCAACCGTTTTACCCGAGCGAAAATCAGAAAGGAGAAAACCATGAAAGCGATCGCTGTCGATGAATTCACCCATCTGAAGTTTCTCTCGCAGGTCCGTTTTTCTCCAAACGGGAAGAATGCCTGCTTTGTCCGAAGTGAGATCGATGCAAAAGCCGACGAATACCGTTCTTACCTATATATACTGCGGAACGGAAAAGCCGAGCAGCTGACCGCCTTCGGGAAAGAGAGCAGCTTCATCTACCTGGACGATGATACCCTCCTCTTCCCGGGAAAGCGGGAAAGCGAAAAAGGGTCTGCAGCCCAAGAGCCTTCCCCTGAAAGCCGCTATTACAAAATGTCCTTGACCGGCGGGGAGGCGCAGCTGTTTTTAACGTTCCCGATCCCGACCTTCCGCCCCGAGATGCTGCCCGGCGGCGACTTTCTCCTCCTCGGCAGCACCATGCCCGGTTTTGAAGATCTTTTCGAGGGGGATCCCAAGCGGATCGCCACCTGGAAGAAGCATATGAAGGATAATGCCGACTACGAAGAGATCGAGCAGGTTCCCTGGTGGTGGAACGGGCACGGCGTTACCAAAGGCGCTTACACCTCTCTCTTCCGCTACGATGTCCGCCGGAAAAAGCTGTGCCGCCTGAGTGCGCTTGGCGAAAACGTGCAGGATTACAAGCTGTCAAACGATAAAAAGACCGTCTTCTTCATGACGTCACCCGTCCGTCCCCTTCTTCCCATGCACGGAGTCAATACCTTGAAAGCCCTGGCGCTGGACGGGGAAGCCTCGCCCCGGACCCTGCTGCAAAGCCATGAAGGACTGGAGATAGAAGGATTTGAACCGGCTGCCAGTTTTCTGCTGATCCTTGCCTCTGACAGGAAATACGGTCTGAACACGGATGCCGATTTCTACCGTCTCGACTACGCAAGCGGCAAGCTCCGCCTGCTGGCCCGCCATGGAGAAAGCATCGGCTCATCCGTAGGAAGCGATATCCGCTACGGCGGAGGACAGAGTCTGAAAGTCGTTGGGGATGTCTGTTACTTTATCTCCACACGCTTTGACGGGGCCGGTCTGTATAAGCTGGAAAGCGGAAAGATCGACGTTGTCTGCGACCGGGCGGGTTCCATTGACTGTTTTGACGTTTTTGACGGCAAGCTTCTGATGGTAGCTCTCTTCGATATGAAAGCGCAGGAGCTTTATGATGAAAAGGGACGTCAGCTGACCCGCTTCAACCAGGCGGCGCTTCGCGGCCGCTATGTTGCCATTCCGAAGGAACTGAAGGCGCCCCGTGACGGGTATGAGGTTCACGGCTTCGTCCTGGAGCCCAAGGATTATGACGAGAGCAAAAAGTACCCGGTCATTCTGGATATCCACGGCGGGCCCAAGACTGTCTACGGCCCCGTTTTCTACCATGAAATGCAGTATTGGGCCGGCAAGGGCTACTTCGTTGTGTTCTGCAATCCGACCGGTTCGGACGGACGCGGTGCCTTTATGGATATCCGCGGCAAGTACGGAACTGTCGACTATGACGATATCATGGCCTTCCTGGATACGGCGCTGCAGGCCTATCCGGCCATGGACCGGAACAATCTTTTCGAAACCGGCGGCTCCTACGGCGGCTTCATGACCAACTGGATCATCGGTCATACAGACCGCTTCAATGCCTGTGCCTCTCAGCGCTCCATCTCCAACTGGTTTTCTATGTACGGAGTCTCCGATATCGGCGTGGGCTTTACGGAAGATCAGAACCTGTCCTCTCCCTGGGATGAGCCGGAAAAACTCTGGCTCCATAGTCCGATGAAATATGCCCGGAATGTAAAAACCCCGACCTTATTCATCCACTCCTTCGAGGACTACCGCTGCCCTATCGATCAGGGCTATCAGATGTTCACCTCGCTGATCGCGAACGGCGTCGAAGCCAAAATGGTCTGCTTCAAGGGTGAAAACCATGAACTGTCCCGCAGCGGAAAGCCGACGCACCGCTTAAAACGCTTAAACGAGATCACGGCATGGTTTGAAAAGCATAAAAAGTAAAAAAGGCACGGGATTCCGTGCCGCTGCGATTTAGCAGGCATCCGCCGTGCCGCTTATGCCGCCCTGTGGAAAAGGAGGGCGAACAAAACACTGACTGCCAGGAAAAAAATCCCGGCAACAAGAACATGCGGAAGCCAGTAACGTCCTTTTTCATCCTTGGCCTTCTTATACTCATAGAGGTTTGCTGCCTTTCCCCGGTCCGAGTCTTCTCCCCGGGGAATAAAAAAGCCTAAAAGACTGGTCGTAGAGAAGCCAATCAGATCACAGAAGCCCTTGGATGCGACCCAGCTTAATCCTCCAAAAAGCAAAAACAAGACCCCCGGCAGAAGGAAAGCATCGGAAAAAGCTTTCATTCTGGCGTCTGCCTCTCCCGCACGGAACGCACCGTTCAGGAGAAGAGCCACCAGAGCGATCAGAAAGCCAATTCCAAAAGCCAGGAGATATTTCTGCCAAAGGGGTCTTGTATCTTTGTTCATAGAATGAATTACCTCAGGATCTTCATATACTTTTCGTATTCCGCCTGATTGCAGCTGACAAAATGTCCAGGCTTGACTTCCCGGAAGGTCGGTTTGTCAACGGAATAGTCATGTTCTGCCAGTGGATTGTAGACGATCCTCTTTCTCTTTCTTTCATATTCGGGATCCGGAAGAGGGATCGCCGACAGCAGTGAGCGGGTATACGGATGCAGCGGGTTCAGGAAGAGCTCATCCGAAGGTGCCAGTTCGACCATATGCCCGAAGTACATAACACCAATCCGATCAGAGAAATACTTAACGACGGAAAGGTCATGGGCAATGAACAGCAGCGTCAGTCCGAGTTTTTCCCGCAGTTCATTTAAGAGGTTGATGACCTGTGCCTGAATGGATACATCCAGGGCGGAGACCGGTTCATCCGCTATGATCAGCTCCGGTTCCATAATAACAGCGCGGGCAACTCCGACACGCTGCTTCTGTCCGCCGGAGAATTCGTGCGGATACCGTCCGGCATGTTCCGGAACCAGTCCGACCATGTCCAGCATCTTCAGGACCTTCTCGTCAATGACCGCTTTGTTCTTTTCACCCTGAATGATCAGGCCTTCCGCAATGATTTCCTTTACAGTCATTCGGGGATCAAGGGAGGCAATCGGATCCTGGAAGATCATCTGGATCTGTGTAATCAGCTTTTTGTCGACTTTTTTCTTCAGTCCCTTCGCTTCTTTCAGCTCCTTCTGGTTCCGGGAGATGATCTCATCCAGCTCTTTGATTCTGGCCGCGTCCTGGCAGTTTTTCTTCTCTTCCCGGGCTTCCTGGATCGCATTCTTATATGACATCGTACCAGCACCGATCCGCTGACCTTTGAAATAGATATTCCCTGAGGTAATATCATATAAGCCGATGATGGAGCGTCCGGTCGTTGTCTTTCCGCAGCCGGATTCTCCAACCAAACCCAGGACCTCACCTTTATGGATCTCAAAGCTAACGTCGTCAACAGCCTTTGTGGGTCCGAAGTACTGACAAAGATGCTCCACCTTCAGCAGGACTTCACGATCATTCTTATCCATTGATGACACCTCCCTGATTCTTCTTCCGCATCCGTTCGATACGATCCGTGATCACCTTCGGCGGATCGATCTTAGGGGCATCCGGATGCAGCAGCCACGTTGCGGCATAATGTGTATCCGTAATCTTAAACATCGGAGGCTGCTGTTCAAAATCGATCTGCATGGCGTATTTGTTACGTGCAGCAAACGCATCTCCTTCCGGCGGATACAGCATATCCGGCGGTGTACCAGGGATCGCGTCCAGCGCTTCTTTCGTATCCAGGTCGGGCATAGAGGACAGCAGCGCCCAGGTATACGGATGTGCCGAATGATAGAAGATCTCTTCCGAGGTTCCGTATTCGACAATCTTACCGGCATACATGACCGCGATCCGGTCTGCCATATTGGCTACGACGCCCAGGTCGTGTGTAATGAAGATGATCGACAGATTTCTGCGCGCCTTCAGATCGTTGATCAATTCCAGGATCTGAGACTGTATGGTCACATCCAACGCGGTGGTCGGCTCGTCACAGATCAGGATATCCGGGTCGGCTGCCAGAGCGATCGCAATAACGATACGCTGCCGCATACCGCCAGAGAATTCGAACGGGTACTGCGTATAACGCTTGCGGGGTTCAGGGATACCAACTTCGCTCATCAACTTGATCGCCCGGCTCTTTGCCAGACGCTTGGTCACGTGATTGACGGCGCCGGAAGCGGAATGCTGAAGATATTCAACCATATCCTGCGCTTCCTTGTGGAAGTCACGCTGATCCCGTTTTGCCAGAGCATCCGTGAAATGCTCTTCCAGTCGATCGATCTGATGAACCAGATCCGACTGAACCATGTCCAGGTCTGTTATGGCCGCCGGAACGACAACGTAGTCCAACGTCTTTCCTTTTGCCGTTTTGGCATCGTACCGCTTCTTCTCCCGGGCATAGCGTTTTCTTTCTTTCTCGTTCTTTTTAATGGAATCAAAATACTTTTTGGTGTCTGCCTTCATGCCGGGGCCGAAAGTATAAGCCAGGCTGTCCTTAATCAGATCCAGTTTGTTGATCGTTTTTTCCACAGCCTCTTCCATCGGTCGGATAGCAGCCTCACAAGCACCATGTTCCAGCTTTTCATTGGCAAAGACATGACGCCCGTTCCGCAGTGCCTCGATTGCCTTTTCTTTTTCCGCATTGGAGACATCCGCCGCATGCTGCATTGCTTTTTCAGTGCATTCCATGAAGTGGTCCATGAACTCACGGTTCATCTTCTCTTCCATATAGGTATTCAGATCGTGTACCGGAAGGGAAGGAAGGGCCTCGTTTCCAAAGGTAAGGCAATACCCCATCGCCATAAAGTCGGGTTTTTCCAAGGCAAGCGCTTCGTTTTCGATCTCACCCAACTTGACAAGGCGTTCTCTCAGAGCCGGCAGGTCGTCACCGAATTTCTTGGTATTGGTCAGGGAAGAGATGCCTTCGAGCAGCTTTTCCGCTTCTGCTTTCCGATCCCTTACCATGTACTCATGGAAAGAATGCTTCACATAAGCCGCGATCTGACTGGTCCGGTACGGAATATCCTTTGCGCCTTTCTTTTCCAGTTCAAAGTTCAGGGCTTCGATCTCCTCTGAAGCTTCCAGCGCTGCCTCGTGCGCCACATTATAAGCGCTTTCCAGAGAAATGTGCTTTGACTCAAAATGGTCAAAATCCTTGCACATCTTGGTCAACTCGGCAGCCTTCGCAGAATCGTGCGGTGCGATCGCTTCGATCATCGCCTTGTTCAGATGGCCTAACGTCGTATTAAAGTTGTGACGGTTCTCTCTCTGACGGGCTTTTCCCTTTAGAATCATGGCTTCCGTGAGCTGTTTACCGATCCTGACGATCGGGTTCAGGGAGCTCATGGGATCCTGGAAGATCATTGCGATCTTATCGCCGCGGATCTTGTGGAAATCCTCTTCACTGATCTTAAGCAGGTCTTTTCCGTCGTAAATAATTTCCCCGCCTTCAATGATCGCGTTTCCGGCCAGAATGCCCAGGATGGCCTTGGACGTAACAGATTTTCCCGAGCCGGATTCGCCCACGATGGCGAGTGTTTCACCCTTCATCAGATCGAAGTCGATGTTTCTGACGGCATGAACTCGGCCGTTGGTCGTGCGGAAGGAAATGGTTAAACCTCTGACAGCTAACTTTTTCTCCATGGCTTAATCCTCCAATCCTCTGTTAGACGGGTTGAACGCATCCCGTAATCCGTTACCGAATAAGTTGAATGAGATCAACAGCAGCGAGAAGTAAAGGGCCGGGAAGAACAAAGCAAACGGATACTTCTGGCAGAAAGTCTGACCGGTGCTCAGCAGGTCGCCCAGAGAAGCGCCGAACTCACGAGAGACGTTAACGATCCCCAGATAAGTCAGGCTCGTCTCGGAACTGATAACACTCGGAATAACGAGTGCGCAGCTGGTGATAATAGAACCGATCGCATTCGGGAAAATGTGTTTGAAGATCAGGCGTTTATCGGAAGCACCCAGCGTTCTGGCTGCCAGAATGTATTCCTGACCTTTAAAGCGGTAGAACTGACGACGGGTCAGGTGTGCCATCCCGATCCAGCCTGTCACCACGAAGGCTAACAGGAAGGCACCGATCACGCCAAATTTGGTTCCTGCCATATGATACTGGAACAGAACCACGCAGACAGTAAACGGCAGGCCCGATAGGATATCTGAGATACGGTCCAGGATCAGGTCGACATAGCCGCCGTAATAGCCCTGGATAGCCCCGTAAACAGCTCCGATGGTCAGATTGATCAGGGAAACGCAGATGGCAAACACCAGTGAGAAGCGGGCGCCGACACCAATCGCGGTCATCAGGTCTTCGCACTTGGAGGTCACGCCGAATAAATGATCCGGATGATGGCCTGTCACAAAAATCGTATAATTGTAATAGTTCATTCGGACCTGAACGGCACCGCTCTTATGAATGCTGTAGATGTATGAGCCGTCATCGGACGGGACCCGGATACTGTCATACGGAGCCCCTTCGATCGCCGCGTTGCTGGAATAAGCCGGAACACGGTTTCCCTGCTTGTCCAGTTTTGCCGTTCCCTTATTGTCACTGACTTTATACCAGATGTTCGGATCTTCGATATTCTTGATATCCTTCGATTCGACCCAGGGATAAATGACCTGGATTCCGGTTTCTTTCTGCCACGCCTGGATCCGTTCATATTCATTGTAGGACAGCACGCGATAAACAATACCGATCTGATAGTAAGCATTAACTTCCAGACTGTAAAAATGCACGTCAACCATCTTGCCGCGCTGCTTTTCCTGTGTCGTGGTCATACCGGTGATCCGAATGACCGGATTCATACTGGTTTCCTCACCCATAGCCAAAAGCCGCTGGTAGCCGACTTCATTGATACTGGTGATCTGAACAGCCCCGTCAAGAATCCCCCGGTTCTGGTCCGCGACCGAACGAACGAACGGAGGGAAGCTGACATAACGCTTGTCAGGGTCCTTGTCTGCCACTTTGTACGGGGAGACAAGCGGAACAATGAACGCGTAGAGAACCAGGATCAGAAGGATGATGGCAGCTACAACGGAGGATTTGTTTTTCTTAAAACGGATCCACGCGTCTGCCATATAACTTCTGGCCTTTGTCTCCAGCTTTTTGTCTTTAATGACCGCATCCTTCTGAACGAAAGTGAATTTCTCAGCAGGAATCATCATATTCTTTTCTGCCATGTCACACCTCCGTTTATTTCTTTGAACCGACCCGGATACGAGGATCGATAAAACCATAGCTGATATCCACGATCAGACCGGCCAGCAGGCCGACAGCCAGATAGAAGCAGCTCAGCAGCAGGAACAGCGGATAGTCAGGTGCATTGATCGAGTTCAGATATAACTTGCCGACCCCGGGGATCGAGAAGATCTGCTCAATGATCAGCGAACCGCTCATAATACCGATAAAATCGCCGAAAATAGCCGGCAATATAACTACCATACAGTTGCGAAGGGCATGACGGACTGTTGCCTGCCCCTTGGTCAGGCCTTTGGTCCGGGCCAGCAGCATGAACTCGGAGGTCAGGACCTCTGTCAGTTCAGCACGGGTCGTACGGGTGAAACCGGCAATAACACCAAACGAAAGTGAGAAGACTGCCGGAATCATGCTTAAAAACATGTCTTTCGTGAAGTAATTTGTTCCCGTCTTCATGATCAGCGGGAACCACCCCAGCTTGAAGCACAGGAAATACTGCACCAGCGAAGCGTAAACAAAGCTGGGGACCGAGATGAAGACCATGGTGGATGTAGAAATAAAGTGGTCCAGTCCAGAGTTCTTTTTCAAAGCTGCGATAATCCCGAGAATGATCCCAACCGGGATTGCAAAAAGGATCGAATAAAGATTGGTCAACATGGTCGGAGGAAGTTTATCCACAAACAGTTTCCATACGTCCTGCCCCAAATACAGCTTATCACTGACGCCCCAGTCCCATCTGGTAAACAGGCCTTTCATGAAAATAACAAACTGCTCAATGATCGGCTTGTTATAGCCCATAGCCTCACGACGCAATTGTGCGATCTGCCCATGAACATCGCCCGGATCCAGAACAGGCAGCGGCAGCATTCGAATCAATGCAAAACAAGCAAATGTGATGATAAAGAATGTCACCAGCATCAGCGTTAATCTTTGCAGGATATATTTTCCCATTTTAATTCCCCCGAAACGTATTTGTCTCGATTTGCCGGAATTTGCCGGGCCATTTCACTGGACACCGGCAAATTCCTGACAATGTTACATTATGCCTTGACTCAATTAAATGAATTAAGTGAGATCAGACTGAATTAGTACTGCAGGACACCGCCCTGTTCCTTTACGTAAGCAGCCCATTCAGCATCATCATAATTGTACTTCAAGTATGCGATACCACCGCGACCCATAACCGCGTTGTACTCTTCTGTCACATAGAAGTGCTTCTTGGACAGCAGGGACATACCGGCGTTCTGCATCATAGGGATGTAGTCGTAGGTCTGCAGGATACGGGCTTCCAGAGCCGCCAGGATCTGCAAACGGGTCTCCTGAGGAACCGCATCGGCACCGAAGTTATGGCCGTCGATCTCAGAGCCGTTCAGGCATTCGCCCCAATCGTACAGCGTCATGGTGATATCCTGACCGTCAACGTTAATCGTCAGCTTTTCGGTCTGGGTATTGAACCACTTGGCATCGTAGGACTGAGCCGGATTGGTGTAAGCCGTGATCAGGCTGTAAGGGTTCAGCAGGGAGCCATTCCAGCCGCCCAGAACGGTATCGGCCTGGCCGGAGCGGATCTTGTCAGACCAGTCATTGCCGAAAGCGATCGCATTGAACTTGATCTTGCCTTCGAAAGGAGTGCCTTCGGTAGCTTCTGCCATCTTCTCATTCAGATAATCCATGGTCTTGGTGATGAAGTCGCTGATCGTGGAAGCGGAATAGGTGATCTCGATCTCCTGATCGCTCTTGCCGTCATTGTCGTTATCGGTGATGTAGCCCAGTTCAAGCGCTTCCTTGAAGGCTTCCGTATAGAGTTCCTTCGCGGCGACGGGGTCATAACCGGTAATGGACGCAACCGCTTCTTCCAGGTTGGCGTACTTGGAAGTATCTACAGAGTAGAAATCGCAGAGGACCTGACGAGCGACATCGGTGTTGCGGTATTCAGCACCGGTATCCGGATCGTAGATATAGCCCTTGCCCAGGATGCCGTAGCCGCCGGAACGGGCCGGGGAAATGGTGGCGCAGAGCAGTTCCTTATCGTAGGAAACAGCAACGGCCTTACGGAAGCTGGTCAGGGTGATGGTTTCCAGATCCTTCTTGGTCTGATCGAAGTCAGAAGCCGCTTCACGCTCCTGGATGACATCCAGATAGCCGTTAAAGATGAAGAAGTAAATGGTGGCCTGAGGTGTTACATAAGCGTAGTCGGAGCTGCGGTAGGTATCGAAGTCTTCGGAACCAAGACCGAAGGTGGAGAGCTGACCGCTCAGGAACATCTCACGCTGCGTAGAGGTTTCGGAAACGAGCTGTGCATTGATCACATCGGTCTGATACATCTGATAGTACAGGCCATCTTCGGGATCCTGATAGACATAGATCTCGCTGTCCCAGCCCCACCAGTTCTCGTTCTTTTCCAGCTGAACGTACTTATCCTGCTGGTATTCGGTGATCTTGTAAGGGCCGAAGGAGACAGAGGTGTCGGCCGAAGTGCCGTAAGTGCTGGTGTAGGTATCGTTGACTTCCTTTAACAGGGAATCATACAGGTCAGTCTTTACCAGGAAGGTAGACAGAGAGTTGATGTCATACAGCAGATAGAAGCCGGACAGAGACTTGGACATAGCCAGCGTCAGCTCATATTCGCCGGAGGCATACAGACCGACGTTGTCAAAGCTGTAGTCGGCTTCGTAAGGAACGCCGTATACCAGGTAAGCAGGCAGATCAGCTTCGCTCTCACCCCAGGCAGCCACAGAAGTGGTGACCGGAACAAAGAGGGCTCTGGTCTCGTCATTGTAAACAACCAGGCCGTTTTCATCGGCCATGCCAACCAGCTGTTCCCAGGTGCTCATGCCGAAATAGCTCTCGCCATAAGCGTCAACATAATCCTTCAGGGTCTTGCCGCCGGTCCAGTCCAGAGCGAAATTCACGCCCCAATAAACCGCATAGCCTTCAGGAGTGTAGTAATTGCCATCTTCGCCCTTTACCAGATCCGCTTCCGTATAAGCACCGGTCACACCGTTGTCAGTATAGGAAGTCTGGCCCTGATAGAAGTAGTTGTTGATGTTGGCCGGAACCAGGTCACCGGTCAGAACGTCAGCGGAACGATAGTTCAGAGCCTTGGGGTCAACCAGACGCTTGATGGATTCCACATAGTCCTGTGCCTTGATCGGAGTTCCGTCATCCCATTTGACAGCCGGGTTCAGAGCGATCGTGTAGGCATAACCCTTGGTCGCATTCTCCGGAATACCAAATTCGGGATGAGCCGCCTTCACAGCTTCAGTCACGTCGACCGGCTCGGACAGTGCCATGCTCGGGACGATATTGTAACCGTCAAAGGTCTCATTGAACAGGAACGAATACAGATTATCCGTCGTGTAGTCCAGCGTATAGGCCTCATCCGTCGTCTGATAGGTGTGCGGGTTCCAGTTAGCACCCAACGTGGACACATAGTCATTGTAGGTATAGGTGCTGCCTTCAAAGACTATAGGGTTGTCCGGGCCGTCACCGGGTTCGCGTTCTACCACGGGCTCAGTCCCAGGTTCCGTCGCCTCGGTGGTACCAGGGGTGGTGGGACCAGCAGGGTCGGTCGCTTTGTCTGTCGCTGCAGGTGTCGTAGGCGTGGCAGCAGGAGTGGTCTCGCTTGCGGGACCGCAGGCACTGACTACCATTGCTACAGCAAGCAGGACAGCCAAAAGCTTACTCGTCTTCTTCATAAGTCTTTCTCCTTCTGAATTTCTATTCGCCTGGACTGCCATACGTCCGCCGGTGGGCTTGTCAGCCGTTCCGAAGGACGGAAGACCGCAGGTCCAAATCGCCAACAAGGTGGTATCAGGCGAATGATAAAACATTTTAAAGCAATTTCACGTATTTGGCAAGTCGTATTTCTGATTTTTTTAAAAATTATTCTCATTTTTTTGCTGAGCCTAAAAAAGTACCGTTTTCAGGGAAAAAAAGGGGCTGTGAAAAAACAGTCCCGCAAAAAAGAGGTCATCTGTGATGAGCAGGTGACCTCTTTTTGTGTTAGAATTAGCTTGCA
>CADBSR010000087.1 GCA_902797385.1 uncultured Lachnospiraceae bacterium
AACACCACTTCCCGCAAAATTTCTCGTTTGACCCTTATGGTAAACAAGATGGCCTAGGAGCAACACCCTCTGTTCCCAATACATCAGGACAATGCAAAAAGGACGAACCAATTTGGTTTCGTCCTTTCTTTTTTACATCTTGAGACTCAGGAAATCCTCCAGAACATTCAGGGATCGGAAGCTCTTGTCGATCATCTGCGTACGCATGGCGGCAACCGCCTTCTGGAAATCCCGGAACCCATCCGGCTTCAGGCGGAACAGAAAGCATTTTTCGGGGGGATTCTCCAGAACATAATGCCAGGCAGTCCAGGCGGACTCTCCTGTCTCGAAGGGAGGCTCGGGCAGGGCTTCCCCTTCTGTCTGCATCAGCTTCAGCTCATAGGCATAGCGGATCGTCGGCCGGTCCAGCTTTTCGTTTTTCAGGCTTCTCACCGCGTAAAACAGGAGTCTTACCAGGTCGGGGTCTTCGGATCCATCCTGGGCATAGTATTCGGCCAATTCCCCAAAATAGGAGGCGTAGCAGAGTGCTTCCGGGTCTGTGCCCAGAAATTCGAAATACTCCTGAATATGCGCTGTTTTGACCGTATAGGAGCTGCGCCCGGCATACAGTTCAAACTGACCGAAGGAAAACAGGCGGGCAGCGCTTTGCAGCGGACTGCCTGTCCGGCGTCCCCCTCTGATAAAAGCGCTGATCTTCCCCAATTCGGCGGTAAGAAGCAGGACACGCCTGTCATACTCTCCGATCGGCGAAGACGCGATCACGATTCCGGTTGCCTGGATCCAATCATTCATGTCTTTTTACTGTATCCGATGCTTTTTAAGAACATGGCGTCATTGCGCCAGTCTTTTTTTACCTTCACAAAAAGCTTCAGATTGACCGGTGCCTCGGTTAATTCCTCCAGATCCTTCCGGGCTTCCGTTCCGATCTTCTTGATCAGGCTGCCGCCCTTGCCAATGATGATGCCTTTGTGGGAGTCTTTTTCGCAGATGATCGCCGCCTCAATATCGGCGCTTCCGTCCGAGCGCTCATGATACGCCTCGATCTCCACCGCGATCCCGTGCGGGACTTCCTGTGAAAGATACTTCAGGGTCTTTTCACGGATATATTCCGCCGCCAGCATCCGCATACTCTGGTCCGTTAATGTGTCCTCATCATAGAACAGGGGACCTTCCGGCAGCAGTTCAAACAGCCTTTCAAGCAGATGCGATACATTGTCACCCTTTAATGCGGAGACACAGAGGATATCGGTAAACGGATATTCCTGACTAAAGCGCGCCCGGCAGGCTTCCAGCGCGTCTTCCTGGACCGTATCTGTCTTGTTGATGATCAAAATGACCGGCTTCCGAACGTTCTGGAGGAAGCTTTTCACCAGTTCCTCTCCTTCCCCGAAATAATCGGAAGGCTCGATCAGCCAGAGGATCAGGTCCACTTCCGCGATGCTGTCGCGGGCCACCCCCACCATATAATCGCCGAGCTTATTTTTGGCTTTATGGATGCCCGGGGTGTCCAGAAAAATGATCTGCCCCCGTTCATCGGTATAGACCGTTTCGATCCGGTGACGGGTCGTTTGCGATTTATTGCTCGTGATGGCGATCCGGGCTCCGATCAGCCGGTTCATCAGGGTCGATTTTCCGACGTTCGGACGCCCGATCAATGTCACAAAACCAGATCTCATACAAGCCCCTTTACAGATCTTCTGTCGTATCGAACAGCGCGGAATCCTTCCCGATCGAGACGGCACTGCCGAAGACACAGAAATTGTTGTCTTTCAGGATTTCTCTGACATAAGCGGCCAGGCTCTGAAGATCCGCTACCGTGCAGTCCAGGACCTCTTCTCTGTCTTTCTGCTGAAGCTCGGCACTCAGGCCGGACAGATAGGCCGCGAAATCGCGCTTGCCCTGTACGGAAGGCGTAAACGGATAGTCCATGCTTCCGATGGTCGAGATAATGAAGCTGTCCAGGATCTCCTGCGGCAGATCCAGGGATTCCAGATAAGCGGGAATATCCAGGTAAGTCTGTTTTGTGCTCTGGATGTTGGGATCCCGGTAGGATGCGAAATAGGAAGGTCCCAGCATGCTGAAATTGCACATGGCCCCATACGCGCCGCCCAGGACACGAAGGTGCTGCCATAAATAATCCGTGGAAAGCAGGGTGTTCAGCACACGAAGACTGCCCTTGTAGGGCCCCGCGTTCCGGTAGGATCCGCTCATCGCCACAAAGCCGACGGCTCCCGTGGTCATGATGCCTTCATTTTTCTTTTCGGGCTTCGGGGCAATGAAGCGCACGGCGGGGTCTTTCGGCAAGGCTTCAATAAACTGTGCGAGCGGTGCTTTCAGCTCTTCCAGGGCGTTTTCTTCGCAGGTCAGATTCACGATCAGCCGATCGCGGGTAAAGACTTCCCGGCTGGTCTCTTCCAGGCCCTGTATCAGGGACGCTTTTTTCTCTTCAAAGGCAGCGCGGATCCCGGCACTGAAGCGGTAGAAATCAAGGCCGTCGGTCAGTTCGTTCATCTTGGCTGTTTCACTGTAGTAGGACGCAGCACGCTGCACCGCCGCCCGGTGACCGGCATTGATCATCATCTGCCGCTGTCCGATCACGGTCGAGGCAAGGATCTCTGCCAGGCGTTTTTCATCCTGGTATAAAGTTGTCAGGCAGATCTCGCGAACCAGCTCCAGTGCTTCTTTCCACTTGGTATATAAGGCTTTGACACTGACCACCGCATACGGTTTCCAGGTCCCGCTTAGGTTCTGCGGCGTATCGGTTGCCATGACGATCCCGCCGGTGATCTCCTGAATGCTGTCGAAGAGGTCGCGGTAATCCTGACGCTCGGTGCTCAGGACCCCGAAACAGGACTTCAAAAGACCCAGGAAAGGCAGGTGTTCGGCCGGCATATTGGACAGATCAAAATACAGATCCGCATATACGATCCCGGCTGTCTGATCCGGACGGCTTACCAATGTGGCACCGGCCAGGTCAGAAACATGGTTGACCGCCGGCCGGCATTCACGCTTGATATCGGATTTGGCTAACTTTGGAACGCAGGCACGTGCTTCGGGCGAATCTTCTTCCTCCTGATATGCCTTCAATTCCTTATACTCTCTGACAAGTTTCCGGATCTCTTCCGGAGACAGGGACCGTTTGTACGCCTGCAGATCCTGCTGCAGTTTCTCAGCATCCCGCTTGTCTTTCCCTTTCTCGGGATCCATTTCTACCAGCGAACTGTGGGGATTGTCGATCAGGTATTTCCTGATCAGGCTTTCGAAATAGCCTTCCGAAATATGCTCACGCAGGAAGGCAAAATCATCCTCATAGCGAAGGTACAGGAAAGGATCGGCGCCGTCATATAACCAGCTCTTTAATATCTGCAGCCCGTAGACCAGACCCTTCGATAAACCGCCGAAATCGGCTTCGCGGTTCTGGAATTCGCGGCTGCTGATGGCGGCCGCCAAAGATTTCGGGTTCAGGCCCTTTTTCACGATCTCGTTTAACGTATCGTTGACCACTTTTGTGAAGCGTTCTTTTTCACCCGCGGCCCCTTCCTTGGCCGTAATATTGAACTGCGGCTGAAGGGTATAGCCGGCATAGCCGCCGGTAGCATCCTTGGCCAGGCCGGCATCCAGCAGCGCCTGCTTTAAAGGGGCGCCCGGCGCGGTGATCAGGACCGTTTCCAGGATATCCATCGCATTCGCCAGGCGTGAATCCAGGATATCCCCGACAGACCACTGCAGGGAATAGTAACTCTTGCCTTCGGTCTCTTCCTCTTCCGGCAGCGGATAGGTCGTATCCAATTCGACACGCTTTTCAAAGGGCTGCTGCCGGCCGGGATCCGAATCGACGGTGATCTTCTCATAGGAAGACAGGTAGGCGTCATCCAGAGAGGTCAGCCGCTCTTCCATGTCCATATTGCCGTAGAGGAAAATATAGCTGTTGGAAGGATGGTACAGCTTCTTGTGGAAACCACAGAAGGATTCGTAAGACAGCGTCGGAATAAAAGCAGGATCCCCACCCGATTCATAGCGATACGCGGTATCCGGGTACAGACTGTTCAGGGCATAGCGTCCCAGACATTCTTCCGGGTCGGAAAAGGCACCCTTCATCTCGCTGTACACGACACCGTTCAACTTTAACTCGGCGTTTTCGTCATCCAGCTCATAGCGCCAGCCTTCCTGACGGAAAATATTCGGATTGCTGTGAATGAGCGGATGCAGCACAGCGTCCATATAGACGTCCATCAGGTTGGCAAAGTCTTTGTCGTTGCAGCTGGCGACCGGATAAATGGTCTTGTCCGGGTACGTCATGGCATTTAAGAAAGTATTCAGAGAACTCTTGCTCAGTTCCATAAACGGATCCTTGATCGGATAACGATCCGAGCCGCACAAGACACTGTGCTCCAGAATATGCGGAAGGCCCGAATCATCGATCGGCGGCGTTCTGAAAGCAATAAAAAACGTCTTGTTCTCGTCCGTCGACGGCAGACAAATGACGCGGGCGCCGGACTTTTTGTGCTCCAGAACCAGACCGGTAAGACCGATCTCTTTTAACTCGGATGTCTGGATCAGTTCATAAGCAGACGGAACATTAAATGGTTTCATGTTCGGAGTTCTCCTCTCTTAAAATATCGTATTCCTGCAAGGGAGCGCTTGTTTTTAAATATAACTTCTGTCCCGGATGCGGACATGAATCCATGAAGACGCCTTCCTCGCTTATAAAGGCTTCCACGATGAGCGGTATATCGGTTCCGTCCGGTCGGATCGCTTCGATCGGCCGGCCGGCTGCAAACTTGTTTTTCTGCAAAATGTAGAAGCCTTTTTCATCCTCTCTGACGATGCCCAGAAAGCGGTAATCCTGGCGATAGGCACTGCTTTCAAAATTCTGCGCTTCCGGACCGGGCTGGCCGAAATAAAAGCCGGTGCAGTAATCCCGGGTCGTCACTTTCAGAACTTCGGCCTCGCACCAGGGCAAAACGGCCCGGTAGGCTTCTTCGCTTTCGGCCAGGGCATCCAAGGCTTTTCGGTACGCCCGGCAGATTCCCGCCACATAGAGCTCATTTTTCATGCGCCCTTCCACTTTCAGCGATGAGATGCCGGCCTGCAGCAGCTGAGGCAGATACTGGATCATGCACAGATCCCGGGAATTATACAGATAAGTCCCTCTTTCGCTTTCCTCAATCGGCATGTAGACGCCCGGTCTGGATTCTTCCATCAGATAGTAATTCCAGCGGCACGGCTGTGTACAGCTGCCCCGATTCGCATCCCGTCCGGTCAGATAATTACTGATCAGACAGCGGCCGGAGTAAGACATGCAGAGCGATCCGTGGACAAAAGCTTCCATCTCCATATCAGAGGGAATGGCCTGCCGGATCCGGCTCAGTTCTTCCAAAGAAAGCTCTCTGGCGCACACGATCCGCCGTACGCCCTGCTCATACCAGAAGCGAAACGTGGCGGAATTGGTGGTGTTTGCCTGCGTGCTGATATGAACGGGAACCGAGGGACAGCACTCACGGATCAGCAGGAAGACGCCGGGATCGGAAACAATAAAGGCATCCGGCCGGTCTTTTTTCCCTGCCAGATTCTTTAACAGATCACGGGCATCGTCAAGGTCCGCCTCATGGGCAAATATATTGATAGCCAGATATAGTTTTTTTCCGCAGGCATGCGTCAGACGGATGGCTTCATCCAACTCTTGATCGGAAAAATTATCGGCTTTGGCACGCAGACTCAAGGCGCTGCTGCCCAGATAGACAGCATCTGCGCCATAACGCAGCGCGATCGGCAGGACCTTAGGGCTGCCGACCGGCATTAAGAGTTCCGGGATCCGGTTCATGAATCATTGCCTCCCGCCAGGGTCAGAAGGATCGTTTCGATGCTCATGGAAGTATTCAAAACATAGTTCCCCGGCTTCAGATCATATCCGTAGATCAGTGCCTGCACGTAAAACACCGTGGCGTTTTTGATGACCCCCTGGTTGGCCAGAAGGCTGCCGATGCTTCTTTTCGACATCCCGTTCAGGATCGTCACTTCGACATCCCGGCCGGGCGCTTCTTCCGCCGAGCCGGAGGTAAAAACCGAATAACCGAAATCGTAGGCTGTCTTGGTCCCATAGAAAAGCGCAAAAATGAATATGGCTACGATGGCAAGCTTCAGAAGAAAATTGCCAACGTGGTTCACAATCCCGAGTACCTGCGGGTCTTCCTGGGAATCAATTGTTCCATTATGTTTCGGCAAAATCAAACCTCCATGATGATAGGAATGATCATCGGGCTGCGGCGCATGCGCTTCCAAAGGAATTCACTTAAGTCGTCCTTCAGTTCGGTCTTGATCTTGGACCAGTCGGTGATGCCGCGGTTCTGGCAGCTGGATATGGTCGTATACGCCACTTCACGCGCTTCGTCGACGAGTTCTTCGGATTCTCTGACGTAGACGAAGCCTCTGGTCACTATATCCGGGCCGGCCACCAGTTTTCCGCTGCCGTGTTCAAACACGGAGACCAGGATAATGATCCCGTTCTGGGCCAGGAGCTGGCGGTCGCGCAGAACGATATTGCCGACGTCGCCGACACCGAGACCGTCCACAAGGATCCGGCCGTTCGGGACTTTATCCACTACATAGGCGCTCTCTTCATCCAGTTCCAGCACATCGCCGGCTTCCAGAAGGAAAATGTTTTCGCGCGGTATGCCGAGATCGACCGCAATACCGGCCTGCGCTGTTCTGTGACGGTATTCGCCGTGGACGGGAACAGCATATTTGGGCTTGACAAGGGAATAGATCAGCTTGATCTCTTCCTGGCAGGCATGTCCGGAAACATGGACATCCTGGAAAATAACTTTGGCACCCTGTGCGGTCAGATCGTTGATGACCTTGGATACGGCCTTCTCATTTCCGGGGATCGGTGTGGAGCTTAAGATGATCACGTCGGTCGGATCGATCGAGACCTTCCGGTGAATGCTGGCGGCCATACGCGGCAGAGAGGCCATGGTCTCGCCCTGAGAGCCGGTCGTGATCAGAACGATCTTTTCCTTCGGATAGTTGTTGATCTCCTCCAGCGTGATCAGGGTCCCTTCGGGAATATCAATATATCCCACTTCGGACGCGGTCCCCAGAACACGGATCATGCTTCGACCGTCAATGGCGATCTTTCGGCCGCAGCGGACCGCGGCATTGATGATCTGCTGCACACGGTCGACATTGGATGCGAACGTGGCCACGATGATCCGGCTGTTGACGTTTTCATCAAAGATGCCCTGGATCGTTTTCCCGACCGTCCGTTCCGACATGGTGAAGCCTTCACGCAGCGCATTGGTGGAATCGCAGAGCAGTGCCAGCACGCCCTTCTGCCCCAGTTCGGCAAAGCGGGCCAGATTGATCGGATCGCCGAAAACAGGCGTGTAATCGACCTTAAAGTCGCCGGTGTGGACAACCGTGCCCACCGGACAGGTAATGGCAAAAGCGGCGGAATCCGCAATGCTGTGATTGGTGCGGATATACTCAACGCGGAAATTGCCGGCCGTGACCGTCATGCCGTAGCGGACGATCTTCCGCTTCGCCATATTTTCCATGCCAAGCTCTTCCAGCTTTCCGTCGATCAACGCCATGGTCAGTCTTGTCCCGTAAATCGGGACATTGATCCGCCTCAGCACATAGGGCAGCGCACCGATATGGTCTTCATGACCGTGCGTAATGAAGAAGCCCCTTATTTTTTCGATATTATCCTCTAAATATGTGACATCCGGAATGACCAGATCGATCCCGGGCATATCGTCTCCGGGGAAGGCCAGTCCGCAGTCAACAACAATAATGTCATCTTCGTACTCAAATGCTGTGATATTCATCCCGATCTGATCCAGACCGCCCAACGGAATGATTCTCAGTTTTCCCATAGGCATACTCCTTTTATCGTTTATTCTAAAAGCCGGACTTAATGAGCCCCGCCGGCTTCATATTCAATATCAATGTCTTCCAGTTGTTCTGCGAAGATATTTGCCAGATAATCCAGCAGCTCTTCATCTTCTACCGGTGCGTAGGAGGCTTCCGTATCACCGGGCTGGGTCGTTTCCATCAGGACAAAACAATCCCCGTCGCCTTCTTCAACGTCACTGACCAGGAGATACTCCACTCCGGCCAGTTTTGTGCTGTCAAGGACGTAAAGCGAAACGTCTTCCGCATCGCCTTTAAATATGATTTTTTCCACGGTATTCCTCCTTCTCCAGCCAGCTTCTGAGGATCAGCGAAGCTGCCATCTGATCCAGGTGCTGTTTACGGTTTTTGACCGGGACGCCGGCCTCTCTCAGGATCTCTTCTGCTTCCATGGTCGTTAATCGTTCATCTTCGTACTCCAGCGGAAGCTGCGTACGGCTGATGAGTTTTTCGGCAAAAACCCGGGTCATCTGCGCCCTTTCGCCTTCGCTTCCGTCCATGTTTAACGGCAGTCCGAGAATGATCCTTTCAACCTCATATGCCCGGCAGATCTCTTCCAGTCTGGCCAGGGTCCGGCGAAGTTTATTCTCTTCCTTGCGGACGATCGTCTCCAAAGGCTGCGCAGACAGACCGAGGGGATCGGTGATTGCCACGCCCACGGTTTTCGAGCCATAATCCAGACCTAATACTCTCATGCCTTCCTGTCCAGCACCTCTTTGATGTAGGTCTTTAAGAGCACCTCCAGGATATCATCCCGTTCCACCTGAGAGATCCGGTAGCGGGCATTGGCATAGCTGGTGATATAGGTCGGATCCCCGGACATAATATAGCCGACGATCTGGCTGACCGGATCGTATCCCTTTGTCTGCAGTGCCTGGTAGACCGACTGAAGGATCTCTTCCACGTCGGTCTCTTCCTGCACCAGTTCAATGCTTTTCGTATTTTTTAATTCTGACATAATGCCTCCCGATATGCAAATGACAGATGTAGCTGCGTCTTTTCAGGACGCCTTGCGGAATCAGTTTCCGCGGTACTGCTTCCAGTATTTTGTTAGCAGTTCGTCTCCTTCCTGACCCAGGAAATGAAATACGTCGCTCTTGCTCAAGATCTCCGCACCGGGGAAGATGTTTTCATCGTTGATGTATTCTTCGTCCAGCAGTGCGATCGCAGCGGTGTTCGGAATCGGATATCCCAGATGATTGAAGGTCTCCAGACCGCTTTCAGCCCGCAGCATGAAGTCGATAAACTTTTCGGCGGCACTGACGTTCTTGGAATTCTTGGGAATGACAAAACAGTCAAACCACAGGTTCGTTCCTTCCTTCGGAATGCAGAAGGCAAGGTCTTCGTTCTTTTCCAGGCAGTACAGATATTCTCCGGAGTAGATCATGCCGATCCCGGCATTGCCTTCTATCAGGTCATCGCGGGCTTCGTCATTTTTCCATCTGAGAACGATCGGCTTCTGCTCCATGAGCAGAGACACGACCTGCTTTAAATCCTCTTCTTTGGTGGTATTCATATCCAGGCCAAGCAGCATTTCGGCTACCATAAAGGTATCGCGGATGGAATCCTGCATCAGGATCCCGTAGGATTTGTACTCCGGATTCCAGAGATCCTTCCAGGACGTGATGCTTCCCTCGGGGATCATAGTGGTGTTGTACAGGATTCCGACGGTGCCCCAGGTGTAAGGGATCGCGTATTTGTTGCCTGCATCGGCCGCTGCCAGCTTCGCCATGTAATCCTTGTCCAGATTCGAGGCGTTCGGAATATTGGCATAGTTCAAGGGCTGAAGCAGATCGTTCGCGATCATTTTTTCAATGGTATAGTCGCCGGCAATGATCAGATCATACTGCGTGGAGCCGTCGGCAATTTTTTCATACATATCTTCGTTGGTATCAAAGGTATCCTGACGGATCCGGATCCCGGTCTCTTTCTCAAACTGCGCGATCAGGTCATCACTCATGTAATCACCGTAATTAAACAGTTTCAGGACATCGTCCGACTTAGAACCGCAGGCGGACAGGACCAGCAGCAGGGTCATGGCTGAAACGGCAAGGAACAGGGAACAAACTTTTTTCATCTTCAGGAACCTCCTTTTACGGTTTGCGTGCGCCCGATCCGATCGATCACAAACATTCTGACCAGAAGGATCAGGAGGACAAGCAGGAATATGACGGTGCTGAGTGCACACAGGCTGGAGCGGATACCGACTTTCTGCTGGGAATAGATCAGCGTGGAAAGGGTGTTGATACCGGCGCCGCGGGTAAAGTAAGTGATGACAAAGTCATCCACCGACATGGTAAAGCTCATCAGGAAGCCGGTGCTGACACCCGGCATGATATCCGGCAGCACGACCGAGAAAAAGGCTTTCACCGGCGTGGCACCCAGATCTCTGGCGGCCTCGTAGGCACTGACCCCCGTCTGCCTGAGTTTTGGCAGGACATTGAGGATCACATACGGCAGACAGAAGCAGATATGGGAGAACAAAATCGTTCCCAGACCCAGACTGATGCCGAACATGGCAAAGGTCAGCAGAAGGCTGATGGCTGTCACGATCTCCGCATTGACCATGGGGATATTTGTCAGCTGGAGCACAACTTTCTTGGTGCGGGTTGTCATGGCCTGGATCCCGACACAGGCCGCCACACCGACGATGGTCGCCACAACAGAGGCGATCAGGGCTATGAGTAGGGTGTTGAAGAGCGCTTCCAGAATATCTTCCCGCTGGAAAATCTCTTCAAACCAGCGAAGCGTGAATCCGCGCCATACACCGGTCGTTCTCTCACTGTCGTTGAAGGACAGGACCACAAGGGTCAGGATCGGCAGGTACAGGAACAGGAAGATCAAGCCAACATACAGGATTTTTCCGGCCTTTTTCATATGACAGTGCCCTCCCCGTTCTTGTCGAACTTATTCAGCAGAGCCATACTGATCAGGATAAAGACCATCATGACCATGGACAGGCCGGAGCCGACGTTTCGGCTTCCTCCGTGCAGGAATTCCAGTTCAATGATATTACCGATCAGGTAAATGTTGCCGCCGCCCAGGATCTGGGAGATCGCAAAGGTCGTCATAGCGGGAACGAAGGTCATGGTAATGCCGCTGATGATGCCCGGCATACTTAAGGGAAGCAGGACGTCTTTCATGACCTTGAAGGAGGAGGCTCCCAGATCATAAGCGGCTTCCACCAGGGAATTGTCGATCTTGATCATGACATTGTAAATGGGCAGGATCATGAAAGGCAGGAAGTCATAGACCATACCCAGGACCACGGCATACGGCGTATTGATGATATTGATGCCGTTGCTGATCCCTAAAGCAGCCAGGATCGAATTGATCACGCCTGTCTTCTGCAGCAGGACCTTCCAGGCGATCGTCCGAAGCAGGAAATTCATCCACATGGGGAGGATCAGCATGAAGATCACGAAGCCCTTATTTTTTCCGCCGCTTTTGCGCAAAAGCAGGCCTAGCGGAAAGGCCAGAAGCAGGCAGATCACCGTGCAGATAAAGGCCAAAAGTAGGGACAGCCCGAGCGCTTTCAAATGGACCGGTTCTGCGACGGAAGCGATATTTCGTAAGGTAAAGCTTCCGTTTTTATCCACAAGCGCATAATAGAGGATCGCCAGCAGCGGTATCACGGTCCCGCAAAGGATAAACAGCAGGTAAGGACCGGACAGCAGTTTATTTTTAGACATCGACGACCACCGCCTCTTCATCTTCTGATGCAGGCTTGTTCATGATCTGGATATTGAAAGGATCCACCCGCAGGCTGACCTCTTTCCCGACCGGCTGCAGGACCGTGCTCTGTACGAGCCACTCAAAACCGCCGGCCATGACTTCCATTTCATAATGAACGCCTTTAAAAATCAGATGTGTCACCACACCATCCAGCTGTCCTTTTCCGACTTCATCCAGAATGACATCCTCCGGCCGGATCACGACGTCGACGGGTTTATTGACCCCAAAGCCCTTGTCCACACAAGGGAAGTTGACGCCGCAGATCCTGACCAGTTCGTCATGGATCATAATACTGTCGATGATGTTGCTGTCGCCGATAAACGTTGCTACAAAAGCATTTTCAGGTTCATTGTAGATGTTTTCGGGGCTTCCCATCTGCTGGATATACCCCTGGTTCATAACAACGACCGTATCAGACATCGTCAGGGCTTCTTCCTGATCGTGCGTGACGTAGATAAAGGTGATCCCCAGTTCGTTCTTCAGGCGGATCAGCTCATACTGCATATCCTGACGAAGCTTTAAGTCAAGGGCGCCCAGCGGTTCATCCAGCAAAAGCACTTTCGGTTCATTGACAATGGCTCTGGCGATGGCGATCCGCTGCTGCTGACCGCCTGAAAGCTGCGTAACAGCCCGGTTTTTGTAACCGTCCATATTGACGAGCTTCAGAGCATAATCGATCTTGCTGTCAATGTAGCTTTTGGATTTCCCGCTGATCTTTAAACCGTAGGCAATATTGTCGCCCACATTCATATGGGGAAACAGGGCATACTTCTGAAACACCGTGTTCAGATGTCTTTTATTCGGCGGAAGATTTGTGATATCACGCCCTTCAAACAGGACCTTCCCGCTGTCCGGCGTTGTAAAGCCGCCGATGATGCGGAGTGTCGTGGTTTTTCCGCAGCCGGAAGGACCAAGAAGCGTCATAAACGTGTTCTCCTTGATCTCCAGATTCAGATCATCGAGTACCATTTCATTGTCGAATGATTTGGATACATGGACCAGTTCCAGAATATTTGCCATCTTATCCCCTTTCAAAAATCACAGGTCATGAAGAATGTGATAGATCTCCGTTGCCGCCGCTTCATTGCGCGTGATCAAAAGAACCGTGTCATCGCCGGCCAGCGTGCCGAGTACGTCATCCCATTTCAGTTTATCCATGGTCGCACACAGAGCCTGTGCCATGCCCGGATCCGTATGGATGATGATCATGTTCGTGGTCTGATCGGTTCCCCGGGCGACCTGGCGGAACATCGAAACAATGGATTCATCCATCTTTAAACGGGCTTTAGCAGCCGGCAGAACATAATATTTCATGCCAGGAAGGCCTTCCTTGCTTAAGCGGAGAGACTGAATATCCCTGGAAACAGTGGATTGGGTCGCTTTGACGCCCATCTCCCGAAGACGTGACGCCAATTCTTCCTGCGTACCGATCTTTTCAGAGAGTATCAATTCTTTTATGATCTCCCGTCGGTTCTTTGTATTGTTGCTTGGACTCATATTTTCCTCCGGATCCATATTAAAACGTGATAATGTCAGATAATCCTCTCGGCGGAGCCACATAGATCTTCATGGATCCCACCTGGTCAGTTTCTTCCATCATTTGCCGGACGGTTTCCTGCGCCAGCAAAGGGTAATTGTTTGTGCGGCTCAAATGGCCCAGAAGAACGGCCTTTAAACCAGGGTGCCAGATCTTCCGCAGCAGGCTCGCTGCGGCTTCATTGGATAAATGTCCCCGATCACTGTCGATCCTGAGCTTGAGCGGATACGGATAGGGACCTGTTTCCAGCATGTTTCTGTTGTGATTTGCCTCCAGGATCAGGGCATCCAGACCTTTCAGGGACTCGGTCTGGTCCTCGTTAAAGTTTCCCAGATCCGTCATGACCGCGAAGTGAACAGTCTCACCGTCCAGACGGAACGCCACAGGATCCCTGGCGTCGTGCTGGATCGGGATCGTCCGGATCGTAAGATCCCCGATGACGAGGGATGCCCGGTCTGCGATCAGATGAAAGGCTGCTTTGGGGATCCTTTCGAAAAGCTTCTGCTCGGAGAGTCCCTCGAAGGTCCCGGGTGTCGTATAGACCGGCAGGGAAAGCTTCTTCAACAGCATGGGAAGGCCGGCCGTATGATCCCGGTGTTCATGTGTCAGAAGCACCGCATCGATCGACTCCGGCGCCACCCCGATCTCGGAAAGAAATTCGCACAGGGCCCGGTAAGACAGTCCGGCATCGATCAGCACACGCGTATTCCGATACTCGGCAAAGCTGACGTTCCCCTCACTGCCGCTCGCCAGCGTGCATAGACGAAAACTCATGCTTTCTTTCTGATCCCCCATTTCGCCAGACGTTTCTCCAGTGCCTCAGCCACCTCTTCCATTGATCCGTCGTTGCGAAGGACCGCATCGCAGAAGGACCGGTAGGTCTTGTCCGTCGGCTGAGAGCGCATGACGGAACGGGAACGGTCTTCGGAATAATTCCGGGATGAGCGAAGGCGTTCCAGGCGGATCCGCCTCGGGGCGTAAATGTACAGGATCCGATCGCACAGTTCCGGGAAACGGGCTTCCTGTGGGATCGCAGACTCATATACGATCAGCGTTTCCGGCGCTTCTTGAGTCAGCCGCAGGACTTCCGCAAAAGCGGCCGGATGCAGGATCGCATTGACCGCCAGGAGTTTTTCCGGATCATGAAAGATGAGCGCCGCCATGCGGGCTTTATCGATCTCTCCGTCCGGACCGACGATCTCCTCTCCCAGAAGTTCAATGACGGGCCGATAGGCCGGTCCCTCCTTTTTTATGAGAGATTTGGAGATCAGATCAGCCTGCAGAATGCAGGCACCGTATTGCTCCTTCAGCAGACTCAGGATCAGACTTTTGCCGGATCCCACACCCCCGGTCACGCCTATGATGGTCTTGCCGGGAAATCTGCCGGGATGGTTTGTGGATTTCTTGCCTTGCACAGGTTCAAGACTCCTTTACCAGTTGATTTCCTTCAGGATCTCATCCTTCACGGTGACAGGCGTTTTGGCCGCCTGTTCATCGCAGACCCTGTCATACATGGCATTTCGCAAAGCGGCTTCCGCCTTGGCATGCCAGGCAATATTTCTGCCTTCAAAGAGCATGATATGGGATCCGAATTCGGTATCCACGATCCCGTCGTCACCCATCTTGCGGTTTTCATCGAAGCACCAGTCATTAAAGGATTTGACCATCTGGCCGGGCTTGACATTGGTATACAGACCGCCGCTGTTGGCATTGCCGTCATTGGAGTACTGCGAGCAAAGCGCCACGAAGGAGTCCAGATTTCTTCCTTCGGCGATCCACTGCTGATAGATCTTTTCAGCCTGGGCATGGGCCGCCTCCAGCGTCTCATACGTTCCGCCCTGTGCTTTCAGAAGGAACAGAATATGACGGACGTTGACCGTGACAGATTCGTCCCGGTAAGGTTTCTTAAGCAGATAATAGGCGACCGGAGCCTGCGTGGAGCTGAGCTCCATGGTATAGATGCTTCCTTCCGCGGTAGCCGGATCAAAGGCCCAGTTGTACAGATCGCTGGACGCGTAAGGATTTCCCTCCTTGAGCGCTTCACCCATATACTTTTCGGTATAAGCATCCAGTCCGCCGGCATCTTCCAGCGTCTTGGTGGTACGGGTCGCCAGCAGGAAGTCTTTCACGATTGCGTAAAAGTCTTCATAGCTTTTGACCGTCTTCAGGGATTCCCGGACCTTTTCCAGGACCGCATCCGGAATGTTTTCCCCATCGCCGAAATTGACGGAATAGTAGTCCACCAGGCTGTAATTCTTCATGTTGGCGGTGTATTCCTGCTCAATTTCCTCTTCGGTAAAGCTCTTCTCTCCGATCAAATGGTTGTACGCCTTCTGGGCCAGACGGGTCTTCTGGTAGGTGGATTCCACATATTTCCAGTCCAGATCGGTAGAGTACAGCTGATTCAGGTAGGTCTCAAGATCCCAGCCGTACGTGGCCGCTTCATCCTCCAGCGTCTTTTTCTGTGCTTCTATATAGCTGGCATCCTCTTCGGTCAGGGAAAGACCTTCCGCCAGAGCGGCTTCACAGAACACAAGATAGTCTTCGGCATATAAGCGGGCATCCTCCAGGAAGAAATCGAACCAGGTCCCGCCATGACCCGTGAAGTTATCCTGCTGATTCTTGAACGAGGTCGTCGGATCCAGACCGATATAGGAAAGGTAGTCGCGGTATGCCAGCAGAAAATCACTGACCGACAAAGCGAAAAGATATACCATTTCCCCCTTGCTGAAGCTGAAATGCTCCGTAGACAAGGCCACGGCGTCCAGATCCCCGCTCTGCGGGAAAAGGATCTCGCTGGTCGTGACCGGAACATCGGGTCCGGACGGGGCGGTCGTGGTCTCTGCGTCGGTTTGTCCGCAGGCACACAGGTTCAGAACAATAACAAACGCCAGTAAACAGGCAGCGGCTTTTTTCATTACAATTACTCCAGAAACTCTTTGATCTTACGGCTGCGGACCGGGTTGCGCAGTTTGCGGATGGCCTTGGATTCGATCTGGCGGATCCGTTCGCGGGTCACGTCAAATTCACGGCCGACTTCTTCCAGCGTACGCGGATGTCCGTCCTCCAGGCCGAAGCGGCGGATGATCACCTGCTTTTCCCTGTCTTTCAGATCATTGAGGAGTTCATCGATCTGTTCGCGCAGCATGACGGCATCGATATTGTCTTCCGGTGTAATGCCTTTATAGTCGGCGACAAAGTCACCGAGGTTGGAATCATCTTCTTCGCCGATCGGTGTCTCCAGACTGGCCGGTTCGCGGGCGATCTGCATGATCTCCATGACTCGCTCCTGACTCATCTCCAGGGCGTCTGCCAGTTCGGCGATGGAAGGCTCATAGCCCAGTTCCAGCGTCAGTTTTCTCTGCATTTTGGACATCTTGTTGATGGTCTCGACCATATGCACAGGAACGCGGATGGTTCGGGCCTGGTCGGCCAGCGCCCGGGTCACAGACTGACGGATCCACCATGTCGCATAGGTGGAAAGCTTGTAGCCCTTTGTATAGTCAAATTTTTCAACGCCCTTGATCAGTCCCAGATTTCCTTCCTGCACCAGATCCAGGAAGCTCATGCCTCGGCCGGTGTAGCGTTTGGCGATGCTGACGACCAGACGCAGGTTCGCCTCGATCAGGCGGTTTTTGGCTTTTTCATCGCCCTGAGACTTTCTGACGGCCAGATCCAGCTCTTCTTCCGCTGTCAGAAGCGGCACCGCCCCGATCTCCTTCAGATACATCCGGACGGGGTCTTCCGTTCCCACACCGTTTAACAGATCGGCGGTTTCCATCTCCAGGTCGATGTTTTCGACCGGCTCGGAGTCGTCGTCTTCGGGAATAAAATCGTCGTCATCCAGGCTGATGGAATCCAGAGGATTCAGATCGTCCGTATTGACGCGGAGCACGTCGATCTTCTTGCGGTCAAGCTGGTTATAGATCTCGTCCAGCTCCGAAGGAGACAGATATGCATCGGCAAAAACGTCGCTGATGTCCCCTACGTCCAGGATATTTCCCTTGCTGCGCGCCAGTTCCACCAGCCGTTCCATATATTGGTTAAATTGTTCGCGTTCCATATTGAACCTCCCGTCTTCAATAATACGTTCTGTGATCGTCCGGGATCACGGCCGGATCCTCATCGGCCCGTTTCGGGACCACTTTCGTGAGGATCAGATAAAAACTGATAACGAAAACCACCATCATGATCAGTGTTGCGATGATAAACGTCTCATCCGACTCATAGACAAAGTCCAGAAGACCGCTGTCGGACAAAAGCACCGAGATCATATTGGCGCCCACGTGGATCAGGATCGGGGCCAGAATATGATGGTATCTTTCATAAATATAGGCCATCAGCAGTCCTATGCCGAAGGCATAGATGCCCTGCAGCAGATTGCCGTGGAACACCGCAAAGATCAGGGCGGAAATAACCATGGCCCATTTGGCATCCAGAGACCAGCGCAGTCTCCGGTAGATCAGCCCGCGGAAGATCAATTCCTCCACGATGGGGGTTAGTACACCGACAACGGCCAGCTCCAGCCAGAAGTTCCCCGTATAGAGCATTTCCGCAACGGGTTCAAAGTTCTTGCTTAAAAGATCATACAGACCGCTGTACATGAGGACATGATTGAAGACCACACAGACCGCAGCGCCCAGGATCAGGCAGCATACGAACGAAGCCGGTCCTGTGCTCTCCCATCTTTCGAAGCGCATCTGAAACTTGCGTTCTTTCTTCCTGTCTAACCGCATAAACAGAAGCATAAGCGGGATGGCGATCAGACAGGTAAAAAGGGCGATCACGATATAATCCGACTGGATCAGCGCATTCATCCGGTTCATATACGCGGTCACGTTGTTCATGTCCTGCATCAGCCCCGGATCTGTCATCAGTTTGACCATGAGATAGATCATCATCACGAAGAAACTGACGCCTTCATATACCAGCCACGGATAAATCAGCTCCCATAAGCGCTGAAAATAGCTTCGCTGAAGATTATCCTGTCTGCCTGCCCATAATATCATTTTATGAATGCTCCTGTATTCTAAAAACACATGTATTTGCATAAATACACGCATTAATATATACAACAAAACCTCTGAAAAAACAAGAGGAATTTATGCAGTGCCAATGAAAAATATGAATAAAAAATATGAAGAAACGCAGTCCGATGAACTGCGTTTCTTCATTCGGTGACGGGCCCTGTCATCTAACGGCAATTCTTCTCAAAATGCCAGGCGTCCCGGCACATATCCTCCACGGTTTTCTCGGCTTTCCACCCCAGGATGCGCTCCGCTTTGTCGGTGTTGGCAAAACTGAAAGGAAGGTCTCCGGCTCTTCGGGGCGCGATCTCATACGGGATCGGGAGCGAATTGGCTTTTTCAAAGGCATGGATCATTTCCATAACGCTGCTGCCCCGCCCGGTTCCCAGGTTAAAGATCTCTGCGCCGGCATGTTCCAGGGCATAGCGGACGGCGGCCACATGGCCTTTCGCCAGATCCACAACATGGATATAGTCCCGGATGCAGGTTCCGTCCGGCGTCGGATAATCGTTGCCGAAAACGTTTAAGTGGTCCCGCTTTCCCGAGGCGACCTGAGAAATAAACGGCATCAGGTTGTTCGGGATCCCGTTGGGCTTCTCGCCGATCAGACCGCTCTCATGCGCGCCGACCGGATTGAAATACCGAAGCAGCACAACGGAAAGAGACGGATCCGCCTTGGCGGCGTCCTTCAGGATCTGTTCGATCATATACTTCGTCCAGCCGTAGGGATTGGTGCAGTCGCCGGTATGCATGGTCTCGTCAAAAGGCGGCGTCCCGTTGCCGTATACCGTGGCGGAAGAACTGAAGACAAAGCATTTCGTTCCGTAGCGCGCCATGGTTTCCAGCAGCGTCAGCGTGCTGTCCAGATTGTTTCTGTAGTACGCAAGCGGTTTTTCCACCGACTCTCCGACGGCTTTGAACCCGGCGAAATGGATCACGGCATCAATGGCCGTCTCAGCAAACAAAGCTGTTAAGGCGGCTTCATCCGCTACGTCGATCTTGTAAAACGCCGGACGCTTCCCGGTGATCGTTTCAATCTTATCAATAACGTCAGGGCTGCTGTTGGACAGATCGTCGGCAATGACCACGTCATAGTTTTCGTTAAGCAGTTCAACGGCGGTGTGAGAACCGATAAAACCGCAGCCGCCTGTCAGCAGGATCTTTCCCATGAGCATTTTCCTCCAAAAGTCATTTTTCTGTATGATTATACCCAATCCGGCCGTAAAATTCAAGTCTTTGACAAAGCGGCTTTTATGCGGCATAATAAGAAGATCAGGGGGTTGCTTATGTTGAAACTTCGACTGGACAGGATTCTCTCCGCCTATACACCTTATACCCGCCGGGAAGGCAGCGAACTCATCCGAAAGGGGCTTGTATCCGTGGAGGATACAGTCTGCCGGGATCCGGCTGCCAAGTTTTCCGTGGAAGGACTGCGGCTGCAGATCGCCGGGAAGTCCTTTCTCCTGCATGAGCAAAGCACGTTTATGCTGAACAAGCCGGCCGGATATATCAGTACGACCGAAGAAAGCGGCGGGCAGAGCGTGCTGGACCTGATTTCCGAAGAAGACCGCTTCCCGGCCCTTTTCCCTGCCGGACGCCTGGACAAGGATACGACCGGCCTCTTGCTTCTGACCAGCGACGGCGCCCTGTGTCACAGGATCATCTCCCCCTCCCATGAGATCTACAAGACCTATTCCGTTACGGCAGAGGGGATCCTGACGGAAGATGACGTCCGCCGGTTTTCGGAAGGGATCTATCTTGAAAACGAAGGGCTCTGCCGGCCGGCCTTTCTTGAGATCTTGCGCAGCGACAGCATCAGCGAGGCCCGCGTCCGGATCTGTGAAGGCAAATATCATCAGGTCAAAAGAATGTTTGCAGCCTGCGGAAAAACCGTGATGGCTCTGCGGCGCGATACGATCGGCGGTCTTTCGTTAGATGCCTCTCTTCTGCCCGGACACTACCGCCGCCTGACAAATGAAGAAATATCCGGGATCTTTTCCGATCCCGTCTGATCCTTGTGAAACCCGGTCTCATACCGGAACCGTCTGTTCATGAAAAGGAGGTTATAAGTATGAACAACGCGTCAGCCATCACGCAGGAATCCCTTCAGGCATTTCGTTCTTCTTTTGAGAAGGATGTCACCGCAAGAGCCATGCAGAATGCCGCCAGCAAGACGGCCATAGGCGATCTCGTTTACCACGCGGACAGCCGGATCGGCAATGATCATCAGTTCTCTCTGGAGATCAAAACCATGAAGGTGACCAACCAGATGTCCAGCGGCCGCTGCTGGATCTTTGCCGGCTGCAATATCCTGCGTGAGATCATCGCCAAGAAAATCGGCAGCGAGGACTTTGAACTGTCTCAGAACTTCGTCGCTTTCTATGACAAGCTGGAAAAGATCAATTACTCCCTCGAAGCCATGATCGAACTTGCCGATAAGCCTTCCGATGACAGGACCCTGCAGACCATCCTCCGCCCCTGCGTCGGTGACGGCGGACAGTGGGATATGTTCCGCTCCCTGATCAAAAAGTACGGCATCGTTCCCAAAAATGTCATGCCGGAAACCTGGGCCAGTTCCCATACCATGGATTCCAATTATATCATCAATACTGTCATCCGGCGCTTTGCCGCCGAGGCTCACCGGCTGAGCGCGGCCGGTCATACCAAAAAGCTCCGTGCCAGAAAAGAGGAAGTGCTGGCGCAGCTTTTCCGCGTGCTGGCCATTGCCTTCGGTCTGCCCGCGGAACGCTTCGATTTTGAATATGTCGACAAGGATAAAACGTATCACTGCGAACGGGATCTGACCCCGCTTGCCTTCTATGAAAGATATGTCGGGGAAGATATCGACGAATATGTGTCCCTGATCAACTCCCCCACCGAGGACAAACCGTTCTACGAAACCTTTACAGTCGATTATATCGGCAATGTAATCGGCGGTGATCCGATCCATTACCTGAATCTGCCCATGAAGGAGCTCAAAGCGGCGGTCCTTTCCTCGTTAAAGGACGGGGAACCGGTTTGGTTCGGGTCGGATGCCGGCAAATTCGGTGACCGCCAGCGGGGCGTCTGGGCACCGGAGCAGTATGATTACGCACCGGCCTTCGGCTTCGATCTGAAGATGGAAAAGGCCGATCTGCTGAATTTCGCACAGAGTGCCATGAATCATGCCATGGTCATCACCGGGGTCAATCTGGCGGACGACAAGCCTACCAAGTGGAAAATTGAGAACTCCTGGGGCGATGAAAAGGCGTATAAAGGCTATTATACCGCTACCGATCTCTGGTTCGACTATTTCGTTTACCAGGCGGTCGTAAAGAAGAAATACCTGACCAGGAAGCAGTTAGAGGCATTAAAGAAAGAGCCGCACCACTTACATCCCTGGGATCCAATGGGGACACTTGCATAAATCGTTACAGCGCGAAAAACGGCGTCCGTTATAAAAGGCGGGCGCCGTTTTCTTTTTTGCCAAGAACAGGCATCACCTGGCGGAATTACACCAGCAGATTGTTGTTCTCCTTCCGGTCGAAGAAATGCATGACCTGACCGGTAAAGCCGACGTAGAGTCTGGCTCCGTTTTTGATCTGCTTTTTCTGTGCCGTGCTCAGATTGATGGTGGGAACACGAATGATCAGCGAGGTGCCATCCGGTGCCAGGACGTGCAGATGCAGTTCGCTGCCCATCATTTCATTGACTTCCAGCGTGCACGGGATACGGTTTTCGCCGTCTTCGAAGAACAGACTCATATGCTCCGGACGAACGCCGAGTTTGATCTCCTGTTCGGATACACCGCGGCTCTTTAACGCCTCTCCCTTCTCTCCGTCGACCGGGATCTTGACGCCGAACGGCTTCACATAATAGTTTCCGCCTTCCTTGAAGAGTTTGGTATCCATGATATTCATCTTCGGCGCGCCGATGAATTCGGCCACGAAGAGGTTCTTCGGCATATCAAAGACTTCCGTCGGAGTCCCGACCTGCTGAATATACCCGTCTTTCATGATGACGATCCGGTCACCCAGGGTCATGGCTTCCGTCTGGTCGTGCGTGACGTAAATGAAGGTCGTATCCAGTTTCTGACGCAGCAGGATGATCTCGGCGCGCATCTGGTTACGGAGCTTCGCATCCAGGTTGGACAAAGGCTCATCCATCAGGAAAACCTTGGAATCCCGGACCATGGCACGACCGATGGCAACTCTCTGGCGCTGTCCGCCGGACAAAGCACGGGGCTTGCGCAGCAGGTATTCCGTAATGCCCAGGATCTCAGCCGCCTTGGTGACCCGCTCATAGACTTCGTCTTCCGGCATTTTCTTTAAACGCAGCGAGAAAGCGATATTGTCGTAGACCGTCATATGCGGATACAGCGCGTAATTCTGGAAAACCATAGCGATATTGCGGTCCTTCGGCTGCAGATCGTTCACGACTTCCCCGTCGATCTCGATGGTACCGCCGCTGATCTCCTCCAGCCCGGCGATCATTCGAAGGGTTGTGGATTTGCCGCAGCCGGACGGCCCTACAAATACAATGAATTCCTTATCGGCGATATCCAGGTTAAAGTCATGAACGGCTGTAACATGATTATCATATACTTTTTTAACATTTGTGAGTTTTACACTTGCCATTTCCTCAATCCTCCTTGGATATTACCCCTTGACAGCGCCGCCCGTGACGCCTTCCACATAATACTTCTGCAGACACATGAACAGGATCGCGACCGGAAGCGCGACCACGACACCGCCTGCGCAGAACAAGGTGTAATTGTCGTGGACCATCGTATCCGTTGCCAGCCAGGACTGCAGTCCGACTGCCACGTTCATGCCTAAAGGCTTTAACTGCGAAATATAACGGGCAAATACGAAATCGGCCCACGGCCCCATAAAGCCGGTCAATACCGTGTAGATCACGATAGGCTTGGAAAGCGGCAGGATGATCTTGTTCAGGACCTGCATTCGGTTAGCCCCGTCCACACGGGCTGCCTCATCGAGCGATTTCGGGATCGTATCAAAGAAGCCTTTGGAAACATAATATCCCATCCCGGAGGAAGCGACGGAGACAAGGATCAAGCCCGGCACCGCGTGCAGACCGGTTAAGCCCAGATCGTCCAGGACACGGTACAGAATGATCATGCCCAGGATCCCGGGGAACATGCCGAGGATCAGCATGAACTGCATGAGTCCTTTCCGGATCTTGAAGCGGAACCGGGACAGCGTATAGCTCATGCACAGCACAATGATGGTCTGAAGGATCGCCACCACCAGGGCAATAATCAGGGTGTTCAGATACCATCTCGGGAAATTGGTTTCCAGCAGTCTGGTATAGTTTCCCAGTCCCCACACCTGCGGGATAACATAGCCCACACGGCCGGTCGATTCCATGCGGAAAGACTGCAGAACGATACAGACGAAGGGGATCAGCCAAACGATGCTGATGATGACCAGCATCACATAGACAAGCGAGTTGCTGAGCCGCTGCTTGGCTTTCAGACCCATATGCTTTTTGCTGTTTCCAGCCTGATTCAGTTCACTCATTACTGGAAATCCTCCTCATTCTTTACGGACGGCAGCCGGCTGTACACGACCAGTGAAATGATCGCGACGACCAGGAAGACCAGGATACCGATAACAGAGGCCAGGCCGTATTTCGGCTCATTCTGTGTGGTGATCTTGAACAGCCAGGTGATCAGCAGGTCGGTATGTCCTACTGCCCCGGCTGCCCCGGAGGCTGCGGCATTGGTCGGTCCGCCTCCCGTCAGCAGATAGATCACGTTGAAGTTGTTCATATTGCTCGTAAAGCTGGTAAGCAGATACGGGCCGGTGATGAACAGCATGTACGGCAGCGTGATCTTGGTGAACTGTTTCCAGCCGCTGGCACCGTCGATCCGGGCGGATTCATACAGATCGGCCGGGATATTCATCAGGATACCGGTCGCGATCAGCATCACATACGGGATCCCGATCCAGATATTGATCACGATCACCATGATCCTGGCCAGTGACGGTGTTCCCCAGAAATCAATGGCCGACGTTGTCAGCCCAAGCGACTGCAGCGCCCCGTTCACGATCCCGTTCTTATCGAACATCTTCGATACATACAGAAGGGAAATGAACTGCGGGATCGCGATGGTCAGAACCAGGATGGTCCGCCAGAGCTTCTTGATCTTGATGCCCTTCTTGTTGATCATCATGGCCACGAAGATCCCGAGGAAATAGTTGGTAAAGGTGGCAAAGAAAGCCCAGATGAGCGTCCAGGTCAGGATCTCACCGAAAGTCGCCGCGTAGTTGACGCCGCCGACGTCCCAGGAAAAGATCGTCCGGAATTCCTCCAGCCCGACCCAGCTGAACAAGGCATTGGTATAGCCGTTATGCTGTGCGTCATAATTGGTAAACGCGACCAGGACCATGAAGATGATCGGCATAACGGTAAAGACAATGATACCGGTGAGCGGCAGCGCCAGCAGCGTCTTGTGGAAATTGTCGTCCACCAGAGAATGCAGATCCTGTTTTCCGCTCTTTAACTTCTTCCCGGACGCCAGGATCTTCTCGGCGATCTCATTCTGACGGATGTTGGCCCGCCAGGTATACACAAATGCGACAATGAAGAATATCGTCAGAACACCGTAGAGCAGGATCCGGAAGGAATTGTCGTGCGGTATCAGAATATGCTGGTCCAGAATTTCATCATATCCTTTTTCCGGTCCCTGCAGGCCCAGCGAAGGCAGCATTTTCAGCCAGTAAAGCCCCCCTTGCGGCCAGACCATATAAAAGATGAAAACGACTTCAAAGAGAAGGAACAGCAATCCTCTGAGCACCTGTCCCCGGCTGATATTGCCGAAGCCCATGATGAAATAGGAAAGCTTGGTTTTCCAGTCGCCGTTTACGAAAGTCTTTCCCAGATTGGCAAAAGAATGCACGATCCCAAGAAAGAACTTTGCGAAGAATCTGCCGATCCCTTTGATCCCGTTCCACAGTTTTTCGGGGATCGAGGCAAGAGAGCTCAACAGACGATACAGAAACTTTTTTCCTTTTGAAAGTCGTAAATACTCTAATTCCGTATATTTTTTCATACTTCGCCCTTTCAAATGTTCCTGAAAGAGAAAGGTTGGGGCCATTCCGGATGACTCCAACCTTTCTGAATCCGGATATCAGCCAAGAAAAAGTTTTATGTTATTCTTGGAACTAAAGGAACCCGGAAAACTTATTTGGCGGTCAGTGTGATCTCATTGGTAGCGGGATCGAACACGATAAAGTAGGTACCGGCCGTCTCAACCTTGAAGTTCTCGGCCGGGAAAGAAACATCCCAGCTCTTGCCCTGACGGACTTTAAACTCGCAGCCGGCCGGGATCTCCCAGGCATCAGCAGTGCGGAACTTCTCACCGTCAGCAACCATAGGCAGATCTTCTGCCCAGTTGGAACGCTTTTCATCTTTGTAGTCTGTGAAGAAGAAACCATCGGTGCTGTTGAACATACCGATTACGCTCCAGGCTTCCTTCTCGTCGGAAGTCATAGTGAACAGCGAAGAGATCTTGCTGGAGTAGTTGGTCAGGGCTTTCTTTAAGCCGGCTTCGTCAGTCGCAGCCTTGACATCATCCGCAATGACCTTTGCGATATCCCACCAGGAGCCATGGATCTGTCCCTGAGGAACGGAATACACGTTCTGCTTTAACAGAGCAGCCAGACCGGGGTTGGCAGTAACGGCATCCAGTTTCTGTGCATTCAGGTTGGCCGGGCCCCAGCTTAAGGCTTCGAAACGTTCGATCTGACGGGCTTCGTCGGTCAGATACTGAGCCAGTCTGTGCAGAGCGGCCTGCTTTACGGTATCCTGACCCTGAGGCTTGACACCCATCAGCTTGCAGCCGTTGAAGGAACCAAGGTGATAAGACTGTCCGTCCACTTCAAAGGAAGGAAGGTCGGTCGCGCCCAGGTTGTCACCCAGGATATCCTTGATGGCATCGAAGGCCCAGGTGCCGGTCACAACAATGGCAGCACCGTTGTTGAATTCATCGGCAGAGGACGAGGACAGATGCATGGGAGAATCAACGAGCTTCTTCAAGCCCTTGGCAGCAATCAGACCCTTCTCGGAATCGAAGGTGTCGTTCACGGAAATGAATTCGCCGTCATCACCGGTCGTCCATTCGGAAACGCAGCCGGTTCCGAAGAAGAACGAGGCCAGGTACCAGGCAGAGGTGTTCAGCTCGAACGCGAAATACTTGTTGGCTGCCTCGCAGTCAGCGATCAGCTTTTCCAGAGAATCTACATCGGCATCCGGGATAACGCTCTTGTCATAGTACATGAAATAGCCGTTATCGGAAGTCATGGGATAGGCATACAGGGTCTCACCGGACATACCGGCAGCCACGACAACGGGGTCATTGGCAGCCTTGACGGTTTCTGCCGCCTGAGCGCCTAATGCATTCAGAGCGTTGGACTGAACCAGACGGGCGAACTGGTCCTGCGCGAAGCAGTACAGATCAGCACCGGCGTTGATATCAATCAACATATGATCCGCAGCTTCTTTTTCGGACACAGGGTTGACTTCCGCTTCGAAGGTGATGCCGTATTCGTTGGACTTGTTGAAGTCTTCGATCTGCTTCTTGGTCAGCTCAACAGCATCTTCACCGGTCCAGACCAGGATCTTATAGGTCCCGGCAAGCGCGGACTGCGTGGCAGCGGGGGTCGTTGCAGGCGCCTTGGTGGAATTGTTTCCACCGTCAGCTGAGGTCGATGTGGAACCGGAGCCACATGCGGCCAGAGACAGGATCATGACCAGGCTTAAAACCAGGGCCATAATTTTCTTCATAAATGTTTCCTCCTTCTTTTGTTCAGCAAAAGATCGCTGAATGGTTATACATCGTTCTGGCAGGATACTCCTGCGACATTATTTATAATACACCACGCTGCACAAATTTTCAATAATTTTATTTATGATTTTCATAAAATTTTATTTATTGTGCAGTCATTCCCCGGTCTATTCGGAAGCTTTATTCAGCATCGCGTCATCGATTTTCCCCCAGGCCCCATTCCCGGCGCCGCTGCATTTGACATAAATGCCTACGCTCAGCTCCTGTCCGGCCTCATAGGCGAAGGAAGGGATCTGGGCCGTATCCCAGCTTCCGTAGAACGTGATTTCCAGGGGAACCTGAGCAATGATCTCCCCGTTGATCTTTACATAGGCATAAATCTCGGTTTCTCCGGCATCCCCGCCCATGATCGAGATAGCGTATTTATAATTCCCGCTTTCCAGATCCTTGACGCTTTGTTCCAGGGTAAACTCCACGGAATTCTTCTTTTCGCTCCAGAAGTGCATATGCCATTTTCCTGTCAGCGAATCGGTCCCTTTGTTTTCCACATACAGCTGGTCCGCTCCAGCCAGGTCATTTACGACCCACGGTTCCACGGTTCCGTCTTCAAAACTGTCGTTTTTCAGGAAATTGTATTCGATCATACTGACGTAAGCCGTCGCTTTCATGCCGGACGCATCTCCCGTGATGACATACTTTTCGGGCCCGTTGCTCTTCATTTTTTGAATGTCTTCCTCGGTCAGATTCCAGCTGACGGGGACCGTTTGCCTGGAATCGTCGTTCATCACGGCGCTCACGGTCTCCGGCATGTCGATACTGCCGTTTAAGTCAAACTGCAGCGTCACATCTTCCAGGGCATCAGCCCGAACTTCCACTTCATTGCCGAAGCGCACAAGGTTAAATATTTTCAGGGATTCCAGAGGCTTTCCGGCCGCATCAAAGAACGCCTGGTTGTCGACCGCACTCCCGCCGTAATACTTTCCGGCATCGTCCGGATCGTAGACGGCCGCATAGCTGGACGCCCAGCCGGATCCGTACTTCTCCCATTTTGCACTGTTTTCCTCCCAGGAGTTGGTCCCGACCGTGATCCAGGCACCTTCCCAGTACACTACACCGATCCCCTGCGGCAGCGACGCAACCGTATCGATCACATTCCGCACCGCATTCGCCTGTCCCTGGACCGTATAGGGATAATCCTTGGTGACGGCACTTCCGTCTCCGATCGTATTGCCGGAAAAGTCGGTATCCTCCCCGGTAAAAGCATAGGAAGTCTCCAGGACCATGACTTTTTTTCCGTATTTTTCACTGATCTCATTCAAGGTCTTTGCCAGATTGTCCAGTGTTCCGTGCCAGTACGGATAATACGAAGAACCGAACACGTCATAATCGACCCCGTAAAAATTCAGATTGCTGGCATAGGTCTGGTAGGATCCGGCCTTCTCGGGATTGGCAAAATGGACTGCAACCAGGGCCTCCGGATATACTTCGCGGATCGCTTTTGATCCGGCTTTCATCAGTTCGGCGATATCTTCCCAGACTTCGTAGCCTGCCATGGCACCGTTGGTTTCATTGCCGACCTGGACCATGGAGACCGGGACGCCGGCCGCCTTGAGTTTTTCCAGACTTTCCTTGGTAAACTGATACAAGGCGTCGACTTTTTCCGTATATTTCAGTCCCTTCCAGGCGCGGGGGATCATCTGCTTGCCCGGATCTGCCCAGAAATCCGAATAGTGAAAATCCACCAGAAGCGACAGACCGGCCGCTGCCGCTCTTTTACCGATTGCGACTGCCGCATCGATATTGTTGTTGCCGCCGCCAAAGCCGTGGCCTTCGGCATCGTAGGGATCATTCCAGACACGGACGCGGATCGTATTGACGCCGCATTCGGCCAGGGTCTTGAAGATATCCTGCTCTTCTCCGGCAAAATTATAGTATTTTACCCCGCTGGCCTCTTCAGCCAGGACAGAAGAAAGGTCGACCCCCATGATAAAATCATCCGACAGGTTTTCCACCTTTTTTACATACAGGCTGCTTTCCAGTTTTTCCACCGTCTTTTTTCCTGCTTCCGTTTCGCTTGTTTGGGTCGTTCCGCTCGTTTTGCTTTCCTCACTTCCTGTTCCGCAGGCAGCAACACTCACAAGTAGAGCGCCAAGGCAAAGCAGCAGTAAGCATCTGTGTTTCATACTTTTTTTCTCCTTCTATATTTATATCATTTCATCCTTACGGAAGCTTCAGGAACAGTTCCGCCAGAGTAAACGCACTTTCATCGGATCCTGTCAGCGTGCCCGTATGCAGGGATTTTTTGTTGAACACCAGAATATAATCTTCTGCTTCCGGCAGGATAATCGCTCCGTTTTCATCTTTTTCCGCCACCAGATAGCGGATCCATTCCTGCGCCGGGCCCTTTGCGGTTTCGGCCTGGTACACAATCTCTTCATGACCCGGAAGAATGTATTCACGCATGTTCTCAACATGTGACGCCTTCAGGATCCAGATGTCGGCATCGATCATGTTTTCTTCGTAGAACATCCCGTGTCTCACGTCCCGCACCTCGATCCAGCGAAGCGGTGTGGGCAGCGCCTCATCCAATTTTGCGGCAAGCGGACCGGTTTCGGCGGACGTGTCCAGAAACAGAACGATTTTTTCTTCTGCCGGGATGCGGTCGACCTGACGCAGGTAAAAGCCCATGGTAATCAGTACGGCAGCAAGACCCCACAGGACGTACAGCGGCAGCCGGTCAAACAGGCGGCGCCGCATCATCTTCTGCACGGCTTTATGACGATATTTCAGTTTATACAAAAAGTGAAAACGTATAAACAAAATGGAAAAACCGCCGCCGAAAAGAATGAGGGCACTTCGTATGCGCTGCCGGTTGATGGTACTGACCCGGGGATTCTGCCCGCTCTTTATAAAGAAGACCAGGGTGAATACGGCGATCAGGATCAGAACAATATGAAAAACGATGAGCTGCCAACTGACGCCCTGCTTTCCTTTTTCCTGTTCCTGTGTAATCGTTTTATCCATTATCATTGCCTTTCAGACTCCCCCTGAAGGATCTCCTACTTTTTCCCGTATATCGCGCCCAGATAGCGGTACCGCTCGATCAGCAAATCCTGGGCGTGAGAGACACGGACATTTTCTACCTGTTTTTCAATAAAGCTCTTCAGCTTCTCCATATAATCCTCTTCTTTCAACGTGCCTTCCGCGACTTTGGAAAGGCCCATCTCCCAGTTGGCGGTGAGTTCCGGAACCAGAAGAGCCTTAATGGTGACGGAAACCGTATCGAAGATCATTTCTCCGAGCAGCGTCGGCGTTACGATCTGCGTCTTGTTATTCAGCTTCAGATAGTCGTTGCCGACCAATTTTTTCAGGATCTCAGCCCGCGTCGCGGACGTACCGATCCCGGAGCCTTTGATCTGCGCCCGCATCTCCTCGTCTTCGATCAACTGCCCGGCATTTTCCATGGCAAGGATCAAAGAACCGGAGTTATAGCGCTTGGGCGGTTTGGTTTCCCCCGGCCGGATGACAAGGTCCGAGAGCACAAGCTTTTGGCCCTTTCGAAGCTTTTCCAAAAGCTTTTCCAGTGCGCCTGCATCCTGCTCGTCTTCCTCCTCTGCGGCTCCGCCTTCTTTTCCGGTTTCCTCTTGTTTTTTCTCAGGTGAACTCTCTTCCTTTTTCCCCGAAACGGAAGCGACGGCCAGATATCCTTCCTCCTGAAGGCTCCTGTAAGAAGCAAAGAAATGTTCACTGTCCACAGTGATCTCCAGGGAGGTCTTTTCATAGACAGCGGGCGGGAAAAAGACAGAAAGGAAGCGCCTGACGATCCGTTCGTAGACGGCCTTTGACTGCGCGGACAGGCTGCCAAGAGCGTTTAAACCCTGGCCGGTCGGAATGATTGCATAGTGGTCCGTGATCATTTTATCGTTGGTATATCTGGTTTTGGCAATGCCTTTATCCCAGTCGTTGTCCATGATCTGCTTAACAAACGGCGCAACGTTCTGGATCTTTCCCAGACCGCTTATATTTTTCCGAATCTCCTTTGCGACAGCTGTGGACAGAACGCGGGCATCGGTACGGGGATAGGTCACCAGCTTCTTTTCGTATAACTCCTGGGTGATCTCCAGGGTCTTATCCGGGCTGATCTTTAACTGTTTGGAGCAGGTATTCTGGAGTTCCGCCAAATTAAACAACAGCGGCGGATTATTCTTTTCCTTTCGGCGTGAAACGACGGTAAGCACCGCCTCTTTGCCCGTAAGGAAGTCTTTCAGCTCCCGGGCTTTTTTCTCCTCCTTGAATCCGTTCTCATTATACAGGAAAGGACTCTCAAAATACCGGCTGCCCGGGACGGCCTTCCAGTCTGCCCGGATGGTTCCGCTGTCCTCTCCGGCTCCCGGCAGAGCAAAGGATCCCTGGAGACGGTAAAAGGGCGTTTTAACAAAGTCCCGGATCTCCCGTTCGCGGCGGACCACCATGCCCAAAACGCAGGTCATGACCCGGCCGACGGCCAGTTTCGTCCGTTTTCCCAGATAGTCGGAAATCTGATATCCGTAGCGGATCGCCAGGACCCGGGAAAAATTGATCCCCATCAGATAATCTTCTTTGGCGCGCAGGTAAGCCGCCGCCGCCAGATCGTCATAGGCCGACAGCGGTTTTGCATTCCTGATCCCGTTCCGGATCTCTTCTTCCGTCTGGGAATCGATCCATACCCGGCGTCTGTCGGCGACCACCGTCCCAGCTTCCTGTTCCAGAAGTCTGTAAATATATTCACCTTCCCGTCCGGAGTCGGTGCAGACATAGATGCGGCCGATATCCTGCCGGTTCATCAGACCTTTCAGTATACCGAACTGTTTTTTTACGCTCCCGATCACTTCATAGCGGTAGTTTTCCGGAATAAACGGCAGCGTCTCCATCCGCCATTTCTTTAGTTCCGGATCATAGGCTTCCGGATAGCTCATAGAAACCAAATGACCCACGCACCAGCTGACGACGGCGCTCTGGCTTTCCAGATAACCGTCCTGCTGGTCCATGGGTTCATGAAGGGCCGCCGCAAACTCGCGGGCCACACTCGGTTTTTCAGCAATAAACAAGGCTTTCATCAGGGATTAGTATAATCCCTTTTGCGTTATTCGGCAAGCTTTGTTCCAAAGAAAGCGTAAATCTTTTCCAGCTG